>DATHCX010000082.1:0-101717 GCA_035319325.1 Desulfomonilaceae bacterium
GCGCTTTCCGATCTTCATGGGCTTGAAATTGTCCTGCCACATCACCGCCCAGTTCTCCGTTTCCAGGAGTTCTGTATCAAGCACCGGCTCAGGCGAGTCAGGAAAAAGTTCACGCAAGACGTTGAGATAGTGTTGCACATCTCTGAAGACCGATTGCCCCCCAGCTTTCTCGAAGTAGGCGGTAATCCTTGTCATTTCACCGAAATCATCCAGGACCACTCCGGTGGAGCCGCGCTCATGACAGAAATTGGCAACCGCGTCTCCCAGCTCACGCGCAACCGTTACGTGCAGAGCAATCCATTCTTCTCGGGAATCAATCATGTTTTCCTGGTTTCTGTTCTGGTTGAGTGAGCACGTCAACGACGCCCTGGTGATGCGTAGCTGCGGCAATTTCCAGCGCAGATTTTCCTTCACTGTCCTTTGCTGTCGGATCCGCGCCTTTGGACAGCAGCAGCTTCACCATTTCGGCTTTACCGGAAGCGGAAGCCAGGATCAGCGGCGTGGCCTGATACTGGTCCTCGTTTGCAAAGATCTCGTTCACATCAGCACCCTTCTCCAGGAGCATTTCCACCAATTCCACCCGGCCGGATAAGGCAGCGCGGGACAGGGCGCCAGGTTCGATTTCCGCTCCCGTATTCAGGAGGAGCTTCACGATATCCGAATGCCCGCCGTCCGCGGCGCACGAGAGAGCCCCTGCCGTTTCCGCGCCTTTTTGGAGCAGGAGTTTTACCACGTCGGTTCTGCCTTCTCGAGAGGATACCATAAGCGCTGTCTGTTCCAACTCGTTCTCGGTATCAACGTCAGCTCCTTTCTCAATGAGGTCCCTGACAAATTTGGCATCACCCAGCTCTGCCGCAGCGACCAATTTGTAGCCGACATCGTTTTCCGAAAGGAAAGTCTTCAAGAGATGAAACGCAGCCGAACAGGGTTCGCCTCCATCGAGTTTCAAATCCCAGGACACTTTCAAGGGGGTGAATCCCACATTGTCCTTGATCGTCGCCTTCGCTCCCGCTTCAAGCAATGCTTTGATCATGTCCGGCCGGCATTCGCCGCAGGCAGCGGATAATGCCGTTTCCCCGGAAGCGTTTTTTGCGTTGGGGTTTGCTCCCCTTTCCAGCATGAGCTGTACCAGTTCGGCGCTGCCGCCTTGCGCTGCCGCAACGACCGGGGGCGTTCCCTCGGAATCCCTGCCGTCCACCGAAGCTCCGCGATCCAACAGTTTTTTCACCTGCTCCGGATTTCCGGTTTGAATCTCCGCCACCAGATTTTTTCCCAGCACGTCGTGATCCTTCAACATCTCTGCGGTGTCTGCGTGCCCTTTCCGTTTTGCCGCATCCCAGGCAGTCAGGCCCGCGTTGTTTTTCATTTCGGGGTCGGCTCCTCGATTGAGGAGCAATACAACTATGTGTTTCAGGCCGAGTTCCGCTGCCAAAATAAGCGACGTGTTTCCATAATTGTCCCGGTCGTTGATCAGCGCTCCTCGGTCCAAGAGCAATTTTGCCGACTCCGCCCTGCCTTTGGCCGCAGCCCGAATGAGCGCAGTGGCGCCGTACCGGTCCTGAACGTTCACCGGACAGCCTTTCGCCAGAATAGCCCTTATCGCCTCGGTATTACCCGAATCCACAGCGGCCATCAAGGTCCGGGTGATCCCTTTCTCTTTTTCAAATTCCTGAAACAGCTTCACGAGGTCCGGGCGGCGCTGCCTGTCGGCCATATCCAGAGCGGTGAGGCCCGAAGCGTTTCGGATCGAGGCGTGAGCCCCTTTTTCAAGAATGAGTTCCGCGATCTTGGACTTGCCCCCGCGAACCGCCGACATGAGAGCTGTGTTGCCTTTTTTGTCCGCAGCATCTATTTCGATTAACTTCGATCGAAGCGGCTGCACCATCTGAGGCTTGCTTCCCCGAGCTTCAGCCAGAACGTCTGCGAGACTCCCGTAATTCGTGTAGACCGCGTCCCGTTTCTCAAGGAGCAATCTCACGAGTTCTTCCCGGCCCTCGCCGGCGGCTTCCATGAGAGGCGTCGTTCCGCTCCTATCCTTGATATTGGCGTCCGCTCCCTTGTCCAGGAGCATCCGGGCAACCTCAGAATGCCCGAGACTGCAGCACCAAAAAAGAGCAGTTTTCCCCAGCGTGTCGATCGCGTTGATGTTGGCTCCCTGCCCCAACAACTGCTCTATCTTCGCCTCGTTCGCCGACTTGGCGGCGACGAGTAATTCGGCATCCTTATTTCCTGCCGATACAGCACAAGAGATAGCGGCCGCATACAGCATGCAGAAAAAAGCCGCCCTGATCTTCATGGTTCCCATAGCGGTCTCCCATCCCGTGAAAACAGGAGGATACGATTCGGAAATACTAGCAATATACGGAATCGATTGCAAAAGTATTGGTTGGCAAAGCAAGGATCGCTCGTGTCAGGATCTCATCCGGCTGCGCATTCCAAGGAGTAAAATTGGGATGGCTCTCTGCACAGAACTTCTCCGATACCCCCTATGGTGAAAGCGAACGGTATCAGAGGCGGTAAGGCAGCACACGATCGCGGCATGACGGTAGGCGGGATTCGGGGGAACCCGGGAAGGCTCCCCCCTTCGGCTGAGACTCTATTGTTCCCTGCATCACTAATAGAGTTGACTCGGACACTCGGACGTTCTTCAATCTATTTCATACAGCTCTTGGCCTGGTCGGCCGCCTGACGGTAAAGATCCCTGAATTTCTGCTCCAGCATACGATTTTCATCATATTGATTGAACAGTTGATCAATCGCCAGTGCCGTGCTTTGGGTCTTAGGAAGCTTTGAAAAGTTTTCGATCTGCATTTGCAGACTCTTTGAAATCTGATTATGGTACGTGGCCCGCGCCTCATAGTTTCGAGCGGAATTGACCAGTTCCTGGCACACGTTCAGGCTCGCGACGGTTTCACAGCTGGCCGGCCCCACATGGACAAGCAATAGCATGGAAAGAACAGCGATGATGATAAGTGCGGATCTGAGGTTCATCGTGGATCCTCTCAATCTTTTTCCAGTGATATAGCATTACCGGTTTTTTATTTCAAGAAATAAATGAATATTTCGCCATAATATCTAAATTTTGCTTTTCTATTTGTTATGACTGATGTCGAACAACACCAAAAATATTGACTCCCCCCCGCCGGCCGGTTATGGTTTCCTTTTCATGCGGTGTTCACGCGTGGCGGGGATTTCCACCGGCGGGAACCGGTTCCGGGAAAAATTCCACCGGCCGTGATATACTTTTTCGTGAGATCACTCGCAAACATCTCGAATAAAAAGGCTCTCGGGTTGAGCGGGAGTGCCGAAGTCCCGATATTGCCACGAAGAGGAGACAAGGTGGACGATCCATTTCGAACCATAGAATGGAAAGGCGATCACATACGGCTTTTGGACCAAACGCTGCTTCCATTGGCCGAAGATTATATCGAAATCAAGACCGTGGATCAGATGTGCAGCGCGATCCGACGATTGGCAGTACGAGGAGCCCCGGCAATCGGCGTGGCTGCCGGAATGGGAATCGCATTAGGGATACTGAGCGCGAACGAGGACGATCACGAAGCGTTTGAGGGGCTGTTGAAGAACGTATCCCGGCAAATAGCGGCAACCCGCCCCACTGCCGTCAATCTGTTCTGGGCCGTTGACAGGATGATGAATGTGTACGAATCATGCCGGGATGCGAATATTGCAGAAATCAAGGAGCGTCTTATCCGGGAAGCTGTCCTCATGGAACAGGAAGACCGGATGCTCTGCGAACGAATAGGTCGCGCGGGAAAAGACCTCATCGAGGACGGCGATACGGTTCTGACGCACTGCAATGCGGGAGGATTGGCAACTGCGGGGTACGGCACTGCGCTGGGAGTGATCCGGGCAGCACATGAAGAAGGCAAGAGAATACAGGTGATTTCGGACGAGACCAGACCCTTGAACCAGGGTGCCCGGATTACCGCATGGGAACTCCAGAAGCTTGGCATTCCCGTTACCCTGATACCTGATAACACGGCCGGAGCTCTGATGAAGCGAGGTGACATTGACAAGGTGGTGGTGGGTGCCGACCGAATAGCCGCAAATGGAGACGCTGCCAATAAGATCGGCACGTATTCGGTGGCGGTGCTGGCCAGGTATCACGGAATCCCGTTCTACGTCGCTGCCCCCCTGTCGACCATCGATATGTCCCTTGCGTCCGGAGCAGGCATCCCCATAGAGGAGCGCGATCCTCGTGAGGTGACCCACATAGGCGGTGTTTGCATAGCGCCGGACGGAGTGAAAGCCCGCAATATTGCATTCGACGTGACCCCTCACGAACTCGTACGCGGGATAATTACCGAGTGCGGGGTTGCTTCCGATCCGTACCGAGAGGCATTTCAGACGTATTTTGGAAAAAAGAAAGAAGAAATTTCCTCATGAAACCCATTCTTCGCGATCCGTCTACAGGTCGCGTGCTCGATTGCGTTGAAATCATCGATTCGGAATCTCAAACCCGCCTGGGAACCGCAGACGCGTCCGGCGTCATGGAAGGCTTGAGAGCCTATAATTATACCCTGGACACGGACCTTTACGAACTGACCATGGTAGCCGGGTACAGGGTGTTGAACAAATCTCGCCAAAACGCGTGTTTCGACCTCTACTATCGTCAGAATCCCGATGATGGGGCATTTTGCGTATGCGCAGGCCTGGAGAGCGTGATCCAGTACGTGAACAAATTGTCCATGTATCCCGACGACCTCGACTATCTGGAATCTCTGGGACTTTTTTCTGCGGAAGCGCTGAAGCAGCTGGCTTCGGGCGTTTGTTTCACCGGCGACATCTGGGCGGTTCCCGAGGGAACAGTGGTCTTCCCCAACGAGCCGCTCATCCGGGTCACAGGTCCCATAGATCAGGCTCAGATTCTGGAAACCACCCTTTTGGCTCTGGTGGGACATCAGACACTTATAGCCACCAAAGCCGCTCGCATGTGCATTGCCGCGAAAGGGTCGCCGGTAATCGATTTCGGAACCCGTCGGGCTCATGGCGTGCGGGCCGCCCTGTACGGCGCAAGGAGCTCGTACATAGGTGGATGCGCAGGAACTTCCAATGTGAAGGCAGGAAAGCTTTTCGGGGTACCTGTCAGGGGAACACATGCTCACAGCTGGGTCGAAAGTTTCGACAACGAAAGAAACGCTTTTGAGGCATTTGCCGACATATTTCCCGACAATTGCGTGCTGCTTGTGGACACGTACGACACCATCGAAGGTGTCCGCCAGGCGGTAGGCGTTGCCGAACGCATGCGCAGCTCCGGCAAAAACCTCCTCGGAATACGTATCGACAGCGGAGACCTTGCGTACTACTCAAAGGCAGCCAGATACATTCTCGACGAGGCTGGTTTTTCCGAAGTCAAGATCCTCGCGAGCAGCGATCTGGACGAGTGGCTCATAGAAAGCCTCAGAGATCAGGGAGCGCGGATTGACGTGTGGTGTGTAGGAACTCGCCTCATGACATCGTACCAGACACCAGCACTCGGCATCGTGTACAAGCTCATGGCCGCTGACAGGGGAGACGGCACACTTGAACCCAAGATCAAGATATCGTCGAACCCTCAAAAAATAACCAATCCCGGCGTAAAGAAGATCGTCCGTTTCTTCAACGGAAATAACAGAATGATAGGCGATCTGCTGACCCAGGAGGAGGAAGCTCTGCCCAAGGGAGAACCCGTGAGGGCTCATCATCCCATGTATGACTACATGAAAAAAATGTACATGCCGCCATATACTGCTGAAGAGCTGCTTGTTCCCGTTTTTATAAACGGAAAACAGGTGTACGAGTCTCCGGGTTTGGACAAAATACGGCAGCATGCCCTTCAAGGAATCGAAAGCCTCGAACCTGAGTACAAACGGTTCCGTAATCCTCATATTTACAAGGTTTCTCTCTCGGACAAGGCGTACCACACGAAAAAGAACCTCTTGAATTTTTATCAGGAACGGCCACACACCGCGAAAAAGTGAAGGGCTGGTTAAGCAAGCCAACAGGAAGTCTTGTATGACAACAGGGTGCGCCGAAGCCACCGAACGCTGGAAACGGTGAAAAACTGATTGCTTATATGATACCGTTTCGCCAATAGGGAAGTACCCTAGGGCGAGGGCGGCCATGTCGCCGAAGCGCAAGTCGGGCGGTGCCGGTCGCAGCGAAGGGGACATGCCCGCCACGTTATACCAGTTCGCGATTTTTTTCGTAATTTGCTATATGCTTCCCCACCTTTGTTGAGGGGAGGTAATCATGGGTCGAGTGACATCAGCTGCTGCTCATCTTTCGGTGGAAGAGATTGCGCGACGATTGACGGGTACCGTCGGTACGAGGGAGCATCGAAGGTGGCTCATCATTTGGAACGCTCTGGTGGGCCCTCGTACGGCCAAGGAGATTGCCAAACACACTGGGGTTGCGGAGAACACGGTTCACGATCTCATTTCGCGGTATAAGCGATTCGGTGCCCAAGCTGTTGAGGCTCCTCGACTGAGCAAGCGTCGCCGGTGCTACTTGAGCAAGGAGGAAGAGGTCATTTTTCTGTTCCCGTTTTTGGAGAAGGCCAAGAGCGGGGAGATTGCGACTGCAGCCGATATCAGGCGAGCTCTGGAAGAGCTTTTGGGACACGACGTTCATCATTCCACGGTCTATCGGTTGCTTGAACGCAACGGATGGCGAAAGGTGGTGCCCAGACCGGTTCACATAGAATCGAAACAGAAGGTGCAGGAAGATTTTAAAAAAACTTCCCGGAACTCGTAGCTGAGATTCTTTCGGAGCGAGATCCAGACGATACGAGGCCAGTGGCAATCGTGGCTCAGGATGAAGGCCGTTTCGGCCGCATCAGTACTCATCGGCCTGCATGGGTGCCTTTAGGGGTAAGACCAAAAGCGCCGCGGCAGGTAGTCAGAGTCTTTCTCTATGTGTTTGCTGCGGTCTGTATGGCCTTGGGAAAGATGACTGCGCTGATCCTTCCCCTGGCCAATACCGAGACCATGAACCTCTTCTTGGAAGAGGTTTCTCGTGATTTTTGTGACTACTTTGTCATCATGCTGGTGGACGGTGCTGGCTGGCACAAAGCAAAAACACTGAAGATCCCTGAAAACATCAGGTTGATCACACAGCCGTCTCACAGTCCTGAACTCAATCCAGCGGAGCACCTCTGGGATGAACTCAGAGAGAAATACCTGCATAACAAGGCTTCTCGGACCTTGGAACAGGTCCAAGAAGCCTTGTGCAACGGACTATGCGACCTGATGAACGAGCCGGACCGGCTCCGATCCCTTACCAACTTCCCGTACCTGAGAGTTATGAAGTAAAAAGCGAATTGGTATGAAGCGTCGGGATCCGAACTTTTCCTGATTCGGGCGTTCGTGATATGGTATGTCCGATGTTCGGGGGACGGAACGGGACCGCTCCCCGAAGGGGAAATCGGGATTTGGAGGTGTGTGCAGGGTGGTTTTCCCAGGCATCATCGATAGATATGTTTTCCGGGAAATATCCGGATCGTTTTTATTTTGCTTTGCGGTGTTCCTGATCACGGGCCTCATTGCCGGTTTCTTGCCGCTCTTGCAGAAGAGCATTGAAGTCGGCCTGACCGTCACGTTGTTACAGGTGCTGGTAAGTGCGTTTCCGGGCACTCTCGTCACCGTGCTTCCCTTGTCCATCATGATCGGCATTCTGTTGGGTCTGGGTCGCATGGCTGCGGACAACGAGATTGCTGCGCTGAAATCCTCAGGGGTATCGGTTACCCGCCTGCTTCCTCCAGTACTCTTGCTCGGATTGACCGGGTTCGGGCTGAGCCTGTTCTGTACGTTCATTCTTGTTCCCCGCGGGATCTCCGAAGGACGCAAACTCATGCATGAAGCCGCCAGCAGGCGCATCGATGCAGGCATCGAGGAGAAGACTTTTTTCGATTCTCTGAAAAATTTACTTATATACGTTGAAAAAATCGATTCTTCCACAGGAATCATGGACCGGGTATTTATCCGGGAATCGTCTCAGCCTGATGAGATTAATACGATCATGGCCCAAAAAGGAAAATCGGCTCCTGACCCGGAGGGCAAATCTCTCATATTGAACCTTCGTAACGGCACCATCATCAAAGAAAACTCCAACGGTGATTCCACAGGAAGCTTGGCTTTTGAGAGCTATGTCTTTCGATTTCCCGTAGATCGAGTGGGAATCGAAAAACCTACCCAGAGTTTTGAAGAGTTATCGATTCCCGAAATCCGAAAAAAAGTTCAGGACGCATTGGAACAGCCTGAACCTTCTCCCGATATACGGGAATTTCACCGAAAGGTGGCCACTTTCGCTCGCATGTTGATTACCCAGAGATTCACCCATCCTCTCGCCTGTCTCGCTCTCGCCCTCTTTGCCTTTCCCCTAGGAGTCCTGAATCTTGGAAGAAGCAGGCTCAATAATGTCTCAGTCGGTCTGGCGGTAATTTTCCTGTATTACGCATTCACACTCGCCACGGAACGGATCGCGCGTTCCGGATTGGCTCCACCGGAATTGATGCTTCCGCTTCCGTGTGCAACGTTTCTTGTGGCTTCGGCTTATTTTGTCCGTCAGGTCAGACTGGAAAAAATTCCCGGCACCATGCGACTGGTGCAGCGCGTTTTGCTGAGAATTCGTATGCGCGCAAAGTAGAAATGCGGTTTTCATAAATTATATCCGTTTCTCATCCGGTTTTGATAAGGCAAAGATACGACAGCTTCGCCCCACCACCAGCGGGCGGGAGAGCCAAAATTTTGCTATTATTCTTGATTTTGGACTCTTCTCTATGATATAATTGCCTCGAACAACCAGATCAACCAATAAAGTCAACTAAATCCGAGGGTTGCCGTCATGTTTCCGCTTGATGGCGGAAGGTTCATCCTTTGATTGCGGCAAAAAGATACCATTTCACTATTGTCGAATCTCTGAGAGGGGAGCGCTAGAGATTTGCCGTCAAACCGTAGTCAACGACTGCCGGCGTTGACGTAAACAAACCTGATCGTGGTTGCCTATATTCTCATTTAGCTTTTGTTAGTATGTTCTCTTTGGAGGAGAATAAAACCTGAAAAAATCGGAAGCTACACGGCCTTCGCGACCTCATGGTGGCCCGGACCGTAAGCTGCAGGACGACCACCCGGAAGATTTGTCGGAGGTAATGGATTTCTCCAGCTATGACCTGCCGACCACAATCCGGTTGATTGTCCTGAGCGGAGAATCGCGGCGTATCGATGTGAAAAGGGGGAGTGCAAGAGGGGCCATCTTCATAAAGGAAGGAGAAATTTACCGAGTAGTGAGCGACCGTTGCGAAGGAGACGAGGCCTTTTTTGAAATTCTGTCCTGGAACAATATCGTCCACAGCGATTCACGACAGAGCGAAGCTCCGGAAGGAAATGTGCACATATCCACCACCGTTTTTCTTGATTTGATTCAGAAAGGGAAATAAGCGTGTCGATTTCGCGACGAGTTCATGTCCCGGAGAAGCCTCAAAGCACAATGGAATGATGCCATTTCTGGGGAGTGTTGAACCGGCGGAACGGATGGCGGCGTCTTTGTCATCACCCGCCGAATGAGCCGATGGACGGGAATATACGCTAGAGGAGCATCGTCTTGCCCGAAAGAAGGGTCCTGGTAATAGAAAGCGAAAAGGTTCTGACCGATGTTCTGGAAGACTGCTTTACCAAAATGGATTCCCGTTTCGTGGTTCTGTCAGCGAATTCGGTCGCGGCAGCGGTGAAAATCGTACGGAATTTTCCCATTGACATGGTGATATGCAATCACAGGGGACCGGGAAAATTCAATGGACTTGAGCTCCTCCAAAAGATTCGCGAAACGAAGATTCCCGTTCTGGTGGTCCTCGCAGCAGAAAAACATCTCGAAAGCGATACAACAAAAGCATTGGCTCTGGGGTGCGGAAATTTCGTGCAGAAACCTTATGCAGCCGACAAATTTTGTGAATTGCTTTACAACATGCTGCAACCACAACAAGGATTTATCGGCAAGCTCGTCGGGATGAGGCTTGAGGATGTAATCCAGATGTTCTGTTACAGAAAAGAGAGCACCATGCTTTCGGTGTTCCATGAAGGAACATGGGGTTCCATTTATGTCCATGACGGCGGAATCGTCCACGCTCAGTGTGATTCCATAGCCGGAGTCGAGGCGTTTTACGAAATCCTCGGATGGGACAGCGGAGAGTTTTTGTCCCAGGTTGTTCTGACGATTCCCGAGCAGACGGTGTTTATGGACTGGCAAAGTCTGCTTATGGAAGGAATGCGTCAGAAAGACGAAATCCGGCACGCCCTCGGCCCAGTGCCGGTAGCGGTCTCGGACCTCGTTGCAGTGCCTGGAAACGGCGGAGTTTCGAGCCTGAACGAAGCCACCGTTATGGCAGAGGAAGATGCCAAGAGAATCATGATCGTGGATGATTCGCGGTTTATACGTAAAATCGTTCAGGAAATACTCCAATCCGATCCCGGTATCACTGTAGCCGGATACGCTACCAACGGTCAGGAGGCCCTCTCCAAAATAGATGAATTGAAACCCGACCTCATTCTGCTCGACTGGGACATGCCTGTCATGAAAGGTAGCACCACCCTCATGCACATCATGATACGGAGTCCTTGTCCCGTGGTCATCCTGAGCGGGTTCGTGGGGGGAGTGGGCGCAAACCCCTTTGACCTCTTGTGCCTGGGCGGTGTTGATTTCCTGCGCAAGCCCCAGAATAACTGGCGGATGGACGGAAGGGCCGATGATTTGGTTCATCGCATCAAGGAAGCATGCAGAATAAAATTCGATCGAATTCGACGAGTGAAGATACCTCCCATGAAGCAATCTCCCGCATCTGTGCGGGAAAATGCTGCGAGTTCTTTCTTGTCCGTATTCGGGGCATCCACTGGGGGCTGCACAGACTTGATCCGAATAATTCCCGCGCTGCCGGAGGATCTTCCTTCAGCAGTGGTGGTGCTTCACGACATGCAGCAGGAAGCCATTGGAGCATTCATCGATTATCTGGATCGAAGGAGCCGAATCCAGGTTCGGCCGTTGGAGTCCGGAACGCCCCTGCTCGACGGAGTTTGTTATGTGCATCCGGCGAGCCTGCCCTTGGAATTAGGCGAGGAAAACGGGGGCCTCATTCTGAAAATCATTCCGAATCTGCCGGGCTTGAAAGTTTTCGATCATTTCCTAGTCACTGCGTCAAAACTCATGGGAAAAAATGTTCTGGCGCTCCTGTTGTCAGGCGGGCCAGACCGGGGGATCGCCGGTCTCAGGGCAGTGAAACAGGTTGAAGGGATAACCATGGTTCAGGATCCGAGCTCCAGTGTAGATCCGAGAATGGCGGAAGGCGCTCTTCAAGAGGGAATCGTTGATCACACGTGTTCGGGAGATATCCTGGTCGACACATTTCTTAAGCTTTTGAGGTAAATGCAGATGGATTTTTCGTGCAGTCCAAGAAAACAGGAGAAGTTCCATGAACGCTAGGGATCAGTACAGAAAAGCGGCTCCGGAATCGGAAGAATATGTTCAGATGATCAGCTTCTCCGTCGGTTCCGAGCGGTTCGGAGTCGAAATTTTGGTGGTCCAGGAAATCATCATGATGTCCAGTATCACCGAAATCCCCAATTCACCGGATTTCGTGGAAGGCGTGATAAACCTTCGAGGGAATATCATTCCCGTTTTGGATCTTAGAAAAAGGCTCAGGTTAAGAGGCTATCAGAGAGCCGAGGCTCATAAGCCCGGAACCAGGATCCTGGTGGTGGAAATCGAAAACAACGTGACGGGCTTCATCGTAGATTCCGTTGCGAAAGTTCTCACAATTCAGACCTCGCGAATAGCTCCTCCGCCCGACATCATAGTAGCCGGAGTGCAGAGCTTGTACATCAGCGGCGTCGTCCACCTGGACGAGGGCATCCTGATCATTCTGGACTTCAAGAGAATCTTGTCCCTGGAGGAAAAGGACGCATTGGACAACGTTTCGCGACTGGCTCCCTCCATGGTGGAAGGTTTGCCTAGATGAAGTTCCTCGGAAACGAAGCATTCACAAGGATATTCTTGCGGAATTTTTCCGCCGCTGGGCCGATAGGCCTTAACACGGTGATCGTCTTTTCAAAGAATAAGTAATTCTTCCCAGGAGGAAAACTATGGCAATATCAAAGTCTTTCGGTCTCGGCGGAAGCGTCAGAAACAAGCTGGTCGTTTATTTCCTCTTAATCTCCGTTGTTCCTCTCCTCTTCGCCGGAGTCTTGGGCTACTACACGTTGAGCAAAGAAGGCGAGGCGTCGGTCAAGAGGGAAATGAGAACCTTTGCGGAGTCAATCGCTTCATCGGTCAACGTGTTCATGAACGACCGGGTCAGTGACGTGCTCGTCTGGGCGGACTTGCGTTTGATCAAGGAAGCTCTTGAAGTTGCCGAAGTACGTGAAGACGCCTCTGAAACCATGCGGGAAATGGTGAAGTTGTACGGTTCCTATGTCGATATAACTTTGGCCGACGCCAAGGGCAACTGCGTCGCCTCCAGTTGGGCAGCATCCGTGGGAACCGATTTTTCTTCAAGTGAAGCCTTCAAGGGTGCCAAGGCGGGTAAGACGACCTTGCTGGACTTTCACAAAAACGCCCGCGTGGAACAGATAGATCCGCAATCCGGCGGATGGACGGTGACCATCGCAGCCCCCGTCAAGGTGGGAGGGAATGTCACGGGAGTCATTATAGCGGACCTTAGATGGGCGCTGGTGGAACAAATCGTCCTTGGCACCAAAGTGGGTGAGTCTGGCTATGGCTACATTCTAAGCAAGCAGCAAAGGATTATGGTCAATCCCAATAAGGCCATTTATGGCGAGGATGTGGGCGGATCCAAAATCAACCTTCCTGCGCTGGCGGAAGCAGCGAAGTCGAAGGGTCCGAATGTTGTGTACGAATGGCGAAACACTAAAACGAACAGGCTCGACGACAAAATCGTGGGCCTGTACTATCCCGGGAAACTGGGAAACTTTGAAGGCCTCGGATGGGTGTTTGGAGCGGGGGCTGACAAAAGTGAAACTCTGGGTTTTTTGAACCTTGTTGTTCGGAACCAGGCCATCATCGGCGCTATAGTCTTGGTCATCGTTGTCTTGGTTGCTATCGCAGTTGCTGCAAGTATATCCCGGCCCGTTACCAGTCTGGCCGGTGTCATGAACGCGGTCGGAGAGAACCTGGACCTGACCCTGCGTGCGCCGGTGACCACAAGAGACGAAACGGGACGTGCCGCAGACACGTTCAACACTCTCCTGGAACGGCTCCAAGGAGCTTTCACTGCGGTTCTCGAGGGGGTCTCCCGGGTGCGTCAGTCGTCCACAGCCGTGAACGAGGTTACGCAGAACATCGTGGTCAACGCAACGGCACAGGCCGAACGCGCACGTAACGTTCTCGACCGGGTCGCTGCCATGGGTGAAACCGCGCAGGAGGTCTCAAGCAACGCGCAGGAGACTCTCGAATCCTCCACTCAGACGCAGGGACAACTCCAGGAAATGGCCGGCGAAATCGAAGGAATGGCCCAGAGCGCAGGAGAACAGGACAAACAGACTCGTGAAGGCGAAACCGTGGTCCAATCCATGGGCGATACGGCTAAGGAAGTTGCCGGTAAGGCCAACGAGCAGTTCTCCGCAGCTCAAGATACTTCGGAGGCCGTCAACCGTATGGCGCGAACCCTGGAGGAAATTGCGCAGAGCGCTCTTGAAGCTGCACGCCAATCTGAAGCGGCCGACAAGTTCGCGAGAGAGGGAGGTCTGGCGGTCGACAAAGTGGTGCAAGGTATGAGAGGTATTGCAGATTCTTCTGAACAGATCAACGACATCATGGTCGTTATTTCGTCCATCGCCGAACAAACAAACCTTCTCGCTCTCAATGCCGCAATCGAGGCGGCACGCGCCGGAGAGCACGGGAAAGGCTTCGCAGTCGTTGCGGACGAAGTGCGAAAGCTGGCCGAAAGAACGGCTGAGTCCACCAACGAAATCGCAGACCTAATCAAAGAAAGTAACAAGAGGGTCGAGGAAGGCGAGCGGCTGTCATCTACGAGTCGTGAGGCACTTTCTCAAATCCAGGAAGCCGTCGCCAAAACCAACGCGCTCATTTCCGGTATTTCCGAAGGAACGGTTCGCCAGACTCAGGACGCCGGGAACGTTCAGAAAGCTATGGATCGTCTGACGACCCTTGCCCAGGACATTCTCGGGCTTACCGCAGAACAGGGCAAACGAAGAGAAAGAGCCGCATCCATCATGAATGAAATTCGGGATCTCAGCCGTAACATTCTGGACAAAGCCGGGCTCGAGGTGGAGACCTCCGGCCAGGTTACTCAGGCGATGAACACGGTTACGGGTCGTGCGGAGAATATCACCAAGCTTACCAGCTTGCAGACGGAGAGAGCCGCGGTTCTCAGGCAGATCATCGGCGAAATGTCCGACGTTGCAAGCAGGAACGCCCAGGGTGCAGCCGGCGCATCGAAAACAACCGAAGATCTCGCAAGGATCGCAGACGAACTTGGTCAGTTGGTCGAACAGTTCAGAATTAGTCGCGATATTTAACTTTTTCCGACTGAATCTGACATGGAAAGGTCATTTTTAGTCTGCTGTGAGGTGCGCAATGGGCATGCGGGTCCTGGTGGTTGACGACTCGGGCTTCATGCGAAAACGAATCGTGGAAGAACTTCGATCTCTCGGTCATTCAGTCGTCGGTGAAGCGAAAGGCGGCAATGAAGCCGTTGAAATGTACCAGACCCTCAGGCCCGACCTGGTCACCATGGATATAACCATGAGGGATATGGACGGTATCACTGCCGCCAAAGAAATTCTCGATGCTGATCCGAAAGCAAAAATCGTATTCATAACCATCCTCAAGGATGAAAAATACAAGGCTGAGGCGGAAAAACTGGGTGCTAAGGCTTTCTTGAACAAAACCGATACTTCCCTGATCGCCAAGGCGCTTCAGGAAATGGAGCGGAAGCAGCAGGATCCATGAATTCCGAGTTGCCGCAAAATATGGTTGTTCCGCAGACAGGAAACAATCATTCGCCTCCCCGGGAGCAAAAGACCGTTCTGCGATCGGCAGTCCGGCGCAATAAGCTCATGTTCACGTTCTGCCTGCTGGCATGTATTTCCATTGGCATAAACGTGAAACTCGTGCTTGACGTAAGCAGTGAACTGAGCCGGGGAAGTTATGTTTCCGGGAGCTTGAGCCTTGCTGCCAACGGTGATCCTGCTCCAGGTCCCGGAACACTGAGTGATGTTAGAAACGGGATATTGTTCTTGTTGGGGATCACAATCATCTCTTTCGGGTCGATCATTCTTCTCTATAAGAGGCGGGTGGTCGAACCGTTGAATGAACTGTCCGACACGGTCAGGGAAATATCCAGAGGCAATCTCAGCGTAACGGCTCCATCCGGGCACAACCAAATTGGAGAAATCGGAGGAGTTATCAACGAGCTTGCCGCGAATTTTCAGGAAGTTCTCCTGTTGACGGGCACGACAGCGGGCAACTCCCGATGTTCTCTCGAACTAATGGAACAGGCGCTGCAAATGGATAAAAACTCACCTGATTTCCATAGGGTGAAAGAGCAGGTTGATGCGATAAAGAAGGACCTGGATTTATTGGGTTCCGTTGTACAGGATTTCGAGTTTTACCATACTCACTTCGACGGTCAAAAGGTCGTGCCATTCGGTTCGGAATCAAAGACGTGAACGGCGGAGGCAGGGCACTGCGCTCAGAAAGCACACTCCGCTCGCCCCTCCAGCGCGAGGCCGATCGAAAGGAAAGAAGATGATCGACACTGAAATTCTTCAGGATTACGCCAGCGAGGCACGGGAACTCCTGGATGAAATGGACAATAGCCTTATCAGGTTGGAAAAAGAAGGCGGCACGCCCGAATTGCTAAACAATATTTTTCGGGCGGTTCATTGCATCAAAGGGTCTGCTGAATACATCGGCCTGGAGCGTTCGAGCACTTTGACGCATGGAGTGGAAAACCTGCTGGACCGTCTCCGTGAACGAATAATTGTGGTGGACGCTTCCATCATTGAATTCCTGTTTCGGGCGAAGGATCTCATTCTGACTCTGATCGACGAGGTGTCCAGAAATCACGAGGAAAAGACCACTATTTCCGACATCATGGAGCAGCTGGAAGTCTTTTTGAAACGCCCCGCGACAGAAACGGACGTTTCGCAGGCAACGGAGCCCGAGAAGGCAGACGAGAACGTCGCTCCACTCATACCTGAACCCATCCCCGAAACTGCAGAGGCTGGCGATACGGAACAACCTTCCCCCACCGAAGAACTTCCTCCCGCCGTCACCGAACGATTGGAAGAACCTGAGAAATCAGCCGATGCCGTTTCATTCTCGGCAGAGGTTTTCGAAGAGGAAGAAGAGTCTTCTGACGAGGCAGGTACCCTGTTGGTCGGGGAACTTGGTGAACAGGATGACGTGGAATCGGCGATATACGAGGAGGCTGTCGCTGTCCCCGAGCCGGAACCGACGGCAGTTACGTCCGAAATTCGCCCTGCCCAATCCGCTGAAGAGACTGTTCCTTCGCTTCTCAACGTATCCTTGTACCTGGACGATCTGCAGGATGGTCTTAAACCTCACGAAATCATGACCTCGCTGATTGATGCTGTTCGCGAGCTGATTCGGTCCATGGAATTTCTGGGCATGTCCCAGGCCGCGGGCATACTGGGAGAATTCGAGACGCGTGTGGGATCGGCGCGCGCTGCGGCCGAACCACTTGCTCATGAGGAAATCGACCGTCTCAGGAATTTGATCTACAGCCTGCGGCCCCATTATCCGGAAGGCGTTTTCCCATGGAATGAGCCTTTCCCTGTGGAAGATGCGGCGCCTACCGCGGAGATAACTGAAGGGCCGTCGGCATTCTTCCTCGAGCTTGCGAAAATCCCGGAGCTTGACGAACGCGTCATAGCTGCATTTGAAGCGGCCGGCTACTCCACGGTCGAGGATCTGTCTCGTTCCGACTTGGCCACCCTGAGCGACATTCCCGGCGTGGAACGTGCCGCGGCCGAAGCTGTTTTGAAGTATCTCGGGGTGATCAATGCTGTAACGGACTGGCGTCCTCCTCGAAAAACGGGGAAACGTTCGCTTCTTTCTGATGTGGACGATGAACTGCTCCAAGAGTTCGAAGGCATTTTCGGAAACGGAGAAGAACCTCGTGGTGAACACCCGACTCACGCGGGCAATCGCGCCCAGGATCTGCTGGACGAACTGGATGCAATCGGAGAAGACGCGGATCGTGAAATCATGGAGATTTTTCTCTCCTACGGTTGGGAGATCATGGACAAACTCCGGCCGTATGCGGAGAAGATTAAGGACAGGACCGCGGATAGCCATGATTTGGACGCGTGTGCGGATTTGATCAAATCCATACGGTCCTCTTCCACGTACATGGATTATCAAAATCTGGCGGCATTCCTGGACGAATGGTTCGAAAAAACCTTGTGGTGTACGCAGCACATTGATTCCCTGGACACGCAGGATTTCGGATTCATGGAAGAAAGCCTGTTACGATTCGAGGATTTCATGCGCGGTCTGGAGACGATGCTCCAGCCCGACGAGGGCCCGGCCGATCTCACGCAGGCCCGGGTTTCGGAACCGGTGGCCCCGGCGCCTGTCACTGCCAAGAAGCCTGTGGATCGTGTCCGGGTGAGTACCGTAACGCCGGGGGAAACTCGATTCGACGGTCGGCCCGAAGCACCGGCCATGCCTGAACCCACTACCACGGAGATCCCCACTGAGGAATATGTGGCCCGGACCGCGGCAAAAATAGAGGAAGCGCAGAAGAAAGCTGCCATCGCGGCCAAGACTGCGACAGACGTTGCAGAACCGTCTCCGTTTTCTCAGGATGCCCCGGCAGCGAAAGACGGTCCGGAAAGCGCCGTGGTCAGAACGATGCGCGTCGATTCCGCCAAAGTGGATATTCTCCTTAATCAGGTCGGAGAGCTCGTCGTCAACAGGTCATACGTGGAACAGCTCGCCCTGGAACTCAAGAGTTTTCATCGAATCCTGACGTCCGTAAGGGAACTGGGCAAGAAAGAGATTCAGTCCATAAAGGATCTCAGCTTGAAGGTGGGAGAAGCGAGCGTTTCACTGGGCCGAGTAGCAACGGACCTTCAGGAAGGCGTGATGAAGCTGAGGATGTTACCCATCGGACAGCTCTTCAACAGGATGCCGCGCCTTATCCGGGACCTGTCCCGCCGCGTCGGGAAAGCCGTAACCTTGCAGGTGAACGGCGGCGATACTGAAGTCGATAAGCGAGTTATCGAACAGATTTATAATCCTCTGGTCCACCTCATCAGAAATGCGGTGGACCACGGAATCGAAGATACGGAAAGCAGGAAAAACCTCGGGAAAAAGGAAGAGGGCACCATCACCTTGAGCGCGTATTCGCAGGGCAACCAGGTGATCATCGATGTGGAGGACGACGGAGCGGGCATAAATACCGCAGCAGTGGTCCAAAAAGCGGTGGACAGCCAGCTGATCGAGCCCCTGGACACAAAGACCCTGAGCGCCCAGGATCTCTACAATTTATTGTTCCTTCCCGGGTTTTCCACAAGCAAGAAAGTGACGCGCACGTCGGGTAGAGGCGTCGGGATGGACGTGGTAAAAAAGGATGTCGAGAAAATCAACGGTCATGTGGAAATAGAATCGTGGGAAGATCAGGGGACGCGAATCTCCATCAAGATTCCTCTGACTCTGGCCATTATTCAGACCTTGCTGATCCGGTCCAGCAAACACGTTTTTGCGATTCCACTGACTTCGGTACGGGAAATAATTCAGGTATCTCCAAAAGAAATTATCACCATTGAAGGATTTGAGGTAATAAAGTTCAGAGACGAGACCATACCGGTGTTGAGGGTAGCGGATGTCTTCAAGCTGAAGGGCCACGATCCGTCCAGACATCCGAGGTTCCTGGTGCTGGCGGTGGCCGGACTCAAAACCGTAGGATTCCTGGTGGAGGAACTCATCGGTGAGCAGGACGTCGTCATCAAGCCATTGGCGGAGCATGTGTGCGAGACCAGAGGGCTCGCAGGATCCACCATATTGGGCGACGGCACGATAGCATTAGTCTTGGACGTTATGGAAGTGATAGAAGACGTGATTGCACAACAACGGCAGATCGCGCAAGCCGGACCCAGATACGCTCAGGCCGGCCGAAGAGAAGGGCTATGATGCCAGGGACAGGGAAGAGGAACCGCAACTCATGGGCCAGCTAATCGCAATCGTCAGCCAAAAAGGCGGGGTCGGTAAAACATCGACGGCCGTAAATTTGGGCGCGTGCCTTTCTGCTATCAAGAGGAAAGTTCTGCTCGTGGGACTCGATCCACAATGTGGGCTGACAAAATGTTTTGGAATAGAGCCTGGAGATGCTCCCGTAGGACTGCTGGACCTGCTCAAGGACGGAGCCGACGCGTCGCAAGCTGTATGTCCGATTCACACGCGATTGCCAAGACTGTTCGTCATTCCTGAGAATCTCAAGAACGCGGAGGATGAACGCGTACTGTGCGATCTCCTGGAGACCAATCCGGGAAGATTCTCCCGCGTAATGGACCGCCTGAGGTCCGAATACGATTTCATATTCCTGGACTGTCCGCCGAGATTGGACCACCCTACGTTCGCTGCGCTGACTGTGGCAGATTCATACATGATTCCCATTCAATGCGAGTACGCATCCATGGGCACGATGGGCAGAGTCCTACGAGCGGCGCTTGAAGCAAAAAGGCGATACAACAGCAAACTGGGAATTTTCGGCTTTCTTCTGACAATGGCCGACAAGCGAGCAGAATTCACGGTGAAAGTCGTTCAAGAAGTCAGGCAATATCTCAAGGAGCGCGTGTTCCGCACCATTATCCCCAGGGACCCTCGACTGGCGGAAGTCCCCTTTAGACAAGAGCCGATCATTGCCTATGATCAGCAGTCACCCGGGGCCAAGGCCTACATTCAACTGGCAAGAGAAGTATTGGGCACCCTCGGGCCACGCAAGGGCTAGGAATATGAGCGAAGGTTCAGGCAAGAAAATCAAGGTCCTGGTGGTCGATGATTCAGCGCTGATGAGCCGCCAAATCGCCAATATTTTGAATGGGGATTCTTCCATAGAAGTCGTGGGGAGAGCAAAAGACGGTCTGGAAGCGCTCACCTTGGTGAAGGAACTGAGCCCGGACGTGGTGACCATGGACGTGGAAATGCCGAGAATGAACGGCATTACAGCTCTCAAGCACATCATGGTCAAATATTCGACTCCAACCGTGATGATCAGCGCTCTTACGAAAGAAGGAGCCAGGACGACCTTCGACGCTCTGAAATACGGAGCAATCGATGTCATTGCAAAACCTTCCCGCCGCGAAGACGAGAATCTGGAAGCACAACAAACGGATATCATCAATAAAGTAAAGCGAGCAGCCGCAATACGGACCGGTCGGTCCCGCTACATCAGAATGAGCCACGCAATTCGGCTGGAAGAAAAGAAAACAAAGGGTAATCCGGATCCATCCACTCGTTTCATAGGCATTGGAGCGGGAACCGGCGGGTACTATGCTCTTCTGAGGATCATTCCCACGTTGACGGTTGACTTTCATGACATCCTGGTAGCGGTGGTTCTCGTCGCGTCCAGGTATATAGAGCCTTTCGTTGCATATCTGGATTCGCAGAGTGCTGTACCCGTCTACAGCTTCAAAGGATCGACCGTTCCCAAGAAAGGAGGTTGCTATATTTGTTCGGGCGAAGAGCGTCCGGTGCTTAAAATCAATGGCGATGGAATCATGAAGTTCAACGTTTCGGAACATTCGCCCGCGGATGGATCGAGAGCTTTGGACAGGATGCTGGCATCGCTGGCCAGTCATGCCGGCAGCCACGCGACGGGAATTGTTTTGACCGGCGCGGGGAAGGACGGGGCTCAAGGGCTGTCGCTCATACGCGAGGCTGGAGGTATTGCCGTAATTCAGGACATAAACAATTGTGTAGACCCTTCGATGCCGTTGGCTGCCCTGGAACGAGGATCCGTGGAAAAAATTCTACCCGATTACAAAATTGCAGATTTCATCATGGGTACTGTCTAGTGCATCTTTGGTCATGACACTGGCGTCGCGGGGTTCCGTTCAGTTTTACAACTGCGATATCATATGTTCTGTCTGGATCGGATAGCCGCATCACGAATTATCAGTCACGGTCAACTCTTTGATGAGTTTACGGAGCTCTTGGAAGTCGGGCCCGGAAATTTTCGTAATTGCGAATCCCGCAATGGTGTCGCCATCTTCGTCCTGGCCGACCCACCGGCATGTAGCCTCGAAAGCAAACGGCGAATGCACATGGAATGATTCCGCCATGATCAGCAACGTCAATTTTTCTCCCACTTTTGAACTTATTCCCTGCACTTGAAGACCGCGGTTCGTTACATCGGTGATGATGCCCATATTATCCGGATTGGCAGCCTCCCGGACCCGTATTCTGTAACAAATGTAATTCCTCGGTGCCATTCGTTTCTTGGAACCCTGAGCTTCCGTCGAAGCATCGGATTCCTGTTGGCGTTCTTGCGACAAGCGCGCCAGAGTTTGTTTTATGTTCACCAGCACCTTGGGAGAAATCTGATACTTTTCCATGATGAGGACATCCCCGGTTCCCAACCGAATGTCTTCAACTATCTTGCCAATTGGAATATCTGTCTTGTCCATCCGCCCCTCGACCACTGCTCGTTTCTCTCATGTGTGCTTCAAGAACCGATTCAGGCTCCGAACCGCGACAAGCATATAGCAGCTCTCGCAAGTCCTGTGGGATTCATACCAATGCGTTTTCAAATACGTGAAATCGGGGAGGAACTTCTTGTCAGACGTTCCTCCCCCCAACCCCACCTCAAGAACTTCTAGCACTCGCCTGGACTGTCATTTCCTTACGGGAAATAACAGTCCAGGCGCATGATAAAATTTTCTGGGAAGGGGTTTGGGCGGGACACTCTTTACAAAGAGGGTCCCCCCAATCTTACTTTTTTGAAAGCGCATTCGTATCATTCGTGATTCTCGCCCACATTCGAACGATCCAATCATGTCATTGCGAGGAGTGGAACCACGAAGCAATCTCTGTTCTGGTCGATTGGAGATTGCTCCGGGCTTCGCCGTCGGCCTGACAGTCTTCGAATCTTTTCGCGTAATCGAAACCGACACTACTTTTGAGAATCCTCATAATCGGCTCACCTGACTCATCGGTTTTCTACAGCGGCACTTTTTGGGTTTGCCATAATTCTTTCACTTTTTTCCACTACCTTGGTCTTGCAGGAAGGACATTGAAGATAGGGGCCGTCCTTCTTTCCAGCTCTCTCCTCCATGATTGGAGAAGAACACGCCGGATTGGGACATGCCACAGTCACCGGCTTGAACCACATGGAGTAGTCGCATTCCGGATAACGGCTGCACGAATAGAACGTCTTGCCTTTTTTGGTCTGCCGCCGCGCGAGTTCACCTTCCAGACATTTTGGGCATTTCACTCCGGTAGTGAGCGGACGAGCGGTCTTGCATTCCGGATACCGGGAACAAGACAGGAAGGGGCCCGTGCGGCCTTGGCGCAGGACCATGGGCGCATTACACTCCGGGCACTTTTCGTCGGTGGGGACAGGTTCCTGCACGACCGCGTTCTCGGAGGTTATATTCCTGGTATAGGAGCAGTCGGGATAAGCCGAGCACCCCATGAACAAACCATACCTCCCCGAACGAACCAGCAAGGGCTCACCGCATTCCGGGCAAACTTCCCGCGTGGGAATCCCCTCTCTTTTGATGCTCTTCATGTTTTGCTTTGCCTGGAGCAACGCAGATTGGAAGGGCTGGTAAAAATCATCGAGCGTTTTGGTCCAGGAAACCCTGCCTTCTTCTATCTCATCGAGCGACGATTCCATCTCTGCGGTGAACTGGGTATCAAGCAGGTTCGGAAAGCTTTCTACGAGCAACTTTGCGATAATTCGTCCCAGCAGCGTCGGTCGAAATTTCTTGTCCTGGAGTTCCACGTACTTTCTTTTCTGAATAGTGGAAACCGTCTCCGCATAGGTGGAGGGACGACCGATTCCCAACTCTTCCAGTTCTTTTATGAGAGACGCTTCGTTGAAAGCGGGAGGAGGCTGGCTGAAATGCTGGCGAGGGATAAGTTTACGAAGATTCAGCTTATCGCCGGGCTTCAGAGCAGGAAGCAAGCGATCCAAATCGTCTTTGTCGCCATTGGTTTCCGCATCTTCATCCTTATCCTGAGAATAAATGGCAATGAATCCGTCAAATTTCATGATGGAGCCGGTCACTCTGAACAGCAACACTCCGCTCCGAATCGTTGCCACGGTCATGTCGAAGACCGCGGGTGCGGCCTGACTGGCCACGAATCGGTTCCAGATCAACGTGTAGAGCGCAAGTTGATGTTTGTCGAGAAAACGTGCGACCTTTTCCGGGGGCAGTTCCATTGACGTGGGGCGTATTGCTTCATGAGCTTCCTGCGCAGTCTTTCTGCCTTTGTACGTGTGGGGTTTCGCCGGAACGTACCTGTTTCCGTATTTTCCTCCTATATAGTCGCGCACTGCCGCCAGGGCCTCCGGTGCTATTCGCGGCGAATCCGTCCTCATGTAGGTGATCAGGCCTGCGGAACCGTCCGCTCCGAGCTCTATTCCTTCGTACAGCTGCTGGGCTATGCGCATGGTTCTGCTGCCTGTCAATCGCAACTTTCGGGAGGCTTCTTGCTGGAGGGTGGATGTAATGAAAGGAGGCGCCGGTTTTCTGGTACGCTCTCGTTTCTTCACCTCCTGGACTTCAAATGGATTGTGTCGTGCGAGATCCACCAGCGCGGATGCAGAGCTCATATCCGAAATTTCTACTTTTTTCCCATTGCTTTCGACCAGTTTCGCTTCGAAGGGAGGAGGAGAATCTCCCTCCAACACTGCGGTTATACTCCAGCTTTCCTGAGGAACAAAAACGTCGATTGCATTTTGCCGATCGACGATGATCCGTAATGCCACCGACTGAACGCGGCCGGCGCTGAGTCCGGACTGAACTTTCTCCCACAACAGGGGGCTCAACTGGTATCCGACTATCCGGTCTAAAATCCTCCGTGCCTGCTGGGCGTTGTACTTGTTCTCATCCAGTCGTAAAGGATCCTTGATCGCTTCTCTTATGGTTCTCTCGGTGAGTTCGTTGAAGAGAACGCGGAATATCGCTTTTCCCGGTTTTTTCAGTTCTTCCCTGATATGCCAGGCGATTGCCTCGCCTTCCCGATCGGGGTCTGTAGCGAGAAACACCTTGTCAGATTTGGCCGCGGCTGCGTTGAGTTCTTTTACGATCTTTTCTTTTCCTTCGATTATCTGATACCGCGCAGCAAACCCGTTTCCCACGTCAACGCCGAGGTCTTTTTGCGGAAGGTCTTTAATGTGACCTACAGACGCTTTCACGTCGAAACTTGAGCCCAAATATTTCTTGATGGTTTTTGCCTTTGCGGGCGATTCCACCACCACAAGTGTTTTCTCCATGTGTATATCCTTCCCCGAAAACCCAACCACCACCCCGGTATCCCCCAGGGGTCAAAGTGGATGATTCTCCGGTACAGCCTCCGTCTGGCTTGCTGCAACGACTCGGCTTGTTTCCCGGCAACATTACCACACGACAATGAGTAAATGCACGGGAAAGCAAGAACCATCCAACCGGCCGCCGCGTCGGCTTTACTCAAACCGATCAAACGCGGTTCTCCTCCTTGATCCGAGCCCAAATCTCCTGCTCCGAAAGGTGCGGATACGCCTTGGTCACTCTTGCCATCATCACCTCCCCATGAAGTCGGGGAGATCCTTAACACATTCATCGTCTGAACGCGAGCTCGTATAAAAGAAGTCGAAGACGCTTTGTGCGCAGGGATCATGGACATAGCAAACAACCCAGAGAGACTACGATCTCTCACCCATTTCCCATACCTCAATGTTCACTGTTAGAAAGCGCGGTGGTATTACATCCTGGAAAGCGAAACGGTACCAAGAACGAATCTCACGTCTCCTTAGCGCGGAACCCACAAGAAGAGCAAAGCGGGATCAAATGGTTCGAAAAGATCTGTCAGGGCCGGTCGCCGGTTTCATGGGAGGTGCAGTAGTTTTTGAAAGTCAGTGTGCACGCGTGGTCCGGGCCTACAAATTCCGAAAGAAAATCGTACGCCTTCTTCTTCCAAAAGAAGATTGCCTGTTCTTCAAATTTAGTGTCGATTACGTGCCAACCCGCTTCAATTAAGTCGTCCAGCCGCTTTTCAGCATTCATGGTCGCCTCCGGAAGCTGTTCACATGCGTCTTCGAAAGTTTTGCCAATTCTTCCAGCGTTATATCCCGGATCGCGGAACCGCGGACACCCATGTGTCGGTTTCGGCGACATTGAACAGGTAAGACATCTGCGACGAAAAAAGTTCCCGCCTGTAACATGACGTGCCGAGATAACCGTTCAGCGGAACACATTGCCAAACATCATCCGAAAGAAGCGGGGCAAGAAAAAATCGTTCCTTGCCGTGCAATCTCCGCCCGGCCGATGCACACGGGGGAAGCTCCTGTATGCCTTCCCCCGGGATTCTGCTTTCAAAAGAGGGAGAATCGGGGAGGCCTTCGGATTGGAAGTCCTCCCCATTTCTCCGGTCTTTGAACGCGCATTCCCACAACGTCGAGGCGACGCGATCGTCACGCTAGTGTTCCGTCCATCAAATAACTTACATAACCGTCCATCCGAACTTCGCCCGAAATTTTCATTAAACACTGGAGCCCGGTGTTGTCATTGCGAGCGTAGCGAAGCAATCTCGCTTCGTTGCAGAATAAGTGATGGAGATTGCTTCGTCGCGCCGCTCCTCGCAATGACACTGATTCGCGGCCTGGCCAAGTCATTGATTTGACAGCTTTTTGCGGGACACCACACTAGATTGTGGGGCTGAATTCCTCGTATTCGGATCCAAACGCCTCGGTCCCTGCGTAATGACGCAATTCTTCCTCCGGATGGATGTCGTCACTTTCATGCGCTTCAGCTTCGGCGCGGTGAACCGTGGCTTCCGTTTCTTCCCGGGAAGAGATTTTCAGATCCACTTTGCGTCCGGATTCGAGGCGCTCTTTCCATTTGAACTCCAGTGAGAGTTCCTGTTTGCCATCTTTGTGTCCAGCCTCGAATTCCAGTTCGGCGGTATCGCCTGGGATCAATTCAATCCGTTCCGCCCCGCGTTCGACAAATATCCTTCGGTTCTTCATACTGTGCAATATTTCTTCGAGGTAATGTATCGCCTCGCTCATTTCCACGATGCCTTTAGCTTTTACTTTATGTTTCTGCATAATTCCCTCCGTTTAAGCACCCCTGATGCGTTCACACGAGGTGAGGACCCGGGCTTTCGGAGCTACATCCATGTGGTCCATCGACCGCAACACTTTCCGCGATCCGACGCCTCGGTGTGCAGGTACCTTCTCTTAGATTAATCCACACGGCCAGGATTGCCAGTGTCGGGAACATGCAGAGCAAAAAATTTCGTTTGGCTGAGGTGCGTCAGAAGAAGCGTTCGCATAATGGCAGTTCTATGTGCCGAACTAGCTATGGACAAGGCTGTATATCCTTGGTCGTTCGTTGAAGTTATATCCGCTTTCCAGTCCAGGAGCAGCCTTACCACATCGAGATGGCCGGCGGCGGTTGAAGCAAGCAGAGGCGAGTAGCCGCTCTGCGTCTCGTAATTCACATCTGCACCGAATTCCAGCAGCAGCTTGACAACCTCGACATGATTTCTGAAACACGCCCATATCAGCGGCGTATTTCCTTCTTTGTCCGACATATCAGCGACAGCAGCCGAATCGAGAAGACAGCGCACGGTTTCCGTGTGCCCTTTGAAAGCAGCCCAAAACAGCGGAGTCCTTTCGTCGCCATCCATCTCATTCGGGTCAGCTCCCCGGCCAAGAAGCATCGACACGATATCCACACAACCTTCCCGGGATGCTTCCACGAGCGCGGTAAATCCTCTGCTGTCTCTACAGGAGATGTCTGCCCCGTGCTCCAGGAGCAATTCAACAATACCTCGGTGATTTTCCCGGCAGGCCGCCATCAGTGCGGTTCCACCGACTCTTGTCGTGCTATTGGGAAAAGCCCCGTGCGCCAGAAGCAGCTTGACCAACTCCAAGTTGCCGCCCAGTACCGCAAAGGTCAATGCGGTGCACCCGAACGAGGACTCGCGGGCATTGACATCGGCCCCCAATTTCATGAGAAATTCCGCCACCTCATGCTGATTCCACAGACAAGCTTTCATCAGGGGGGTGGTCCCATGAGCATCTTTTCCGTCTATGTCCGTTCCTTTTGCGGCGAGAGCTCTGATTTGGATCAAATCCCCTGATTCTGCAGCCCGTTCGAGCCTCCCGCGATCCAGTTGTGTTGTGTCCGCAACCAAGGGTTCCACCTTTCCTCTTTTTCGAAATGGCTATTCAAGCGCGCAGCCGTACGGTGAATAAAGCCGCGTCAACAGTTTTCCTATTTTACGGGACCGCGTTTGAGCCCGCCCAGCGGCAGCAGCTGCATGTCGGAGGGTGCCCCGACACATGCTGAGTCACCCGGAATCATCAGTTTTTGAAGGAACGTATCAGTGGTGTTTCCTGTGTGCATAAATGATGGTTCGGCCTGATAATTTTCAATTTCGTTTAACGCTCCGTCCCCAACAACTATTATCGTACCAGGCTGATTCACAAAAATTACGAGACCTACAAGTGCGAACGCAATAAATCTCATCATAATTAGTCCTCCTTCCGTACTAAGAAATTACGGATTAAGCCGCCCTGTTCAGTCACCAAGATTCAAGTATGAGCGCATAACCCACCCTCTGCGGATATCATCTCGCACGAAACTCAATTCACAACCATGCCTGATCGAGCCGGTCACAAAGTGTAGAAAAGTAATTGGTGGGAAACTGAAATCACAGTTTCCCTCGCGTTCGATTTTGCAGCAATCGGTTCCTGACCGTTCTTTAATGGTGTTTCGTTTCGTAATCAGGATCGGCTCGTGTATGCCGTCCACCCTCCCGCTCGTGAGAATAATTTAATTCTTCGGTTTATCCGCAGCGTAGGTGGCCGTCGATTCTCCGGATACCACAGAGAAGACACCTCAGCTGCTTCGTAATTTTTTCAATTTCGTGAAAGCCATGCACATCGCGTGCCACCGGACAGTGTCGGGTGCGCGCAAAATTCCAACGTGGTAGCCGCAAGTTAGACATTTCACACAGAGAGGTTCCCATTGCCGCGGGCTGCGGTCTTCCACCCCGGACCGGGTATAAAAAACCCTTTTCGGCCGGATTGTCGCAATTATGCCGAGTTACAAATTTTCGCCTGGGTTATTTGCACCCGCTCTCGTTTCTTTAGAGCATTTACCCCACAAGAGTCTACCGTCTCTGCACCGTGCTCCTCTCCGCGTTGTATACAGTCGTCCTCGACAGTTGTGTCGGATTCTCTCATACTTTTCGCCCGTACGGCGGTGGTCCGATCCTGTCATTGCGAGGAGTGGAGCGACGAAGCAATCTCAGTCTTGGTCAGTTGGAGATTGCTTCGGGCTTTGCCCTCGTAATGACAATCTTCCAATCTTTTCGCGTAATCAAAACCGACATTACTTTTGAGAATCCCTATATAAAGCTCGGGATCGCACCAATGCCGGTTTGATGTCGCATGGCTTTCAATACACGGAGAGTTTCGGTAAGGGCGGGTTTGATACCCGCCCCTACAGCGGTTATAGACTAGTCTAAGGTGTACATGTAATTGCGAAACGGTCTACTAGTCTTTCATGGCTGTGCGGGAACAGGTGTTATAGTCTGCGGCACAAATCGCTATACTGATACGGATTCGCTTTTTTACAGGTAACTCGATTCCGGGCACAGGCTGGCGGCACTCCTTCGCTGCGGACTACGCAGAGCCGTCTCATCACTGCGTTCAGGAGAGCCCCCAACCCTGCAATCTCATAAACTTTGTGGAGAATGAGTATGAGATTGCTTCGTCGCTCCGCTCCTCGCAATGACAGGATTGCATGGTCGAAGTGCGGGCGAGGGTCGTGAACGAATCCGACCGACATGTCGAGAAACTGCTAGAGAAAGCGCGTTATTTTAAACTGATTGCCGAGCCGACCGGCCCCTGGATGGTTTTATCATTTGAATTCAGCGTCTTCGGGGTGCTCCCCTTCGGTATTCGAAAACCGCAGAATCAAAGCGGCAAGTATGACTGCTCCCACTGAATAAGCGCATATTTCCCAGATTTCCATGAATCACGCCCTGGTTAGCTTTCGTTGTACAACATGCCGTACAGCCCCGCACGACATATGATGGAATACGCAAGCAGGCTCAACCACTCACGTCATTGGGATGGACAGACACCTTCTTATACGGATTCGCTTTCTTACAGGTAACTCGATTCTGGGCACTGGCTGGCGGCACTCCTTCGCTGCGGACTACGCAGAGCCGTCTCATCACTTCGCTCAGGAGAGCCCCCAGCCCGGCAATCTTATAAATCTTGTAGCGAATGCGTATTATTTCTTGTCCCGGCATCGACAGCCGTATCCAAGCACCTCGAATCCTTTCGCATCAGTTTTTTGCAGCAATTGGATGGTGCGAAGGTTCTGGTCTTTGTCCAGACACTGGTAACAGACGATCCGTCCGTCCGTCGTCGCGCATGAATCGAAGATATCCAGGCCTAGGGCTTCTTTGATCTTCTGAACATCAGTCACGTCAGGTTTTTTTATGAGTTCCGCCAAGCGTTTCTGAGCTTCATCACATGTCGCGGCCATTTCAATGGTCTGAGCGAGAGCCATCCCCGAAAAATTCACGATCAGTAAGAAGATGGCAGCGAAAAACACTTTTTTCATGCGTCCTCCTTTGTCCACTGTACAATCGGATTGGCCGCAAGCATTCATTTGCGGGCGGGACCGGGGGAATATTACTCATTGACTGCATTGAGACTGCCTTTCCTCCGAAAAACAGACGGTGCCTACGGGACGGTTCAACGGCGGAATAGCGCAGTCCGAGGTTCAGGTCCAATCCGGGTGCTTGGCTTTCTTGTCTTTCTCGGTATCGACAGGAGTCTCCTTCACAGGTTCCGGTCTCTTGAACGGTCCTCGAATGGTGGTGTCCATGACCGATATTCCCAGCAATCCCGGAGGCAGCTTCACACCATATTCATATCCGTCCCGAATGAACACGAGCAACGGCCGCACCTTTTTTTGCCGTTTGGTCACTCCCGTGAGAGCGATAAATTCATCAGCGGTAAGATCTCGATAGCCGTTATATTCGATAATAACATCGCCTTTTTGCAAACCGGCTTTGCGCGCGTCGGACCTTGGGCTGAAATCGATTACCATGAGCCCCTTAACGGAGAGCTCTTCGATGTCTTTAGTGTCAGTCTTGGCTGATGACACTTCAGGCTTCTTGGGTGCTGTTCTCCCGCCGCGTTCCTTCTCCCGGGAAACAGCCAGTGCCACGTGTCTTTGATCCGATCCGGGTACCCATTGTTTGGTGAGGAAATCGTTGCTGAAGTGGAACATGTGCTGGGGCACGGAAAATTCGATGGCTACCCGAAAACCGCCGTTGTATATCGCGAGATCCGGTCTTGCCCACCCGCGGAACGCACATCGTAGATTCACCGCTCCGAAGGTCCACTCTCCTCCCTTCATGACCCGATTTTCGCCGTGACCGGGTCCCTCGGGATCTATTTCAGGGGAATACCGGTAATAATCTTCGCCGTAATAGTCTCTCACCCATTCGAGCGCGTTTCCCGCCATGTCATACAGCCCGAAACCGTTGGCTTCATAGCTGCCTACAGGCGCGACATATTTGTATCCACCATCTGCATTCCGATCTCGCCACTCGAAGTCCTTGTTCTTGTCAGCGTAATTTGCCCGGCGGCCGTCCGGCAGCTCGTCGCCCCACGGGAACGGAGCCATAGGTATCCCGCCTCTCGCCGCATATTCCCATTGAGCTTCCGTGGGCAATTTGTACGGAAGTTTTTCCTTCGCTGCCAGCCATTCGACGAATGCTTGTGCATCATTCCATGAAACCATGACAACGGGCTCATCAGGGGACACGGTCCATCCGGGATTCTTCCAGGAAGTCCCCGATTTCTGCTGAAAACGTCTTGCCTGTCCGTTAAACACTTCGCCACCCTTTTCGTCTTCCGCGTCGGTCACGTATCCTGTTTCTTCCACGAACTTTTCGAATTGCGCTACGGTGACCTCGGTTGCCGCAATGAAGAAGGGCCGGGAAATGCGCACTTTGTGAAACGGATACTCATTCTCCAAAGTGACCGGCTGGCCCTGCGCTAGCGTGTTCATGGCCCAGGCAATGTCTGATTCCGAACTCCCCATGACGAAATTGCCCGCGGGCAGACGGACCATTTTCATTCCGAGAGAATTGGTGAAGCTCGGAAGGTTTTTTTCAGGGGACGTGTCTATGAATGATTGCAGAACGTTTTTGACGAAGAACACAGGGTCGGTCGGGGACCCCTTCGTTTCCGAAGCCGAATTGCCCAGAGTGTCCAATAACTTCTGAGCCTCCATTCTGCGTCCTCCCGAAACCAGGTCCTTGATTCTATCCATGAGCCGGCGCACGTGCTCGTTGGTCAGGGGATTGCCATTCGACGAATCACCCAAGTCCTCCGTGGCCCCCGGAACAGCGGCAACCCTGAATCCCGCGATGTCGATACACAGGTCCGGCTCCAGGCCGAACCGAAATGCGGTCCTGGCGATTCCAGCGCCAAAAGCCCAATTTCCTCCCCGAACAACTTTTTTCTTACCGGTGCGCGGGCCGACAGGATCGTCGACCAAACTGGTGTCGTACGGTTTGGCATCGTAAAAGTCAGAACAGTATTGCCATACGTTTCCTACCATGTCATACAGCCAAAAACCGTTCGGCTCGTAGTTTCCAACCGGCGACGTTCCCCCGTACCCGTCATCGAGGGTACGATCGGCCCACGGTACATCGGAACGCCTGTCCGCAAGGTTCGCCTTTCGCGAATCCGGGTATTCGTTCCCCCAGGGAAATCGCTGGCCCTCTTTTCCTCCCCGTGCCGCATATTCCCATTGTGCTTCCGAGGGAACATAGTACTTCCGCTTCTCCTTCTGAGAAAGCCAATCACAGAACGCCTCGGCATCCTGATACGAAACCATTGTCACGGGATGGTCGTCCCAGACTTTTGTCCCGGGATTCTTCCAGAAAGCTCCGCTTTTTTTTGCCCAATGCTTTTTTGAGTCGCTGTATGCCCAGGCCCATCCTTGCTTTTCAGCGGTGGTCCTGTATCCGGTTTCGCTCACGAATTTCTTGAAATCTCCTATGGTAACCGGATACTTCCCCATGAGAAACGCCCTGTTTATCCTCACCTGATGATTGGGCGTTTCCGGCGTGAGGAGATTTTCCTCTGCATTCCACTCGGTTTGAATCCGCCGGGTCTCCGCCGTAGAATTCCCCATCTCGAATGAACCCGGCTGAACGAGGACCATTCTCATCCCGACCGAATTCACCGTCTCCCCTCGAACGCCAGGCTGAAGTCCGGTTTGTTCGGTTTTCTCTTTCGCGGTTCTGAGCATGCCGGTGAGTTTGTCGACGTCCGCCGCGGAGGCGATCCGTACGTCTCCGTTGAGTATCCTTTCGACAGAAGTCACGACAAGATTCCATTCTCTTCTCTGGTCGCGGCGTTCTGCCAGCGCGACTTCGAATTCCCGGACCGAGGCGCTCTCATCTTCGGGCTCACCGGCGACTTTTGAGACTCTGCGTTGCTTCTGTTCTGCGGCCTTGCGCTTTCGACTGGTCTGCTTCCGGAATCCGTCCAGATAACCCGCTACGGATTCATACAACAGAGACGGATGCACATCGTTTTTTTCCGACTCTCCGTTGGAGGACATTTGCACGCCGGTACCGCCTGATGCCGGATGAACGTACGCGGGAAAGGCAAGAATCAGGAACGGCAGCAGCACCAGAAATAGTGCGCCCTTTTCCAGAGCAAACCACACTGTGCTATTCGTATTTCGCGTCATATAATCCCCGTGTCCACCCAGGAAATGGCATTGGAATCACGACGACTCCTCCCATTCGCATGGGAAAGATCCTGTCCGGTCGTTATTTCACTTCCACCGGAATAGTTTTCTTGAGCTGGTCTGTGAGTTGACCGTGAATTTGGGCGTTTTTTTGATCCTGAAGCCGGTTCTTGATCATGCCTCTTACCTGAACGAAGGCCTGCGTTTCCGGTTGACGCCGATCGTCGACCTTCAGGATGTGCCATCCGAATTGTGTTTTTATTGGACCGCCCACGTCGCCTTTGGGTATTTTAAACAATACGAACTCAAAGGATTTTTCGAAGGTCCCTTTCGGCAGCCAATCTCGTCCGTCCGGAAGTTCAAGTTTGCCGCCTTTTGCCGCTGCCGGATCTATGGAGAATTTCTTGGCCAATTCGGCAAAATCTTTACCGGATTTCACCTGTTCCATGACCTTGTTTGCCTCTGCCTCGGTTGTAACGAGAATATGGCGGGCCTGCACCTCTTCCGGCGGCTTGAATTCCGAAAGGTGCTCCTTGTAATACGCTGCCAATTCTTCTTCTGTTATGGGGGTTGTCTTGGCCAGATGCCTGCGAAAGTATTCTCGTGCGAGGTATTCCGTTTGTGTATAGTCGAGGCGGGTCTTTACCGCAGGTTCCTTGTCGATGCCTTCGGCCTTGGCAGCTTCCGAAAACAGCATGAAGGATACAACCTCTTCAAGAATTTTCTTTCTGCCGTCCGGTGTGAGAAACGGGACCCTGTTTTCCTCAGGAATTGTGGCAATAATGTTGTCGAGCATGTCCCGAGTGATCTCCGTATTCCCCACTTTTGCCAGGACGTCCGTTGACGGGGGATCTGCGGCCAGGCCGTTTGTGGCCAGAACCAGCGTGCAGATCAGGAAGGACACAATGAATTTCATGTTCGAACCTCTCGGTAAAAGTTGAAGACCGCTTCGTTGCCCGAAATCAAGACGCCGCCCGGGTCGCCGGAAGCGGGATGAATACTAAGATAATACCTGAAGAAAATCAAGCTACGGGCCGAGACAGTGGTAATCTTTCAGTTACTCGGGGGACGTGCCTAACCCTTGTCATTGCGAGGAGTGAAACGACGAAGCAATCTCGATACATAAAGGCGGAGATTGCTTCGCTCCGCTCGCAATGACAGTCTTTTTCCACCCGTAACTGAGTGGATACAGACAGCGATTGACGAGGGATAACTTTTCCCGGAGATGGAAAGAGGAGAAACAGGATCAATCCTGTGCCGGATCGGGATCGGTTTTGAGCTCCGAGGTTACCAGTTGCAACCGAGATTTACCCTCCGCACGGCGGGGCGGTTCAAAATTAGCCTTGGCCTGTGAGATAAGTTCGCAGAATTTTGAGAAATCTGCTGGGATGAACTTCAGACTACAGTGCGGGAGATTGATGTGCACCACACCACCGGAGCACACGGATACGGTGCCGAAATTTTCAGCGGTTGCAAGGATTCGCTGATCTTCCATAGCAGTGTGTCCCTTCCTGGTCGACTGAAAGTTATTGTAAGACGGCGGCTCCATCTTTGCAAACGGAAAATCGGGCGGGAATCTCGTCCTGAACCGGCCCACCCGAGATACCTGACGGGATATGCGCCGTTCCGAAAAATGTGAGAAAACCTGTGACAGCCTTCGGGTTTGGATACTCATCACACGCAGCAACACCACTCTTCACCTGCGAAACAGCGAGCGTACGCCCAAAGAAGGGCAAGAGCAATCCTTGCGAAAGCGGGAAGGCTAGTCCGCTACCGCCCCGCTTCGCGGCCGATTGTCAATATATGTTGTCATATGTGCCGTATGCGTTGTAGCACTGGTAGTTATATCCGTTCCATACGCAAACCTGATTACCCTCGTTATAATAGCCGTATCCGTCGCTGTAACCGGGATAACTTCCGCCGTAATACCCGTACCCGTAATATCCGGGCCAATAACCGCCGAATCCTCCACGAAACGCGCGAAAGCCTCCATGATGACCGTGCACGACCGGCATGATCATTGCCGCATCAGCGGCAGTTCCTGAAACCGGGGAAACCAAGGTGACACCGCCGGTGGGAGCAGACTGCGCATACACAGGCACACTCGCGACCACCGCCAACATGAGGGCGGCAGTTATTCCTAGCGAAAAAAATATATATGTTTTCATGTTATTGCCTTTCATTCTCTTTTCGCACACTACCATCTCGCCTAATTATGTGCACGATCATCCGGGGACACAAACGCCGGGAAAAGAGAAAACGAGGTCTTGGCCGATTCGAGAGATCCTGGCGCTACTGCTGCCGCGATTCGACAGAGCGAACGACTGCAATGCATCGGAACAAAAAAGCTCTACATGGAGAGCTTTTATTCGCAATCGGCTTTCTCGGGGTTCGGTGTGTAAGAGTCGAAACTCGGAAGCAGCGTCACGTGTGGACATCTCCATGCCTCGAAAGCGCACACAACGCAAACCGAAAACATGATGCTCGTGTGCTACTATGAACCCGTTGGTCGCGACAGCTGTCTATTGAGGGAATCGGCCCTGAGTGATCCACGCGACATCGTTGACAGGTATGGGGCACGGGTATATACGATCGGCATGAGTGCCGGAGGAACGATGAAAGGTCTATTTTGCATTGTTATAGGGCTCTTGGGTTTGTGTGTGGCCACAGTGGCGACAGCAGCGGAAAAACAGCTTGTGGGATGGATTGAAAAGGTCCGCATACTTCCCGGAAACTTGATCATTTCAGCAAAAATTGACACGGGAGCTGATAATTCGTCGTTGCACGTGAACGACTTCACCCTGGTGGTCCGCGGTAACGAACAGTGGGTGCGGTTCTCCGTAACGGATGATGACGGAAAGGAGCACTCATTCGAACGAAAACTGGTCCGTGTGGCAAAAATCAAGCGGCATTCAGGCCCGCGCCAGGAGCGTCCCGTCGTGATGCTGGAAATTTGCATCGGCAAGTTCCGTCGCGAGGCACAGGTCAATCTCGTAGATCGGAGCAAATTCAAATATCCGCTGCTCATCGGCAGAAGTTTTTCCGCGAACGCGCTGGAAGTCGATCCCGGAGGCAAATATACGGTTGAGCCGGACTGCCCGGGAGTAACTCGTTGAACAGGCTTCACCTCTACCTATTAGCGGGAATTCTGACGATTGTCGGCCTGACGCTCTTTCTGTACAAGGTCTTCGCTCTTGGTTTCCCTTTGACTCCCAAGACAAAATCTCACGTCTGGAACGTAGAGGCGAGAGTGACCTTCCTGGCACACAACAAGCCGGTGAAAGTCTCACTATTCATTCCGTCGGGTACTCGCCGTTTCGCCGTGGTGGACGAACATTTCATATCGGGTGGATACGGGCTTACTGCAACAGCGGAGGAAGGGAACCGCAAAGCGGTGTGGTCCATCAGAAAGGCATTCGGTAAACAAAGCCTGTATTATCAAGCAGTCGTGCGTGCTGTTCGAACCAAAGCCCCCCGAATGGGAGCCGAAAAGCCGGAGACAATCAGTCCCCCTTTTTCAGGGCCGAAACTTGAAGCTGCAAGAACCCTCATTGAGGAAATTAAGGCCAAATCCGCGGATACGCCTACTATGGTTGCCGAACTGATTAAACGATTGAACCAGGATCCTCCGGGAGACAACGTGACGGTTCTCGTCGGCCAAAAAGAATCCGTATCCAAGAAAGTGGACATAGCCGTACGCATCCTGGAACAAGCTGGCATGCCCGCTCGAGTCGTTCAAGGAGTTCGCCTTGACGAAGAAAAAAGCGAATTTTCGAAAAAAGCAGCCTTGTTGCACTGGTTCGAAGTATACGATGGCAAGCAGTGGCTCTCCTTCGATCCCTTCCGGGGAAAAACTCCCGTCCCCGACAGCTGGTTTCGATGGTGGCAAGGAACTCAAAATCTGGGTCAGGTGGAAGGTGGAAGCAAGCTGAACATAACGTTTTCCATAAGCCCGAAAGTTGAGGAGGGGCTCTCCGCTGCCGTCTTGCGCGGAGAAATCACAAAGCCGCTGCTGATGAAGTTTTCTCTGTTCAGCCTTCCGGTGAATACCCAGGCAGTCTACCGCATCAGCCTTCTTATTCCGATAGGAGCTTTCTTGCTGGTGCTCATGCGTAACGTGGTGGGTGTAAAGACCTTCGGCACGTTCATGCCCGTGCTCATTGCACTTGCGTTCCGAGAAACCGGCCTGCTCTGGGGTATTTGCCTCTTCACCGCGGTAGTAGCCATGGGCCTGACGGTTCGGTTTTATCTGGAGCGGCTGAAATTGCTCCTGGTGCCGAGATTGTCGGCAGTGCTCATAGTAGTGGTGATCTCTATGGCAGTGCTCAGTGTCCTGACCCACAGCCTCGGCATCCATCGCGGTCTTTCGGTGGCCCTGTTCCCGATGGTGATTCTCACTATGACCATCGAGAGGATGTCCATCGTATGGGAAGAACGCGGCCCCGGCGAAGCGCTCGTGTCGGGTCTGGGCAGCATGCTCACCGCGGCTGTGGTTTTTCTCGTGACGAACATCAAATTGGTCGAACACCTCGTGTTCGTGTTCCCGGAGCTGCTCCTTGTTCTTTTGGCAGCAACCCTCGTCCTCGGACGGTATGCGGGTTATAGGCTGATGGACGTGTACCGCTTCAGGGCCCTTGCAGCGGAGTAGATCCATGTGGAGCGCCTTTCGAAAACTCGCAGATCGCGGTGTGCTCGCCATGAACAGGCGGAATGCGGACTATATTCTCCTGCATAATCCCCGCAGGCTCTATCCTCTGGTGGATGACAAGCTCCTCACCAAGCAGCTCGCTCGACGGAACGGCATCGCAGTACCGGAATTGTACGCGGTGGTGCAGGTGGAAGGACAGGTCCGCGATTTGTCGCACATGCTCGAACCGTACAAGGACTTCGTGATCAAGCCTGCGCACGGGAGCGGCGGACAAGGCATCCTGGTTGTCTCGGAAAGGCTCAGCGAGCGCTTTCGTAAACACGACGGTTTCCTCACGACGCTCGATGAATTGAGACACCACGTCTTGAATATCATGAGCGGCCTTTACAGCCTGGGCGGACAGCCGGACCAGGCCATTGTGGAACAGAGGGTTGTAGTCGATCCGGTTTTCGACGACGTAAGCCATCAAGGGGTACCCGATATCCGCATTATCGTGTTCCTGGGTGTACCCGTCATGTCGATGATCAGGCTTCCCACTCGCATGTCCGACGGTAAAGCCAATCTCCATCAGGGGGCTATAGGCGCGGGTATTGACATTGCCACGGGCATCAGCACGTCCGGTGTGCTGGGAAACGAAATAATCACAGAACATCCCGACACGGCCAAGTCGATCATTGGGTTGAGGATTCCCTACTGGGACAGCTTGCTTGACCTTTCTTCCCGCTGTTTCGAGTTGACGGGGCTGGGATACCTGGGGGTGGATATCGTCCTGGATAAGAACGCAGGGCCTTTGCTCCTGGAGCTGAACGCGCGTCCGGGATTGAACATTCAAATCGCCAACAAGGCGGGTCTGTTGCCTCGGTTGAACTGCGTGGAACGAGAAGGGAAAAATCTTGCCACCGTTGTAGAGCGAATCGCATTTGCAAAGGAACGATTCTCGCCGCACCGCCAACTGCTTGTTTCTTTGTGATGGCAAGCCAGGGAGCGCAGCACTCCGGCCGGAGTAGACCTACGGTTTCCTATCCGGAATCAGGTGATCTATCGGAGCCAGGATCAGGTCCCGAGGGGAAATGGAATCCAGAATCTCCTCGAGCGAGGCGGCGCTCGAGACTTCTTCCAATCTTTCCACCAGATCGTGATATCGTGTGCCCAACCCTCTAAGGATCGTCAATTTCTGCTGGATGGATGCCTGGATGTGAAACGATACGTGAAACAAAGCGATACCTGTGCAGTCGTGCAGCTCTTCATGAAATAACGGGATGATAAGAAGGCTCTCTGCTCCGTCCGGCCCGGCGCTCCAGATTGCTCGTTCGAGTCTCAGGGCAGTACGTTTGCTTCCGCCCAGAGATCTCGGCCGATCGTATCGGGAAGGTTTTCCGCTGCAAGCTCCGGATCGCCTCGTGGCCTGAATCCAGGGACCGTCGCCGGCTGGAGCGGCCATCTCGTAATAGAGCGCGCCCGGAACATCGGAAATTATGGAAGAAACGAGGCGTAACATACGTCGATCGTGTTCTTTCACCTGACCGGGAAGAGCTGCAATGCTTTCAAGAGCATTCAGCAGGACGGGCGGAAGGATTTCTTGCGGTCGTGAGATCCCTACCGTCACGGTTTTCGCTTGATGGCGAATCGTGTCAACAGGTCTGGTCATCTCTTCTATCGCTTTGTTCAGGATGCCGATACCTGCCGCAACTTCTTCCTGAATCGCCTCAGGATCTCCCGCGTATCCCAATCCCATCGTGTAAAGAGCCAGACTTGCGGCAGTGGAAGCAGGAAGTGAGGCATTCAGTTCGCCGGACGACGCCAACCTGATGACCGACCACAATTTCGTTTGCAAAGCTTCCTGATTCCAGCTGCCCGGTTCTTCCAACATGGAAGTCAGCAGCGAACGCACATGCCTGAATTCTTCAGCACGCGCATCTATGGCGCGCGCAGTATGGAAGCCCCAGAGATGCCCGGCCACGGTCGCCAGGACAAACCCGAGCCCGGCTCCCATCGGAGGTAATTCTATCAACTGTTCGGCATATTCATTGAAACGCTGCTCCCCGCGTGCGCAGAAAACGATAGGTTTGCCGTTGTGTGCTTTGAATATCGCCACTTCTTTTGCGGTGTCTTGAACCAGTCGCTCCGGAAGATCGTTTGCGATCACAAGGGTCAGCGGCTCCGTTGAAAGATCGATGTGCTTTTTATCCTCGGTGAAATCGCACGGAATCGATTTATAGCAGAGCTCGCTTAATTTTATTCTGATTTCATCTGCTGCGATTTTGTTGGGTCCGTTTCCCACTACAGCCCAATTCCTGCTGCTCGGGCCGTACTTTTCGGCGCATTCTCGCAATTGAGGGCTCACTGCCAACACTGACTCGATTTCGTGGGGCAGTTTTTCCAGTTCCAGGATTTCGTCATGGATCTCTTCCTCACTCATGGTCCTGAATTCCTGCGCCAGGAGCAAAGCCAGCAGTTTCCCCGCTGCGATCTGCGAATAAAAAGCCTTTGTGGACGCAACAGCCATCTCAACGTCCCGGCCGTCGCTGGTGTAAGAATACGAGTTTGATTTTGCCACCAGCGGCGAATTCCTTCGGTTCACGATTGCGTGAATCCAAGCTCCCTGCGAACCGGCCACATCCACGGTACGATTGGTATCGGTCGTGGTTCCGCTTTGAGAAATGGCAACAAGGAGCATATCGTGCAGCGAATCTTCCGACAAAAAACCCGACATTTCAGAGGCCTTGCACCAATCAACGATAATCCTGGCCCGGGCCAGCGCCCGGTCGATGAGGTGAGCAACCCCCATTGCCGCCACCGAAGCGGTCCCTTGACCGATAACCATGATTCTTCGGATCGGCTCCACACTGGAATCTCTTAGCCTGCTCAAGAGTCTGCCGAACGTCTCCTGACCGTTCTTGGCGAAATCGATGCGTCCCGACATTTTCCTGTATTTCGCTTTGATGGTCTTTCTGATGCTGGATGGAGCCTCGTGGATCTCTTTTTCGAAATAGTAGTTGTATTGACCTCGATAGATATCGCGCGAATGGATGTATATGGGCTCTGGTTTCACATGAAACGGCTGACCGTCCTCAAGATACCTGCAGTTGGCCAAACCTTCGGATCCGGGAATTGTACACAAGATAATCCGGGTTCCGCCTCGCTCTGTTCCCGACAATGCGTATGACTGCCGGGTTCTGGCGGCAAGACCGTACACTTCCGAGGCGAGGATGAAACCATCCTCGATCTTGCCCGCGAAAAGGCTCTGGCCGCTTCCTTTTTGGCCCAAGTACAGCTCGTGCGGATGTTGCGGGTGCTGCATGACGATGGCCAATGATCCTTCGCAACTGTTAAGGAGTGTAGCAAAACGGTTTTCCGGGGAATCGTCGACGGTGGTTCCCAATCGATAGAAAACGGGAAGAATCTTGGCATCCGTCGTTATTGCAGGATCAATCTGGTAGTTCCGGCTGACCACTGCCCGGTCCACCAGCGTCTTGTAGTTGTCGACATCGCCGTTCAGCACGAATTGAACGAGCCGATCGCACGACGATTCCTCGTGTTCCCGTCCGTACAAGGTGCCATCCGCGGGATGACAGTTGCTCAGACTGATGATCCCGTTCGATGCCCACCGCGTGTGAGCGACAATGTTAAGCTGCTCCGTCCGGCTCCCGATCTGCCAAAGCAGTTCGTCCTCACGGATTGCGTGGCGCAGCCCCGCGGTGTTATCGCCGAGTCTCCCCACCAGATTGGCTATCTTGTAGACAAACGTATATACGCATTGGCCGTTTCCCAGGTTCGTCGCACGGGCACCGGTTTTTACCGAGTTGTCGATCCCTTCGTATTCGGGTGGATAGGAAGCTGCAAATGTCTCGGGCACGAGACACTCGATCGATACTCCGGCGGAATCTCGGCCGCGGACTTCCAGGCGATCAAGGTTTTCCATGACCTGTTCTACTGCCCACGCGACGAAATGATGGCTGCGACTGCCGGAAGCTTTCAACTCGTCCGGCATCAATTGGAGCGTTCTGCCCACATTTCCCAGGACTTCCTCCCTGATCTGCCACAGGCAGTCTCTGGCATCTTCCGCAAGCGTGTCGAGACTTTCCCGATGCCCTTTCTCCGCTACAAATGCGGTAAGCCGATCGAGCATTGAATCCAGGATCTCCGCGATTCTCTCCATTTTTCCGAACGCGGGGGCGCGCCGGACAAGCTCATAATGAAATCCGAAGGACATCAGACGACTGAATGTGTTCAACAGGTCTTTCAGCGGAGCTGCGAAATCATCCCAGTGATCCGATCCGTCCAGGTTTTCAAATTCCTGTAAAATCCCGTCCACCCAAGACGGATCCGAATTCTCCCGCCATTGCCCGTTGCTTACAAAGCCTGCAATTCCGCACACAGTTCGATTCCTTTCCCATTTCGATTCCGACCGGCATCGGGAAGAACCTTCGTTACGTCAAGAAGGGACACCGATCTTACCGTTTTCGTCCACATCCGGATTACCAAGCCCGACACTGCCGAACGGCCGATAGTGACCCGTTCGTGACTGTTTCCGGTCACCCCGTATGTAGCATCGTTGAACGGTAATGGCTACTTGCCGGGGGGAGTCAACTTTTCCGGGACGGGTGAGGGTCTGCTCTCCTGGGGAGAAGCGAGAGGAACGGGCCGAAATATGCCATTCAAGTCAGAGCAGGTTGCCGCAGAAATGATCCCCTCGGCTTTCAATTTCATCAGCCGTTCCCTTTTCGCAGCGGGATCCGCTTTCAAAAAAGAAAGATCGGCCACCAGCATCCTCCACACCGGCACCTTCTCAAATTCCTTCTTCGTCATGGCAGTGATCAGCCCTTTTTGCTCCAGCTCGCTGAGTCTCGTAAGCTGGTCGTAGGGAGATGCCTTCCCGTACTTCTGGTCCATGGCCAGTGCTTCGGCAACGAGGACCGTTTCAGTAGGGACTCGGTAATGCTCGCCTACGAGAGCCTGATCTTTCAGATTCTTCAGGATCACGAGGCCGTCATAGGGCGTAACCGCGTCGTACGTTTTTGCTCCCGTTATGATCCCGCCGGCGTACAGTGTGGCATATGACAAGGACACGGACCAATCCACAAGGTTCTTTTCCGCGAGTTTCCCGATAAATTCCAATTTTTTCTGAGGCGTACCCTGGCGATAGCCCGGCTGATGCACCAGATATTCCGCGAGCAGGATTCTATTGAGAAAATCGCGGGGCATTCTCAGGTAGCTCAACTGCGCGTCCTTGGCGAGGACGGCCCACCTCTTGAGACGGTCCAGCGGGTCCGCAGGCTCCCGCAGGTACTGATCTCCCCAGTCGAGCACGATGAACGACATATCCGACTGCTTGAGCTGTTTGTTGCGCAGCAAGTCGGCAGCCAGCCTCAGTTTTTCAATGGGATCTTTCCCCTTGAACTGGGGAGATTCGATAACTCCGGAGACGAGGTCGAACACGTCGAATCCGGCTTCTGCATCCAGAGGCACGAGAATCGATACACAGGCCACTGCTACAGCCATCAGACCCAAGCATAGCCTGGGAGCGTTGCGTCCTATCATGTCTGGAATCCGAATTCGCAGCATCACGCAGCCGTCTTCGCAAGGATTCGGCCGGTGAATTTTTCGTTTTCTCCGGAAAACCGGCCGATCACATGGAACCACACGAAATGTCCGTACGACAGGACTAAGGCCAATCCCAATCCGGCAATCAGAAATCCTGGGGCAGCTACATCGACGAGAAAAACAGCCGCCACGGTCATGAGCATGATCACCAGACCCGCAGCCAGGGAAATCGCGGACAGCGTAAGGTAAAATCGACCGCCATTCCTGATGATCTTCAAGACTTTCCCGGGATTGAGAGCGGCCCCCAACGTTTGGGACGTGTCTAGAATCACTAGAGCCGCCGGAACAACGACAAGAGAAGCTGCATAGAGCACGACCGCCAGAGCGAGAAAAACATAGCCGAATTCCGGCATGCCGTTCAAAACAGATGCTATCATCAGCACAAGACACATGGTGACAGGAATCAACGAATACACGAGCAAAACAGCCAGAATTCTTGTTCCGTCAGCGGCCATATTCTTGATCTTCGAGAAGTCCCACGGAGGCGCTGCCTCGCCTCCCGCGCGGCCGCTGTCGTGCATGAGTCCGGCCAGATACCCGTACAGGATGATCCATCCGATAAGGTTTACGGGAAGGCCGATCAGGAAGTCGAAAGATAATAACGAGGAGAGCAGGAACGCGATGCCCAGGAAGATAGCGAGGGATTTCCAGTTGGAAAGCGGGTAAGGCAACAGGCCTCCCAAACCGGTAAAGAACGGCTTAACCTTCTCACCGGCGGACGTCACTTTGGTTTCCTTCGTGTCCGTAAGCCTCATGGAAGACAACGGACTTTCCGCAGTCTGAGAGGTTCTGGAAAAATATTGTCTAAAAACGGCTATTTCGCTTGCTTTTATCCAGGGACGCTCGCCCATTCGCAGGGATGTGTCCGCAGTCACGTCCCGGTCCCTGATCATGGAGACTATTTCCTCGTCGGAAAACGGACCTTTCACCATGTCTCCGGAAAGTACTATCCAGCGGCGAACCAGATCTTCTGTAGCGGGAGACGGAGCCTGTTCGGCGGACTGTGAAAATTCATGACTTTCAAGTCCCTGGAGTTGCTCGTGGAAATCCGATTCCGACACGGAGTCTTGTCGAGCGAAGTAGTCTGTATCCGGCAATTGCGTGGTCTCGAATTGCGGGATGTCGTCAAACGTAGGAGCGGTTTCTTGAACCGGCGGCGGAGGCGGCGGTATTTCTTGAGGAGGCGCCGGCGCTGAAGCTGTGATCCTGATTTTCAGGACTTTACCGCATTTCTTGCATTTGAAACTGACAGGTTTTTCGGTCACCGGAATGCGGAGCTTGTAAGACGAACCACATCCGCTACACTTTATCCGCGCCTCTTTCTTTTCCATATTTGTCCCGTAATTCTAAAGAATTCCTGTCGAAAAGAACGGATCGCTCCGCAGAGAAACATGGGCAAGAGCGCTGCCGTTCACCACGATTATACTACGCATTTCGATTCCCGAACACAACCGTCGAGAGCCGATGGTAAAGGAAAACGGCACCTATGGGAAGCTCTTTTTATCGGGACCGTTCGACATAGAGCACTTCTTGAAAGTTCTGTCGAATTCGTTCATCACTCTCGCCCACATTCGAACGATCCAATCACGTCATTGCAAGGAGTGGAACGACGAAGCAATCTCTGTTTCGGTTAATTGGAAATTGCTTCGAGCTTCGCCCTCGCAGTGATAATCTTCGAATCAAAACCGACACTACTCTTGATACGGATTCGCTTTCTTACAGGTAACTCGATTCCGGGCACAGGCTGGGAGCACTCTTTCGCTGCATACGGCGCAGAGCCGTCTCATCACTTCTCTCAGGAGAGCCCCCAGCCCTGAGATCTCATAAATCTTGTGGCGAATCCGTATGAGAATTCCTATAGCGTCCAGGCGGCTGTCTCCATTCCCATCCACCGACAGACCGGGCTTTCGTCCTTGCGGGAATGCCTCGTCTCCCCGCGATGGCCCGAACAAACAACCGCTTTTCAGAACGCGTTTTTTGCAGTGTACAGGACTCCGAAATAGCAAAGCTTGGGGCTTGTTACGTCCGCGGCAAGTAAAAATTGCTCGCCTTTGCAGGCGGCTTGGAGGTTAAATCCCCACAACGCTTCAGGCATCGAGCCGTTCTTTTCGTTCAAGGTCTTATGAATTCACACTATTTTGGATTCCCCGAAACTGGTACTGGAATTGCAGATTTCAGAAACCAACTGCCAATTCCTTGACGGGTAAGGGCGAACGTCAGAAAGCCGGCTCAAAAGGGGCGGCCTCTCGCATGAGCGAGTTCTGCACTGTGCTTCGCAAGGGATAAACACACTCTGGCAGCCACAAGAGCCGGAACCCGCATTTTTTACAGCCGGACCCCGGTTCCGTCACTTGCTTGACGTTGTTTGAAGGGGATCGGAACGGATGTTAGCCGCAATTACAGGGAAGGTCCCCATATTGAGCGATCTTGGAATGCGAAGTCGTTTGAATTGATGTGCGCTCATTAATTAGTACAGATCGGAAATCAAACCCATGTCCGAGAAGAAGAAAATCGATGCACTTGAAGCATTAGGGGATTTGCGAAAAGGAATGACAAATTCTCAACTTATGGAAAAATATGGATTGACAAGCCGAGGGGTACGAAGCCTGCTCACCAAAATCCAGGGTGCTCTGGAAAATTGCGCTGGTGCGGACGAAGATTCGGATACGGTGCCGGTGCCCGGTCGAGAAGTGAGCGCGAAAGAAGTGCTCAACGATATTCGCGCCAGCTGCGATTATGCTGCCTTGATGGAAAAATACAAGCTTTCACGGGCCGGAGTCGATCATTTGTTTGAACAACTTCAGGGCGCAGGTCTCTTGAAGCAAAAAAAGCAGGTAAAACTCAGTGAAATCGGGGTTGATCTGAAACGAGGCGCTTCGGAACCGGATCTCATGGAAAAGTACCGCCTGTCCCTGGGGGAACTCCAAAAAATCGTCAGGCAGCTTGCAGAAATTCATTATCTCAAACTCGAGGAAATCCAGGGGCTCCAGTTTGTTTACTACGGAATCATGAATTCCCCGCGAAAAAAGATGTTTCCCATCGTTGCCACACAGGTGTATGAGGTCCTGGACCCAGAAACTCTGGGAAGGCTAAAGTATCTGAACAGCGACAAAATCGGGGTCCGCGGAATACCTGCCGTCCTGAGCAAGAACAAAATCCTCGTGTTGCAGTCTTCTGCCTTTCGAGACGGAAAACCGCTGGTGTTCGATGTGCGATGCGTGTCCACCACCACGGATGCGGCAGATGTCGTTCCCATTGCGGAATTCAAGATTGTCAATATTGCGGCGTGTATACTGCGCGAGTTTCAGGAATTTGCGGCCACATGTACCATGGATTTTGAACCGAGGAACTATTTCTCGGTCGATAATGTGCCCGAATTCAGCGAGAGGCTACTCATCCAGTAAAAATACCGAAAAGATCCGTTTCTTGACTGATCGGGCCCACTGCAACGATGGTGAAGCGCCGAGCATTGATCATTTCTTCTGCAACAGTCACGAGCTCATCGTGGGTGACCGATTCTATAGAGGTGATGATCTCGGCCAGCGATATGTACCGACCGAAATAATACTCACCCTTTGCAAGACGGTTCATCCGTGAGTCCGTGGACTCCATGGCGAGGATAATGCTGCCTTTTATCTGGCTTTTCGCAGTCACGATATCGTCTTCCGTCAAATTCCGAGCCAGATTGAGGGTTTCTTTTCCCGTGACGCTCAAGAGCTCTTCCATTCGATCCGGATCGCAACCGGCATATAGGCCGAAAATCCCCGTGTCGGAAAAGGACGAAAGAAACGAATATACGGAATAGGCAAGCCCTCTCTTTTCGCGCACCTCCTGAAACAACCGGGAACTCATTCCGCCCCCGAGGATGGTGTTCAGGATGTAGGCAGCGTGTCTCTTTTGATCGACAGCGCTGGGGCCTTCCATGCCGATACAGAAATGAACCTGCTCCAGGTCGCGTTCTGCCACGTATGCCGACGTATCGGCTTTGGCCATGTGCAGCACGCTCTGGGAGGGCCTCCGGGGAACTGCTGCCATATGACCTGCCAGCAGATCTACCACTGCGTCGTGCTCCAGCTTGCCCGCCACGCATATGATGATCTCGTCCGGCGTGTAATAATCCTTCTTGAACGTGACCATCGTCTCCCGGTCGAGATTGGTCACACTGGGAATCGTCCCGAGAATCGGCTGCCCGAGAGGATCATCTTTCCAGAACTGAATGCCCAGAATCTCGTGAACCAGGTCTTCCGGGCTGTCCTCCATCTGGTGGATTTCCTGGCAAATCACCTGCTTTTCCCGTTCGATCTCATCTTCGGGAAAAGAAGCATTCAGAAAGATGTCGCTTAGCAGGTCAACGGCAAGTCCCATGTTCTCGCTGAGTACCCGGCAATAGAACGAGGTTAATTCCTTGCTCGTGAAGGCATTGAGGGCCCCTCCCACCGAATCGATCTCTTTGGCGATATCGAATGCGGAGCGTCTGTGAGTGCCCTTGAACAGCATGTGCTCGATAAAATGGCATATTCCGTTCACCGCAGGGTGTTCGAATCTCGATCCCGAACGCACCCAAATCCCCAGGGAGACCGACTGAAGATACGGAATCTCCTCCGTTACGATGCGGATGCCGTTGTCGAGCGTTGTCTTGCGGTAGCTGTTACGTTCGTCGTAGTTTGCCGGGGATTGGGTTACCATGCTTTGTGTCATTGGTTTAATCTGGCTGCTGGCCCAGAGCATCCTTGCGCGATAGTTTAATTTTTCCTTGGGAATCGATCCCGATAACTTTTACGGGAAAGACGTCGCCTTCTTGGACAACGTCGCTCACCTTCCTCACCCGCTCAGGGGCCAGTTGCGATATGTGCACCAGGCCGTCCGTTCCGGGAAAAATCTCGACGAATGCGCCGAAATCGGTGATTTTTCGCACAGTTCCCTGATAAATTCTTCCTACCTCTGCTTCCTGGGTCAACGACTTTACCGCCGCGCGGGCAGCGTCAGCACCCTGGACATCCATCGATGCAATAACCACTTTGCCCGTATCGTCCACTTCTATCTTCGTATTGGTTTCTTCTTGAATGGAACGTATCACCTTGCCGCCCGGGCCTATGACGTCACGGATCTTTTCCGGATTGATGTACATCACGAAAATCCGCGGCGCGTAGCGTGATATTTCACCTCGGGGAGTATTCAAGGCCTTGCTCATCTGTTCCAGAATGTGCAACCGGCCTTCTCTCGCCTGGAATAGGGCTTCGGTCAAAGTTTCCTTCGTAATGCCGCGAATCTTTATGTCCATTTGCAGTGCAGTCACGCCGGTGGCTGTGCCTGTGACCTTAAAGTCCATGTCGCCGTGATGATCTTCGTCGCCGATGATGTCCGAAAGGATCACCACTCGATCATCTGCCTTCAGCAACCCCATGGCAATTCCCGCCACGGGTTCGGACAAGGGCACGCCCGCGTCCATGAGCGACAGGGATGCTCCGCACACACTGGCCATTGAAGACGAACCGTTTGATTCAAGGATCTCCGAGACAACCCGGATCGTGTACGGGAATTCTTCGTCATCCGGCAACAAGTACGCTATCGCGCGTTCCGCCAGAGCGCCATGGCCGACTTCCCGACGAGAAGGTCCCCTGAGAAATTTCACTTCGCCCACTGAAAACGGCGGGAATTTGTAATGGAGCATGAACGACTTGTAGCTCGACCCTTCGAGCGCTTCTATTTTCTGCTCGTCGGAGGACGTGCCCAGGGTAACCACTACGAGCGCCTGGGTCTCGCCACGCGTAAACAACGCGCTGCCGTGGGTTCGCGGTAGGACGCCCACCTCACAGGAAATGTCCCGCACCTGTTTGAAAGAGCGGCCTCCTACGCGCACGCCTTTCTCCAGAATCATCTTCCGCAGATATTCGCCTTCGATCTTCTCCAGGTATCCGTAAACTTCTCCACGCCTGGCGACGCTTTCTTCGCCCAGCGATGCGATTATTTTGCTGTAGATCTGTTGGAGCACTTCGTGACGCTGCAGCTTCGCAGGGATCGTTAAGGCCTGGTCGATTTCCGGACCGTACTCGTCTCTGATTTTCTTGACAAGATCAGCATCCTCGGATGAGGGCTGCACTTCGCGCTTCGGTTTTCCCACGAGTTCCCGAAGTTTTTCCTGCGCCTCCACGATTTTCATCACTTCGTCATATCCTCGGAATATACCCTCCAGAATATCTTCTTCGGATACTTTGTCGGAACCGCCTTCAACCATGACGATTCCTTCCCGAGATCCCACGACGATAAGATTCAAATCCGAGTACGTATCCTCCAGGGGTGAGGGATTGACGATAAGATTCCCGTCTACCCTGCCTACCCGAACTGCGCCTATGGGGCCTTCAAAAGGGATTTCCGACAGGTGAAGAGCAGCGGACGCGCCGTTTATGGCCATCATGTCCGGGTCATTCTCGCCGTCGGACGAAAGCACAGTCGCGATGATTTGTGTTTCCGCATTGAATCCTTTGGGAAATAAGGGTCGTATTGGACGATCGATGAATCGGGAAGTCAGGATTTCTTTTTCCGTGGGCCGGCCTTCTCGTTTGAAAAAGCCGCCGGGTATCTTGCCGGCCGCGTACGTCATCTCCAGATAGTCCACGGTCAGAGGAAAGAAATCGATCCCTTCCCTGCCTTCCTTTTCGGCTACCGCGGTAACCAGGACAACCGTTTCCCCGCTACGAACCAACACCGCGCCGGAGGCCTGTTTGGCCAGACGTCCCGTCTCAAATTCAATTGTCTTTGCGGAAACAGTGCAGCTAGTGGTATGCACCATAATTTTCAGAAACCTCACTGTCTGCGTCTCCCCCGAATCGAGGGGCGCAATGTAATTCCGAGGGGGAGTCAGCGCTATTTTCTGATGCCCAATTCGGTGATTATCGTCTTGTAACGGTCCACGCTCTTTGCCTTCAAATAGTCCAGCAATCTTCTTCTTTGGCCGACGAGCTTCAACAGGCCGCGCCTCGAATGATGATCTTTCTTGTGGACTTTGAAATGCTCGGTCAAATAGCCGATGCGTTCGCTCAGGAGCGCGATCTGGACCTCGGGTGAACCGGTATCACTCTCGTGAAGCCTGTGCTTCTCAATAATGTCTTTCTTTTTCTCGGTAGGGAATGCCAACTCTTGTCTTCCTCCTAACAAGATCTCAGGGCTATTCTCAGCTCAATCTGATATTACTATCACACGGACGTTGCGAAGTAAACAAGGGTTCTCGTTTTTTTCAACAATTCCCGATAATCCGTCCGAATCAGCATCGCAGCCGTTTCTCTAACGCCCTTGGTTCGGCGGATGGGTTTCCCTTTACCTTGAATCCGGCCATTCCTTCTCCCCTCATGGAAGAAATCTCCGGCAAGGATACTGTTGCAAGTCAAACGAGAACAATCAATCTCGGGGGAATGGAGGAGCTTCGAGCCTTTGTGCGTCAATTCAGTATAATGAATACCAAAAGCCTTCGCCAAGAGGCCTCCTCTCATCCATATGGTAATGAGGCCCATCTGTTCGGGAGGATTTCCTTGCTCGCCACGAACATTTGCTTTGTGTCCGATCATACGCTATCATGAACAGAAATCGAAAACGTGTCGATTCCGCTTGCCCGTCGGTCCGTGTAAACATGCCTGAATATCGTCATACATCGTGCAGAGTCCGTCCCAGGAGGAGAAAGAAATGGGGTTTATCCAGAAGCTCGAGGATGTGGTCGGCGCAGGGAATTTCAGCGCCTCCCCCGTGGATTGCTTGGCATATTCCCGCGACATGTCCATACATGCGGGAATACCTCACGTGATTGTTTTTGCCGTCAGCACTGAACAGGTCTCTCAGATCATGGCGTTGGCGAATTCCGAAAAAGTTCCCGTCGTGGCCCGAGGGACAGGCTCTTCGGTAACGGGTGCCGTTCTCCCCGTCAAAGGCGGAATCGTCCTGGACTTCACCAAAATGACCGCGATCAAAGACATTAGCAAGGCCGACGGTTACGCGATCATCGAACCGGGTGTCATTTGCAATGCGCTCAATGCCAGGCTTGCTCCCACGCATTTCTTTCCACCGGATCCCGGGAGTGCGGCCATTGCCACCGTAGGCGGAATGATTGCGACCAATGCGAGTGGTGTCAGGGCGGCCAAATACGGCACCACCAAGGATTATGTAAAGGCGCTGACCGTGGTACTGGCGGATGGGCGCATCATCCGGACCGGGGACATAGCGCCCAAAAGCTCCGCCGGTTATGATCTGACCCATCTGTTTTCCAGCTCCGAAGGGACTCTTGGCATTATCACCGAGGCTGTCGTGAAAATACTGCCCATGCCCGAATACGAGGCGTTTGCCCAGGTGTCGTTTCCGGATGTGCCCACCGCGGGCAAAGCGGTGGAGAAAATATTTACTTCGGGCTTGGAGCTTGCCACCTGCGAAATACTCGACAACGTCTGCCTTGATGTTGCCCGGGACGCTTTGAAAATGGACATTCCCAAAGAGGTCAATTGTCAGCTTTTTATGGGTATCGACGGACCGAAAAGCGCTGTACGGGAGCAAATCGAAAAAATTGATGAAATCTGCAGCTCCGTAGGCGGCCTGAACAGTATCTGGTCGGATAACCCCGTCGAGAAGGCAAAACTATTCGCTGCCCGAGGAGGTCTGGTACCTGCCATGAGCCGCCTTCAGCCGGGATATCGTCTGGTTCCCCTGGTGGAAGATTTCGGCGTTCCCATCAGCAAGATACCCGGCACAATTGCCGAAATTCAGGCCATCGGGAGCAAATACGGATTTCCCGTGGCCACGTTCGGACACATCGGCGACGGTAACCTCCACGCAACCTTCATTATGAATCCCACTGTCACGGAACAATGGGACAAGGTAAAGTCCATCGCGCTGGAATTTATCGATATGACTCTGAAATACCAGGGCACCGTTTCCGCGGAGCACGGCATCGGCATGGCAAAGTCCCCATACATCGGCCGGCAATTGGGCGAAGCTCTCAATGTGATGAAAGACATCAAAAAGGCGCTCGATCCCAACAACATCCTCAACCCGGGTAAAATGGGTTTCGATGACGCCATCGGGGATATCCTCGACGAAAATACTTTTCAGAAGTACATCACCAGGCCCGACAAAGTGGAGCATTTTCCCGAAGGCGTGGACAATGAAATCCTCGCGTGCATTCAATGCGGATTTTGTAGGGCCGGATGCCCTACGTTCGGGGAGAGTACCCTCGAATCGCTGAACGCGAAAGGACGAGTTACCCTGGCCTTCAATATGCTGCTGGGCGATCTCCAGCCGTCGGAAGATCTGGCAAAACGATTGTATCAGTGCATGATGTGCCTGAATTGCAAATCCGTGTGTCCGGCGCAGGTAGACGTTTCCGCTATCGTAAGGAGCGCACGTGAGCGGCTCGTAGACATGGGCTATTTGCCGGAGGTGTTCAAGCCGGCTCTCGCGTCCATGATCGATGCTGCCAACCCGCTTTTGGCCGCGCCTGAGAAAAGGGCTGACAGCTATCCGGCAGGCTACAAGAAAGCGGTTCCCGGCGAGACGGAGTCTGTGCTCCACATGGGATGCGTGACAAGTTTCCAGGATATCAAGATCATTCCGGCTCTCGTCCAGATCCTGGATTCTGCAGGGGTGAATTACGGGGCCCTTTCGGAAGATGAAACCTGCTGTGGATATCTCGCGTATCTCGTAGGTGACACCCAGACCTTCAAACGGGTGAGGGAAATGTATATGGACCGCATGGCCGTGTACAAACCAAAGCAATTGATTACATCGTGCGCGGGATGCTTGAAGACGTTTCGCGACCTGTACCCTCAATATGGAGGCGACAACGGCTTTGCCGTGCTTCACGTAGTGGAGCTCATGGAAAAGCTCATCGCAGAGGGCAAGCTGACGTTCAGGGATGATGCAAAGGAACTCCAAGTTGTCTATCACGATCCCTGCGATATGGGCCGCCACATGGGCGTGTACGAGCCTCCCCGGAACGTCATCAAGGGACTCCCCGGTGTTGAGCTTCTTGAGTTCCCGCTGAACCGTGCTCAGGCGAAATGCTGCGGAGGAGGCGGAGGAATGAAGGGCTTCGATAATGCTCTCGCCGGAGACATAGCATACAAAAGGCTTCTTTCAGCCGTGGACCTGGGGGCGGACGTGGTGGTCTCGGCCTGTCCGTCGTGTAAAGGCTCTTTCAACCAGGCGGCAGCCAGGGCTCGCAAGGAAAAGAAAGTCAAGATGAAAGTCATGGATATCACCGAACTGGTGGCCAGTCGTTTGTAATGTCTTGTTGAAAAGGTATCGGGGAAACCCATCCCGTGAGGCGCGTTTCCCCGAATCCCACCACAAGAACCTTCACGTGCGTCTGCTGAGAACTTCCTCGCTTCCCCAATTCTGCTACTTCCTCAGCGAACATCGATATGCTGCTATTGCGCATGCGGAATCGATTTCGCGAATCCCGGCCGAATTTGTGTGCATCTGAAAATAATGACGGAATTTTATTGCTTCGAAAAAGGGAATTGGAGGCGTACATGAAACTTCTCCTTATGCTCGTTCTGAGCGTATTAATGCCGGCATTGTCATTCGCTCAGGTTCACACGCAGTCCATTGATTATCAGCAGAACGGCACGCCTTTGGAAGGATTCGTCGCCTATAAGGAAGGCCTGAAAGGGAAAGTTCCAGGTATTCTGGTGGTTCCCGATTGGATGGGGCTCGGTGATCACTATAAATCCATAGCGGCGAAACTTGCGGAGCTCGGTTATGTGGCCTTTGTTGCGGATATATACGGCAAGGGCGTCAAACCGGCAAACTCACAGGAAGCCGGGGCGCTGGCCAAGAAGTACAAAGACGATCGTAAGCTCATGCGCGACCGCGTCAAAGCCGGTCTGGACCGGTTGAGAAAATTCGACAACGTGGACCCGAACCGGGTGGCTGCAATGGGATATTGTTTCGGAGGAACCGTGGTGCTGGAACTGGCCCGCAGCGGCGCAGACATTCTCGGAGTGGTCAGTTTCCACGGCGGACTTGCGACACCGACTCCACAGGATGCAAAGAACATTAAAGCGCATGTGCTCGCTCTTCACGGAGCTGACGATCCCTTCGTTCCGCCGGAGGAGGTGGCGGCTTTCCAGCAGGAAATGCGGAACGGACACGTGGACTGGCAGATGGTGATCTACGGCAATGCGGTGCACGCGTTTACCACCCCCGCAGCAGGGAACGACAAGTCCAAGGGAGCGGCCTACGATGAAAAGGCGGACAAACGCTCCTGGGAGGCGATGAAAGCCTTTTTCAAAGAGCTCTTTTGAGTTTGGCAATTTTTGAGGAAGTATCGGTTGGACCCGAAATTTTTTCTGATGCCCGACGCGGGGTTTGGGCGGGTGAGCCTTTACACAGAGGTCGCCCCAATCGTACTTTTGTCAAAGCGCGTGAGAATTACTCGTGAATCTCGTATTTCTGGAGCCCTGGCGCCGAGTACCATTTCTCGAAATTGTGAGCCAGTCCCATGGCCGCGGGTTGAATATTCCGGAATCGGGAGTGAACGATCTGCACTGCAGTGTCGACCCAAAGAAAGGTTACGGGTTGATCTTCCGCGAGAAGTTCCTGAAAACGATCGTAGTAACGTTTTCGTTCCGGAGGATCGTACGTGGATACTCCAAGCTCCAGCAATCTGTCGACTTCTGAGTTCTCGTAGTGGCCGTGATTGAACTGATTCGGCCCGGTCTTCGAAGAATGCCACTGGTTGATTCCATCCGGATCCACTTCCGAAGCCCACCCACACAGGAAAGCCTCGAAATTCCGTCTTCCCAGGAAATCCTTTATAAGAGCCGCCCACTCAATCACCCGGACATTCACCTTTATCCCGACGGCCTTGAGATAATTCTGAATGATTACCGCCGCATTCTTGCGCAAATCGTTTCCCTGATTCGTGATGATGGTGAATTCGAAGGGTTTGCCGTCTTTGTCAATGATGCCGTCCCCGTCCGTATCTTTCCAGCCAGCATCTTCGAGCAGCGTTCGTGCGAGGTCCGGATTGTAGTCCCATTTTTTTACGTCAGCATTGTAATAGTAAGTGTCTGGTTTATAGGGGGAATGGGCAACCTGGCCCAAACCCAGGAGCACTCCTTGGACGATTCCTTCTCTATCGATAGCTGAGGTGATCGCCTGCCTGACGCGCTTGTCCTGAAATTTCCAATCTTTCAGATTGTACCCCAGATAGGTGTAGCCGAAGGGCGTGTACCGGTATTTGGTAAAATTCTCTTTGAACCAGTCGCTTTCCGTTTGTCGAGTGTGCTGCAGAGGTGTGAGCTGCATGGAATCCAGCTTGCCCGTTTTCAGTTCGAGAAACATCGTGGCAGTGTCCGGAATCGTTCGAGAAAGCACACGTGATATGAACGGCTTGCCTTCGTAATAGTCTGGATTCGCGTCCAGTACTATTTTCTCTCCGACCTTCCATTCCCGCAGCTTGTAAGGCCCGGTGCCGATGGGCATTGTTCGGGACGGACATGTGGTTATATCTTGATGCGACAGAAGGTGTCTGGGGAGAATCTTATTGATTACCCACGAATCAAGGGCCGGTGCATACGGCTCCGCATAAATCGCCTCCACGGTGTAATCATCCGGGACCCGGAGCTCCTGAATCTTCATGAAACTGGAAGCGTACGCAGTGGGGGTTTTCGGGTCCACGTACACGCCGTAAGTATATGCCACGTCATGTGCAGTGAACGGTTTGCCGTCCTGCCATCTGACGTTCCTGCGGAGATGGAAACGAATCGTGGATTTGTCCCGGGACATCTCCCATTTTTCGGCCAGATCTCCGACAAGGTTGGCGTCCTTATCGTATTTCAGAAGCCCGTTGAAAATAAGGTCCGTAATCCTGGTGCTGGGCTTGTCCGTGCACAGCACGGGCAGCAGAACGCAGCAATCGGCAATGCTGCCCATGACGATCATATCTCCATAAACCGGGCCGTTCATGTGGGCCGGCACGCGGATACTGGCCGTTATACCGGTTTCTGCTTGCTGGCCGCAGCCGAAGAGCAGTGTAGCAATGGCAACATGCAATGCCAGGACAAGGAGCTTTTGTTTCACGTGATGTTCCCGATGGCAGGTTTGTGGAAGAATTATAATAAAAACAGCGCCTTCTTGCAAGCAAAAAACAGTTTCTCGGTAATCATCCAGTGACTCGGCGAAAGTGCCGCACCTCTGTCATTGCGAGGAGTGATGCCAATGCGTTTTCAAATACGTGAAATCGGGAAGGAACTTCTTGTAAGACGTTCCTCCCCGAACCCCACCTCAAGTGCTTTTAGCACTCGAAAATTCTGTCGGATTCTTTCTTGACTCTCGCCCACAATCCCACGATCCAATCATGTCATTGCGAGGAGTGGAACGACGAAGCAATCACTGTTTTGGTTAATTGGAGATTGCTTCGGGCTTTGCCCTCGCAATGACAATGTTCCACTTTCAAGGTTACACTAACCGACACTAATTTCGAGAATCCCTTAGAAGTTTCTGGGAGGGGGTTTGGGTGGGACACTCTTTACAAAGAGGGTCCCACCAATCTTACTTTTTTGAAAGCGCATTCGTATGAGACGGCGTGGCAATCTCGATACTCAAACGCGGACATTGCTTCGCTGCGCGCGCAATGACAGCCTCTTCCCATCCGTAGCCGAATGGATGCGGTGAAAACCCATTTTTTGTTTACTTTCCGATTTCCGAGTGATACATGATCCAGTCAGTGCACGGTTTCAGCACTCACCGAGGAAAACCCTGCGGGAAAGCGCACAAAAGGAGAAATCGACGCATTGCATCCAACAAATCGATCTCTCACGTCATCATCCCACATGACCGGTCGGTACGCTTCGAGCGCAACTGCCGGTGTGCTCGACCATTTCCTGATGATCTTCCCGGTCTTGACCGTGATGACCCTGCTTCCCGATTTGTGCTTCGCCGCGCCCCCTGTGGCCGGTGAAAACGGTATGGGCATTTTCTACACGGTCACTCATTTGCATCCGGCAGCATATTTCATACTGTTTTTGATATTTGCCCTGTCTGTAACGAACCTGATATTCCAGGGATGGATCACTCACAGCACGTGGCCGATTTCTTCCGCGCTGCGGCTCATCAACGGGTTGGTACACACGGAGCCAAGCACGGGCATCAAGGGACTGAGGCGGGGCGGCCCCAGGACCGCCATGAAGGCAAGACCTCAGACAACCCCGGCTCCGGACGACGGCATTGTCGGCGTCAGGCGCATTCTCAATACCAAAGATTCTGTGTCGCAAATGCACACACCAACCCCCCTGGAAGGAATAAATCATCCTATCCCCAACTTTGCGTCCACCATGGGCAGTCAGACAGGAGCTCCTCGAATTCTCGACAGTAAGCCGGTAAGCAAGTCGCCGCATTCTGACTTCCGATTTTCTTCAGCGGTGGATTTTCCGTCCCCGGAGGAAATGGAACGCCGAGAAAAGGAACAGATTGTCGTCGCCGGAGCGGTCAAAGACCTTGAGGGCAACGGTATTCCATCGGTAATCGTGTATTTGACGGATGAGGAAGGCAATCGGACGGGCCAATCCTGCCGGACCGCACAGGACACGGGCGAATTCAGGGTCCTGATTAACGAACCGGGTAAGTATACCTTGAACGGCTACAAGAGAGGCTTCATCATGGAGAGCCGGGAGCCTCTGGTGCTTCCCATAGAGTCCGGCAAGATAGAAGGTTTCAATTTCAGAATGATACCCGAAGGATGCCTGGTTCAGGGCCGGGTATTGACGGAGCCTGGCGGGAAACCGGTTAGCGGCCATCTAGTGAAGTGCTCGTGCGGAAACGGACAATTTTCCCGTTCAGCGTACTCTGACGCGGCCGGGGAATTCAGAATTTCCGGAATATTGCTCAACTCCAAGTGCTTCATAGACGTTTACGGGGAAAACGGGGAAATTCTGGCTCGATCCACTCCGTTCGAAACAGTCCAAAAGAAGGAAGTCTATCGGGAACTGTTCTTGCCGGATCAAAGCCTCGTTGAAGAAGCGGATGCTCCAGAGACTTCCGGATTCGAAGACAAAAGACCGGACCACGCCTCCGTGTAGTCGAGCGGCTTCAGCGTCGGAAGGCGCTTCTTGTCCTCGCCTGATACCCTTTATTTCGTATCCAAACTCGTAATGATACCAATGCGTTTCAAATACGTGAAATCGGGGGGGACCCTCTTTAGTAAAGAGTGTCCCCCCATTCTTACTAACCAAAACTGAGATTGCTTCGTCGTTCCACGTCCTCGCGTTGACTGTCAAATTCTTTCCCAGGTGAACAATTCCGTTGCAAGGTTCCGGCCGAGTCGTCTGTCTACCTCTCGTCAAGGACTCTGCGTGCCTTTCCTTCGCTGCGTGTTATGGTGTCTTGAGGCAGTATCGTGACCGGAACGTTTATTCCGATTACTTGCAGGATTCTTGCCGAAATCTTCTTGGCAAGTTCGGCACATTTTTCCTGACCTGCCTGGTAGATTGCCGGTTTCACCTCGGTTTCAACGGAAATGTGATCGATGTACCCTTTTTTCCGTAATCGGATCTGATACAGGGGTTCCACTTCCTCGAATTCCATCAAAACGGATTCCACCTGCGACGGGAACACGTTCACTCCGCTGATGATCATCATATCGTCGGAACGCCCCAGAATCTTATCCATCGTGATAAGTGTCCGGCCGCACGCACATGTTTCTCTTCGAAGCGTACAGATATCCCGTGTGCGGTACCGGATCATCGGCATGGCCCTTCGCTGAAGGGCGGTAAAAACGAGTTCGCCTTCTTCGCCCATGTCCACCGGTTCCAGAGTTCCGGGATCCACTATTTCCGGGAAGACGTGATCCTCGTTGATATGGATGTTGTAATATTCACAGGTAAAGGAAACACCGGGTCCCATGAGTTCCGTTAGGCCGTAATGTTCGTATGCGTGGATGCCGCTTCTCGATTCGATATCGTTGCGCATTTCCACGGTCCAGGGTTCCGCTCCGAAATGACCGGTTTTGAGGGCTGTTTTCCGTAAGTCGACCCCCATCTTTTCCCCTTTTTCGATGATGGTCAGGCAGTATGAAGGGGTGCAGCACAGTGCCGTGGTTCCAAAGTCCTGGATAAGCATGATTTGCCGTTCAGTCATGCCTGCGCCTGAAGGTACCACCGCGCAACCGATCCGCATTGCTCCTTGCAGAAATCCGAGACCGCCGGTAAACAATCCCATGCCGTAAGCGTTTTGAATGATGCTGTCAGGCCTGACCTCCTGAGCCCATAAGCCCCGAGCCATACAATCGGTCCATTGGTCCAAATCTTGCGCGGTGTACGGACCCGTTATGGGTTTCCCGGTGGTTCCCGAAGAAGCGTGGATTCTGACTACATCGGACATGGGAACTGCGCACAGTCCAAACGGATAATTGTCACGGAGCGCGGTCTTCACCGTAAAGGGAAACTTGGCAATGTCTTCACTTTTTTGAAAGTCCGAGGGTTTCACTCCCTTTTCGTCAAAGGCTTTTGTGTAAAAGGGGATTCTGTCGTAGACCCACTGTAGCACCTCTTTCAGTTTTTCCGTCTGAAAGGCTTTCATCGTGGAATCGTTCATAGTCTCGAACTTTTCATCCCAGAATTTCTTTGGCATGCCGGTTCCTCCTCGACGATGGACTGAATTTTTTCGGTGACGAAGTAATGCGGGAAATGGTCTGTACTTCCAAAACTTATGAAATTGCGGTTCGCCTGTCAAGCTAAAACCGCCGGGCGATCCGACCGATTTCCGACTAATGACCTGCTGGTTCAGTCATTCAGACTGATGAATATATGGCCGCCGAACTTCTTGGTGCATCCGGTCAACCCTGTTGTTGTAGTTGTCGAAAATTGTGTCGGATTTTCTCATCATTTTGGCCCGCATACCTGTGGTCCGATCATGTCATTGCAATGACAATCGTCCAATCGTTTCACGTAATCAACACCGACATTACTTGTGACAATCCCTATATAATTCGGTGCAGAGGCTCCGGATTCATGTGTCTTTCCATTTTCCGCCGGCATCCTGTCTTTCTGCCTGAAAACAGGACCGAACGAAAATGTGAAATCGCCCCTTTTATCCTTTACAAATGAGAAAAAATACTGACAATCGATGAGATCCGTTTCAAAAGCTCTGCTTTGCGGAAAAAGGGTTGTTTCGGATAGATTTGATTCCCCCGTGCATGAGCAGGGTGGCTGCGCCTCCCGTTCGAATGCCACAATGGAAGAGAGATCAACATGAAAGACCAGCGCATAGTCGTGAACCCATTTCGCATGATCAGTCCCAAACTGGATTCTGAAGCGTCCAAGTTTGAGGAATTGCATGAAATACCTGTATCGGAATCGCATGCTCCCGAAGAGGGTCTGCTGATCATGGTTAGCAAGCTCGTTGAAATGAGCAAAATCTTGTCAAAATGCATCGTCTCGGGCGACGAAGAGCAGATGAGCCGGTGCGAACGGCTGGCAGAAGAAGTGCACAGTCAGGAAGCGTTTGTGACCTCAAGCCTGGTGGCAGCATCCTCCACGATCGCTTCCACCACCCTGGGACAAAATCTGTACAAGATAGTTGTGCGTTTTCCGGTCCGTCTGGAACGGATCGGCGATATGTTTCAGAACATTCTCACGTGCTGCAGAATAAAACAGCGCGACGGCATCCCATTCAGTGACAAAGCGTACAGTGAACTGGCTCAAATTTTCGAGCTCGTGACCGACATGCTGGTCAACACGCGGGATGGTCTTGTCTTGCGTAATAAGGCCCTTCTCCATCATATCCTTTCACAACGCCAACATCTCGGCGAGTTGCTCCATGACGCTCGTTTCGGTCACTGGGACAGATTGGAGAGAGGATTCTGCGCTCCCCAGGCTTCTTCTCTGTACCTGGACATATTGGATTCGATCGTGGCGATGAACGAGTATGTCGGCAAAATGTGCGACAGTCTGCTCTCCATGCGAGAAGAGGAACGGGCGTAGCCAGCCGCTCGAGACAGTCGCGTATCCCTTGTGATGAATGGACGATTCTTGTCCGATCGAATGAATATACGGATTCTGAAAAGTAATGTCGGTTTTGATTACGCGAAAAAGTGGGCGGATTGTCATTGCGAGGGCAAAGCCCGATGCAATCTCCAATTGACCAAGACCGAGATTGCTTCGTCGTTCCACTCCTCGCAATGACATGATTGCACGGTCGGACTGTGGGCGAGAGTCGCGAACGAATCCGACCGAATTTTCGAGAACTGCCATAGGTCCGGGAACAGGCCGCTCTAAAAAGACTTGATCGCTTGAACCAGGAAGCGCACGACAATTATAACGACGATGAGCAGGGCCAATACTCCCACGCCCCAGTGAAATCGTTGAGCCTGCTCCCGGATGCGTTCCTTCACACTCCGGATGTCCGTCGGCTTATCATTCATGACAAACTCTCTTACGAGAAACCACGCAATTAGTACCAAGAGAAGGGGAACCAGATATCTCAAAAGTCGCACTATTACTACCCTCTGTCGGCCGACGGCCGGGGCACGTCCTGTGTTTGAGTATCGATCGATTGTTGCACGCTTTCCGCCATTCTTGCAAGGTGTTGCCCGCACGCCATGATTTGTGGTTGCCATGACCCCCTGGAATGGAATACCCTTGTGGCATGAAAATCATGTTTCAAAAGATGCACGGCACGCTGAACGATTTCGTCGTGTTCCACGATTTGAACGGTGATACGGATATCTTACCGGAACAGGCGGCATTGCTGTGCGACCGCCGCGCAGGAATCGGAGCTGACGGAGTGATCGTCGTCCGGCCGTCCAAGAAGGCCGATTTTTTTATGGATTACATCAACGCGGACGGTTCTGTGGCTGAAATGTGCGGAAACGGGATTCGCTGCCTTGCCAAGTACGTCTATGACCACGGGCTGACTGACAAAACCGTTCTTCCCGTAGAAACGCGATCGGGAGTAAAAACGGTGGATCTCATGCCCGGATCCGACGGGAAAATCCATCGGGTGCGCGTGAACATGGGGTTACCCATATTCGATCCGAATCGCATACCTGCAGATGTCTCCACCAGCTGCACGCCAGTGATCGACTGGCCCGTTGAAGCGGATGGACGAACATTTACGGCCACGCTCGTCTCCATGGGGAACCCGCACTGCGTCATCTTCGTGGACGAAGACCCGGCAAGCCTGCCCGTGCAGTACGGCTCCATCATCGAAAAACAACCGATGTTCCCCGCGAAGACCAATGTGGAATTCATCCGAGTGGTGGATTCCCGGCGGCTGGTCATGAGGGTATGGGAGCGGGGCAGCGGCGAGACATTCTCGTGCGGCACCGGAGCGTGTGCCGCTGTGGTGGCTGCCTCGTTGAAGGGCTTCGTACATGGTTCCGCCTTGGTGGAGGTGTTGGGCGGCGATTTGGAAATAGAATGGAAAAACCAAAAAGATGAAGTCCTTATGACAGGTCCGGTAGTTCTTGTATTTGAAGGTCAGATAACAATCTGAATCTACATGCATTCTATCTTGACATCAATCTCCATCTGAACTAGAGATGACATGGAGCCGCTGCCTGGTCCCCCGCTCCGGACACCCGTGCGTCCGCCTTTCGGGAGGAAGCCGGAACGAATCGGGATTGAAAGAGCGGAATTTACTTTCGACAACGGCGGAGATTTGATATGCCAAGATCCCATGCCGGATTTACCATTCTTGAAATGGTATCAGCTCTACTGATTATTGTCGTTCTCTCGGTCACGTACTTTTTGTTCACCGATTCGTACCGCGAGCGACGCATGAGCGAACAAGCGGCCAGGGTGCTCATGATGTCGGCCCGAGCAGAAGAGGATTTTTTCGCGAAGCAGCACTACTACTTTGACGCGGAGGTGTCGGGTAGCGGAGGAGACATGTACCTCCCCACTCCGGACGGGGGAAAGACCGTCGTGCAGATTCCACCTAAAGTGGTGCTGAGCCTGAAAGCCCAGGGAAAGGACAAACCGGCATTCACGGGGCACGCTTTCTTTATGGGCAGTAAAGTGCTGCACAAATATGATTCTACAACGGGAAAGATGACTACCGTGACACGCGGTCAGGATGAAACAGGATGAAAAGAAAATTTATTGCGGCCTTCAAGCGCAATGAAATATACGTCGTTGCTACGATTATCGGAGTAGTGTTTATATCTGCAATGGGTATAGTAGCTCTATTGCTCAAGAATTCCATTATGACCCCTCCCTACGAAACTCTTGCGGATACTGATCTGAAAAGTGTTTTCGCCAGCGGTTATCTGCGGCACCGGGAAGACGACGGAAGTCCCTATTTGAAGGTTGAACTGCACAACGGCACGTTGTGGTGGATCAAGAACGTGGAGTTCGATTTTGACGGAATGCGGTACAACCTGCGGGACTCCGATGCGTTTCGACCGCTGCATTTCGGCGCGGTGAGGTGTGGCCTCAAGAAAGCTCCCCCCTTGTCCGAACATATTGATTACGATTTGAAAATTGTGAAAGCTTCCGGCTATCCTCCGGCTCAGGTGCAATGGGAGCGCAATTCCAAGAAGATCGCCGGAGGCGCGAAGGAACCCGGTTCACGAAATTAACCCTGTTTTTTGGGAACGGCTGTCTTCATAATTGTTGTCGCTATTCTATTCCGTCCACAGGCAAATAGGTATGTATCTCGGAGTCGTACTTCGCTGCGTTGCCAAGAGAATAATTTCAAAAAGTTCTTGGGTGCGCTGACGCTAAAGATTGTGCGAAGAACTTTTCCTCACTATAATACTCGGAATCTTGTGTGGATACTCCGCCCCACAAACGGGACGACCGCAGAACAACTCGAACTTTTCCTGTAACAAGTCTTACGTGGAGGGTAATTATGCAGCCTCTATCCGGCGTTTCAGCAAGCGATTACGACAAAGTTATGAAGATAGGCAGACCGCCCAATATACGCACCTTGTTTCCTCATTCCAGAGCACTCATCGTCAGCGGCAAGGTCATCGATCGAGCCATGCTTGCCAAGGGCCACGCAATGGCTATTGCAGCAAGCGTCAGGAACTCCTTTGTTGCGCGGGGGGCATTGAAAGCGGCCCAAAGAGCCAACGCCGCCATTCTGATTGAAATAGCCAAATCCGAGGGCGGGGCTGATGCATACTGCGATGTGAGTCTATGGAATATGGCCCGGCTGGTGGATGCGATTTGCAATGAACTTGGCATTACCGTTCCCGTCGCCATTCACGCGGACCATTACGGGATCAAAAAGGACAAAGACCGTGAAAGCGCCACGGTGGAGATTCCCAGCCTTTTTGACGCGGGGGTCACATCCATCGCCATAGACGCGTCCCACCTGCCGGACGCGGAAAACCTGTTGGCTAATATCAGCCTCAGCACGTACGTGCCTTCGTGGGCCGGTTATGAAACCGAAGTCGGAGAAATCAAGGGAAAAGCGGGTCTGTCAACCGTTCCGGAGGCGCTGTTTCTCGTCAAAGGATTGAACGCTCACAATATTTTCCCGGATTGGATTGCGCTCAATAACGGCACCACTCACGGAATTGAAGCCTCGGACGCGGGGATTCAGGTGGAACTCACCTCAGAGATTCATCGGGCCCTGGAACCGTATGGAGTATCCGGCGCTCAGCATGGAACGTCGGGCAACAGTTTCGAGCGGTTGAGAGCTATCACTCGGCAGACCCGAACCACAAAAGCCAATGTTGCAACCGCCCTCCAAATGGTCTCCTGGGGCGTTCAGGTGAATGAGTACGGGAACGCGATCCAGGACAGCGAAGGGAACTTCATCAAAATGCCCGATTCCGGTCCCCCGGAGGCAATGTGGGCACAAATGGTGGAATATGCAAAAGACAAGGGTTGGAAAGGCGGTGATTTCAAAAAGCTGAACCGGCCGTTTGAAAACAAATTGCTGGCATTGTCTGCGAAAGAACGGGACAGAATGGTCCAGGGAGTTGAAGACTTCGTGTACAAACTCATCACCGAGGTTTTCAACGGCCACGACACCGCTCCTCTGGCAATCGAAGCGATTCTGAAAGCGGGTTCGCACGACCTGGGCCCGAAAGTCACACGCTTTGAAAATCCGGACGAATGGACCGAAGCACAAATCATGCAACAGGCAGCGACATTGACTTCCGACAAGGGACCCGAGGGCAATTTCGAGGATTGATCTTCTGAACCGGTGTAACTATAGGAGTTCTCCAAAATTGTGTCGGATTCTCTCACGATTCTCACCCGTATCCCGGTGGTCCGATCATGTCATTGCGAGGAGTGGAACGACGAAGCAATCTCGGTTTTGGTCGGTTGGAGATTGCTTCGGGCTTTGCCCTCGCAATGACGATCCTCGAATCTTTTCGAGTAATAAAAACGGACATTACTCTCGAGAAACCCTATATCTTCCGGCTCTTGACGGTATACTTCGATTTATACGGATTCGCTTTTTTTACAGGTAACTCGATTCTGGGCACAGGCTGGGGTGACTCCTTTGCTGCGGACGACGCAGAGCCGCCTCATCACTTCGCTCAGGAGAGCCCCCAGCTCGGCAATCTTATAAATCTTGTGGCGAATGCGTATTAGGCGCTGCGGGTTCGCTACCGGGCTGCAGCCCTCCCGCGGCAGCCTCTGCTACGTTCACTTACCGGCGGTGCCGAGAATTTGCGTTCCAGCCCAAGCGTCATTTACCAACCGGAATGACGAGCAGAGGCTTGATGTTGGCAGGTAACTTGAGCACTCCCGCTACTTGCGCATCATCGAATGCGCCTACGGTTGCCATACGTAAACCGAGCGACTCCGCCTGCAGGTACATGTTCTGGTTGGCGCTTCCTGCTTCCATGTAGGTGTACTGGTAACCCCTTGGACCATATTTGACCGTCGATCGCTCGAACATCCCGGCAATGACCACAATCGCCGGGGCTCGTGCGACAAACGTTTGTCCGAGTGAAGCATACGCAAGCAGATTCCGATTGTCTCCCGCCGCTACCAATTGGAGGGAGTTGGTTTGAGGATCGTATCGGTACATGCCGGCCGGGATACCGGCCACCGTATTGTTGCCGGTCACCAGGAAGACTTCCAATGCATAGAGTCCTCCCGCGGACGGGATCACTTTGGTGGTGGCTCCGGCCACTGTGTCCTGAGGAAGATTGCCGTTTGCCGCCCACAGCATTTGGGATACCTGGGCAGCATCCAGGGTTGCCGAACTGAAAGTACGGACGGACTTTTTGGCTACAATTGCCGCTTCCACGGACATTTTTCCATTCACCCTGGCCGCGGGCAGTTTGATACGGTCTTCGCCGTGACATGCAGGCGCAAGAGTCAGGCAAAAAATAAAGACGGATACGCAGTACAAAAAACAGCGGCAGTAGTACATGTGAGCCTCCGATTGTCATGTAGGCTGATACGAATGCGCTAGTGTGCTGTCCCACAAGTAACTTACGTAACCGGCCATCTGAGCCTCTCCCAAAGTTTTCATCGAGCAAGGGAAGCCGCCGGTTTTGTCATTGCGAGCGAAGCAATCTCGCGTAGTTGCAAAATAAGGGCTGGAGATTGCTTCGTCGCGTCGCTCCTCGCAATGACACTGATTCGCGTCCCGACCAAGTCGGTGATGTGAAAGCTATTTGCGGGACACAGCGCTAGCAACTGCTTGCAATCGTGAAGCAACTACTTGCAAGAAGTTACTCCACGAACGCCTTCTCAAAAAGTTTTAGCACTCGCCGCAACCCCAACCTTACTTGTTTGACAGCACATTCGTATGAGCTATAGCCCAACTGAAGTGTAATTACAACTCACCTTGGGAGCGGCTCTTTGTGCCAAATCACTCAGTCTCCCGGGGGAATCATCGTTTGCGTGTCATTGCGAGGAGTGGAGCGACGAAGCAATCTCGAGAGTTGTAGCAGTTCTCGAGGTTCTGTCGGATTCGTTCATGACTCTCACCCACATTCGAACGATTCAAACATGTCATTGCGAGGAGTAGAGCGACGAAGCAATCTCTGTTTTGGTCAATTGGAGATTGCTTCGGGCTTCGCCCTCCCAATGACAGTCTTCGAATCTTTTCGGGTCATCAAAACCGACACTACTTTGAGAATTCCCGTAAGGGCAGAGATTGCTCCGCTACGCTCTCAATGACGGCCTTTCCACGCTCGTAACCGGATACCTGCGAGTGACAAAATCAGTTGAGATCGCGGAATGTTCATAGCGAACGCAAAAATTCTTTACAAGGTTCCACTCCCATTATACAAGTATACAACCGTTGTTGCTCGTAGTGCAGGTTGCCGATAAGTGTCTCAAACAGGGGAATTATTTTGCTGTATTCCGGTTCCGCTCGACGGGAAGCGTAGTAAATGGTGCGTGTTCGGCGCGGCCGGTCGGGTTGGTGGGCTCAGGACCTTTTGGAAAGGGAGTTTGACTGATGGAAGGGATTAACATTTATGTGGGCAACATTTCCTTCAAAACGCGTGATGAAGAATTGAAGGACTTGTTCGAACGTTTCGGACGTGTGGAAGCCGCCAAAGTAATTGTTGACCGAGCAACTGGGCGTTCCAAGGGTTTTGGTTTTGTCGAAATGCTCGATCGGGACGCAGGACTGAAGGCCATTCAGGAACTGGATTCGCAGGATTTCATGGGACGCAATTTGCGCGTCAATGAAGCGAAACCCCGAAAAGAACAATATTAGACCCGGCAGTTAGCGAATTCCGGGTTGACCCGGACGTTGCTGCCCGGCCTGAAGCGGTATCCATCTCCTCGAACGCGAGGCAGGGGAGCGGTTTGCCTGAAGGTCGTGAAGATCTTTAATTTCTCGGTCCGTTTCGCCTGCATTCGATGTAATAGGAAAGCGCTTTCAAAAAGTAGGATTGGGGGGACCCTCTTTGCAAAGAGTGTCCCGCCCAAACTCCCACCTCAAGAACTTCTAGCACTCGCCGACTCCAGGACGGTATGATCGCGGCGCTAACGCTTCATTTGGGAGTAATCATTCAGTCTCGAGACGGAACCATCGTTTCCGTGTCATTGCGAGCGAAGCGAAGCAATCTAGATATGTAAGGGTTCAGATAGATTTGCATGGCTCGGAATCGCAGCCTGCTTCCTGCCCGTACCTGAATGGATAGCTATCGGTTTGGCGGTCTCTTTTCACTTCGTGGAAATTCCGATATAAGATCTGGTTCATCTGGGGCCACATTCGGTGTGTGCCGCGATTATCTTATTCTTAGGAGGGACTCATGCAGAGGACTCTGTCTATCATAAAACCTGACGGGGTTGCAAAGAAACTCATCGGTGAAGTTGTCCGGGTATTCGAAAACGCCGGATTCAAGATAGCTGCCATGAAAATGAAGTTGTTGAGCCGCGGGGAGGCGGAAGGCTTTTATTATGTTCATAAAGAGAGGCCGTTTTTCCCGGAACTGGTGGAATTCATGACGTCGGGGCCGGTGGTGATCATGGTCTTGGAAGGCGACGATGTCATCCAGAAAAATCGCGAGATCATGGGAGCCACGGATCCCGCGGAAGCGGCCGACGGCACAATCCGTTCGCGATGGGCCGATAGCAAGCAAAACAATATCGTTCACGGATCCGACTCAGAAGAATCGGCCCGGTTCGAAATCGGCTATTTTTTTAGCGGGATTGATATTTTTTGATGGACCTGATTTCCAGCCACATTGACGAGAGCGTTCCCGATCTGTCCGGCATGACCGAACCGGAACTGGAAGGCTTTATCTCGCATCTGGGAAAAGAAAAGTACCGGGCCGCACAAATCATGAAATGGGTGCATCAGGGTTTGGCGTCCTCTTTCCAGGAAATGACCAACCTTTCCAAGGTACTGCGTACCGAATTGTCGGCACGGGCGACAATCCTCGAACCCGATGTTCAGGACATCGTGCGTTCCACGGACGGCACAGTCAAGTTTCTGCTGAAGCTCCGTGATGGCTTTCGCATCGAAACGGTCTATATTCCGGGTGAGGACCACGACACGTTATGCGTGTCCAGCCAGGTAGGTTGCTCCATGCAGTGCCGGATATGCCGCACCGCAGCCATGGGCTTCGCCCGGAATCTCACCGCGGGGGAGATACTGTCCCAGATCCGGACGGTCCGGAAGGTCGTTCCCGACAGCCGTATTACAAATGTCGTCTTCATGGGCATGGGCGAACCCCTCGCAAATTTTCACCAGGTGGTGAAGGCGATTCAGATCATGACCCATCCAAACGGCCCGCAGATTTCGTCGCGGCACGTAACGGTTTCCACAGCCGGGCTCGTTCCGCGCATTCGGGAGCTCGGATTGGCCGTGCGGGCCAAACTAGCCGTGAGCCTGAATGCGGTGACGGACGAACAGCGGGACCGGATCATGCCGATCAATCGCACGTACCCCATCGCCCAGCTAATGGCCGCGCTGAAAGACTATCCTTTGGCCCGCAGAGACCGAATCACCATAGAATATGTGCTCATACGCGATTTCAACGATTCCGACGCGGATGCCAGGCACTTGGTGAGATTGCTGAACCCCATCCGGGCCAAGGTCAATCTGATTCCTTTGCATGACGAAGCGTGTGCAGACCTGAGATCGCCGGAACCGGCGCGAGTGACCCGATTTCAGGACATTCTCATGTCCAAGTCGCTCGTGGCAATTATCCGCAAGTCCCGCGGCAGGGACATCCTGGCGGCGTGCGGTCAACTCGCCTCGGAAGCCCGGTAACCGCCGTGGCCGGTCTTGACGATCTGATGCGGGGGTTGTCGTCTCCCTCGATCTATCCTCATCATCCTGATTCGGTTGAGGTGATTCAGACACACATTTCCGTTGTGTTCATTGCCGGGGAGTTCGTCTACAAAATAAAAAAACCGGTAAATTTCGGATTCCTGGATTTTACTACTCTCGACAAACGCAAGCATTTTTGCCGACAGGAAGTAGTGCTCAATTCGCGTTTTTCCGAAGATTTGTATCTGGGAGTGGTGAGTATCTTTCGGGGCAAATCGGGGCTGAACCTGTCCGGCGAAGGCGAGGAGATCGAGGCCGCTGTGCTGATGCGCCACGTTCCCGAGGAGCGGCTGCTGATTTCGATGCTTCGTCATCGACAGGTTACAGCCGAGTTGCTCGATCGGCTCAGCGACAGGCTCGCGTTTTTCCATTCCCGGGCTGAAACAGGCCCTCACATTTCAGGATTCGGCTCACCCATAGTCATTTATCACAATTTGCAGGAGAATTTCGATCAGACCGTTCCCTATATAGGCCGAACAATCGCCAGGGAAACTCATGCGGAAGTCTCAGCGCTTGCCATGCACTTCCTGGAGGACAACGAAGACCTGCTCCAGGAGCGTATGAATAGTGGTTTCATTCGGGATTGCCATGGAGATCTCCACCTGGACCATGTAGTAGTACTGAATGGAATCATGCTCTACGATTGCATCGAGTTCAACGACCGTTTTCGGTATGGCGATACGGCCGCCGATCTCGCATTCTTGTTGATGGACCTTGATTTCAGAGGCTATCCGGCTTTTGCCGAACGAATTGCCCGGAGATACGCTTTTTCTTCCGGGGATCCTGACCTCTTGCTGCTGCTCAATTTTTACCAATCATATCGGGCGTTCGTGAGAGGCAAGGTGATCAGCTTTACTTTGGACGAACCTGAGATAGCATCGTCGGAAAAAGAAAAAGCGATTCGTGGCGCGACCGACTATTTTCGATTGGCCGTGGCATATCTTCGGCCGAAGCGGCCTTTCCTCGTGATCACCGCCGGTTTGTCGGGAACCGGAAAGAGTTTCGCTGCTGTGCGACTAGGCGAGAGACTCGGAACAGAGCCCGTGTCATCGGACATCGTTCGTAAACGCCTCCACGGCTTGTCTCCGGGTGAACATCGACTTGACAACTTCGGCCGGGGGATCTATACCTCGGGTGCGACGAAGAGGACATATGAGGCTCTCCTGGAAACGGCCCGCCGGGAGTTGACCCAGGGTAGATCGGTTATCCTTGACGCAACCTTCGGAACGTTCGCATACCGTGAAGCAGCGCGGCAGCTGGCCCGAACCCTCAACGCCAGGTTCAGAATCCTGCACTGCACCGCCCCTGATGAGGTGGTCGAACAAAGACTCGAAAAAAGGGCCCGCAAGGAAACCCATCCTTCAGATGCCGGGTGGGAAATCTATCTTGCGCAAAAGAATGTGTTCGAATCCGCCCGGAAAATGGAACTCGGAGAATGGCGTAGCCGATCGTCCACGGAAGATCTGGACGGCTTCCTCGAATCGTTCGTCCGCGACCTCATCTTCGATTGAGGTCCTGTTCCGGCGGACAGTCACGAACCTGGAAATCGGCGCGACAGAATTCCGTGAACGGAAGCAGGTTAATGTGGAGGATGATCACGATGCGGTGCGGTAAGCTATTGGGCTTATTTCCGTTTTTGGTCATATTGTGGGGTTGCGTACCCCAGTTGAACACTCCGTCCGGGGTCACGGAAAAGACGGCCCAATTTCATTATCAAATGGGCGTCAATTATCTGGGCGAAGGCAAGACGCCCCAGGCCATAAAAGAACTGGTAACCGCTCAATCGCTCTCCCCCGGAAATGCGGACATCGAACACGCTCTCGGCTTGGCTTATCAGCAAAAGGGCCTGTACGACCAGGCGATGGATCAGTACCAGAAGGCCATGAAATTGGACCCGAAATTGACCGAAGCGCGAAACAACTACGGTACCGTGCTGCTGGCCAAGGGAAAGAACGACGAAGCCATAGCAGTGTTCGAAGAGTGTTTGAAGGATCAGCTCTATTCAACCCCGGAGAAGGCAGCCTACAACATGGGTGTTGCATACTTCAACAAAAAGGATATAGACAAAGCCATCGAGCACTATCAAAATGCCATAAAACTCAGAGAAGACAATTCGGTCGCGATGTACAACTTGGCATACTGCTACGAAGAGAAACAAAATTATCCGAAAGCGATACAGTATTACAGGAGCGCCATTGCCAGCGATCAAAGTTTCAAGGACGCGTATTATCGCCTTGGCGTAGCGCTGAATCACGAGCATGATTATCCTGCGGCACTGGATGCCGTGAAAAAGGCCGTGGATATGGATCCCGCGTATCTACCCGCGCAGTATCTGATGGGGACGGTGTACGGAAAAATGGGGGACGCGGATAAAAGCATACAGAAACTGGACCTCGTGATAAGAGCCGAGCCGGAAAGCGCTCTGGGGAAAAAAGCGCAGGAAGAAATGGAACTTCTCAAATCCAAGCCGCCTGCAAAGCCGGCACGGCGATGACCGGGAGCCCTCGTCGTCAACTGCGCGAAAGCCGGAGCGACAACAAGAAGTTCGGCTCTCGGACAGGAGGCTCAAGTCAACAGGATTCATACTGATGCGCATTCAAGAAAGGGGGATTTGGGGGACCTTCTGTGTAATACGGATTCGCTTTTTTACAGGTAACTCGATTCCGGGCACAGGCTGCGAGCACTCCTTCGCTGCGGACAACGCAGAGCCGTCTCATCACTTCGCTCAGGAGAGCCCCCAGCCCTGGAATCTCATAAATCTTGTGGCGAATGCGTATAACGGGTTCTCCCGCCCCCCGTCCGGAGAATTCCATCATTTGCCGGAACCCCAAATTTCCGTGCAGGAGATGGGGGCGATTCCGCGGGACGCCCGCCATGCAGCCTTGCTGAAGGCGGATGAAATTGCACGGGTGCGCCACTATCGGATCTGCTACGCAGGTTTGTCCGACGGCGCATTTTCCGGGGGACAGGCGCTCGATAGCTCCGCTCCGAGCCATTGACCTCCATCGTTCTGAACGGTTGCAGATCGACTGTCCATGAGAAACGCCCGGGTTGGGGATCGGGCGGAACAAATGCCTCGAACGAGCCGCAGGTGCTTCGCCGTTCGAGACATACATCAGCAAAAACCAGGTGAAAACATGCCGAAGATCACACGAGCACTTATCAGCGTTACCGACAAATCGGGAATCGGGGACCTGGGAAAGGCCCTTTCGGGTTTCGGAGTGGAAATACTCTCGACGGGAGGCACGGCCAAATCCCTGGCAGCCTCCGGGATCAAGATCAAGGAAGTTTCGGATTTCACAGGCTTCCCCGAAATGATGGACGGTCGGGTCAAGACATTGCACCCCAAGATTCACGGAGGAATACTGGGGATACGCTCCCGTCCGGAACACGTGAAGGCCATGAATCAACACGGAATACTGCCCATAGACATGGTGGTGGTCAATCTTTATGCCTTCGAAAAAACCGTTGGCCGTGTAGACTGCAGCATCGAAGAAGCCATAGAAAATATTGATATCGGAGGACCGACTCTCCTGAGAGCTGCTGCAAAAAACTACCCGTTCGTGACGGTGATCACGGATCCGGCTGATTATGGAGCCGTAATCGATGAAATGAAAAGCTCCGGTGGATCCGTTTCCGAAGCCACGAATTTCAAACTGGCGAAAAAGGTTTTTCGGCTGACGCACGAATACGACGGAGCCATTGCCCGGTATCTGGAACTCGTATCGGGGCCCTAAGAATTAGGATATGTGTAATCATGGACGGGATCAAAGTTGGAATAGTGATGGGGAGCGACTCGGATCTTCCGATCATGCAAAAAGCCGCTGACGTCCTGAAACGTTTTGGCGTGCCCTTTTTTATGACGATTGCTTCCGCTCACCGGACTCCGGAAAAAGTTGCTTCTTTCGCCCGGAGGGCGGAGCAGGAAGATTGGAAGGTGCTCATTGCCGGGGCGGGAATGGCAGCACACCTCGCGGGGTTCGTTGCTGCCCACACCATATTGCCGGTGATAGGGGTGCCTATGGATGCATCTCCCCTGCGTGGGTTGGACGCGTTGCTGTCTACCGTGCAAATGCCGGGAGGCGTTCCGGTCGCAACCATGGGCATCGGAAGTGCGGGAGCGATGAATGCCGGGCTCTTTGCGATACAAATCCTTTCGGCCTCCGATTCCGTGCTGCGGGAAAAGCTCAGGAAGTATCGGAACGATCAACAGGAGCAGATAAAACACAAGGCTGTTCGGGTGGAATCGGGAGAACACCCGTAATCTGCGCGTGACATTTTTTCAGGTCGTGATCCCGATGGAAAAATTGGAGCCGGTGTGCGGGCAAACGTCTTTATCCTTGACATATCCCGCAATTGTAGATAATCTGCATAGATTCTCGCTGTTTTCCCCGTTTAATTCAGGTTTACTTAACCTAAGGAGGTAGGTGGATGGACTGGGTTGTGTATGTAGCCCTTGCATGTGGGGCGCTAGGGGTGGCGTACAGCCTGATCACCGCAGGCTGGGTCTTCAAACAAGATGCGGGCAACGAGCGTATGCGGGAAATCTCCGGATACGTGGCAGAGGGCGCCATGGCGTACCTCACCCGCCAGTACAAAGTCGTTGCCATTATCGCGGTAATCCTCTTTATCGTTCTGTGGGGCACTCTGGGCAAGATGCCGGCCATTGGTTTCATTATCGGTCTGGTAGGATCAGGCCTCGCCGGCTTCCTTGGCATGAAGGTCTCCGTGAATGCCAATGTCCGCGTGGCCGCCGCCGCTGGCAGGAGCCTGCCGGACGCAATGGATGTGGCCTTCAAGGGTGGATCCGTGACCGGAATCGTTGTCACCGGTCTGGCGCTGCTGGGCGTTGCAGGTTTTTACCTGATGGCCAAGGCATCGAATCCCGACGCACACGCTATTTTTAGTGCCCTGGTGGCACTCGGATTCGGAAGCTCCCTCATGAGCGTGTTTGCTCGTGTGGGCGGCGGTATCTACACCAAAGCAGCAGACGTGGGTGCAGACCTGGTGGGTAAGGTCGAGGCCGATCTGCCTGAAGACGATCCTCGCAACGCGGGCGTCATCGCAGACAACGTGGGCGACAACGTGGGTGACTGCGCCGGTATGGCAGCCGACTTGTACGAAACCTATACGGTTACCATTGTTGCGGCCATGCTCCTGGGAAGCACCATTTACGGTATCACGAGCACAGCGTTTCTGCTGCCTCTGTTTATCGGCGGCGTTGCCATCGTGGCTTCCATCATCGGGACCTTCTTCGTGAAGCTGAGCCGAACTGTACCTGAAAAAGACCTGTACATTATGGGTTCGTTGTACAAAGGTCTCGCTGTCGCCGGCGTGCTCGCAGCGATCTTCTTTTATTTCGTGGCTGCGTGGCTGCCTTTGGGTGCACCACTTAAAGGTGAGCCCTACATCGTTTCAGTCGGCAGCATCTTCTTGATGGCCGTGGTGGGCCTGGTACTGACGGGACTCATCGTTGTCATCACCGAGTATTTCACCGGCATGTACGGCCCCGTGAAATTCGTTGCCCAAGCCAGCACCACGGGTCACGGCACGAACATCATCGGCGGTCTCGCCATCAGCATGATTTCCACGGTTCTGCCGGTTATCGTCCTCGCTATTGCCATTATGATCGCCTATGCCCTTGGAGGCGGTTACACGAACACAGGCACCGGTCTATACGGTATCGCGGTGGTTGTTGTTTCCATGCTCTCCATGACGGGGATGGTTGTTGCCATCGACTCGTACGGTCCCATCACGGATAACGCCGGTGGTATCGCCGAAATGGCAGAACTCCCGGAAGAAGTCCGCAACCGGACAGACCCGCTGGATGCGGTGGGTAACACCACCAAAGCGGTTACAAAAGGCTATGCAATCGGTTCCGCAGCACTCGCTGCCCTGGTGCTCTTCGCCGAGTACACCCGTGCGCTGGAGGAACTGGGCGGAGCAGCTATTCCATTCGATCTGTCCAATCCCAAGATCCTCATCGGCTTGCTGATCGGCGGGATTATTCCTTACTTCTTTGCAGCCCTCTGTATGCTCGCGGTGGGTAAAGCAGCGGGAACAATCGTGGACGAAGTCCGCAGACAGTTCCGCGAAATCAAAGGACTGAAAGAAGGCTTGCCCGGCGTTAAGGCCGAATACGGCAAGTGCGTGGATCTGGTTACCGCAGCCGCTCAGAAGCAGATGCTTCTTCCTTCCATACTGCCGGTCGTCATTCCTCTGTTCGTTGCTTTTACCCCCGGACTCGGCAAGGAGGCGCTGGGCGGTATGCTTATCGGGAGTATCGTGGTCGGTCTGTTCCTGGCCATTGCCATGACCACGGGCGGCGCGACCTGGGACAACGCCAAGAAGTACATCGAAGACGGTAATCTTGGCGGCAAAGGCAGCGAAGCTCACAAGGCTGCCGTCACGGGCGACACCGTAGGCGACCCGTACAAGGATACCGCGGGTCCTGCACTGAACCCGGTCATCAAGGTCGTCAACATGGTGGCTCTGCTTCTGGTGCCATACCTGTTCAAGTAAAATTCATTTTTTACATCCGACGGGTTCGAGCGCCGCTCGTTACCCGTCGCAATAAACGAAAGACCCCGCGTTCAACCGACGCGGGGTCTTTCGTCTCAAGGACCCGATGCAGTGTGTTCTATCGACAGATGCGAATGCGCTTCTTGTAGGGATTCTCAAGAGTAATGTCGGTTTTGCTTACGCGAAGAAAATCCAAGGCTGTCCTTGCGAGGGCAAAGCCCGAAGCAATTACCAACCGGCCAAAACTGAGATTGCATCGTCGTTCCACTCGTCGCAATGACATGACTGGGCGACCGGTATGCGGGCCAGAATTATGAGAAAACCCGACTCAATTATTTGAGAACCGTCATGGAAGTTTCCGGGAGGGGGGTTGGGCGGAACACATTTTCATAGAGGTCCCCCAACTGAGCTTCTTGAGATCGCATGAGTGTCAGAGCTATCCGATGATCGCGTTAAGGAACCAGATCGTAGGCGAAGATCACACTGCGAGTGCCCCTAAGAGCGAGAAACAGGTTCGGCTTGGTCATGAGGAGAATGAACGATCGTATACCCTCGTTCTTGAAATCTCTGATCCTGAAATCCGAAATTACTCCTGTGCCTCTGATGGTTTTCCATTTTTCGATAAACTGACGATCGTCCCATCCCAGGGCCTGAACAAAGCTGCTCCCGTCGCTCTGTTTGGCCACCAGCAGTTCGCTGTCCCCGTCTTCCTTCGTGTCCGTAATGAGAATTCTTCCCGGAAGGCTGATTTCTTTGCTCCCGTTCTTCAGAGGCAGGCGTATCTTCTTATCACTTCCGTACAATCTATCCGTCAAAGTGGCTAACAACCGATTTTCCTGGTCAAAAATCATCAATCGCTGGTCCTGGTTGAGCACAACCCTCCGGAACGGACCCGATCGCCCGAATCGGCCTGCGGCATAGCTGAGCAACAGAGTACCCGGCGGAAGCGTGACCGTGCCTGCGGCCGTGATCTCGTCGTCTTTCATCTGATAACGAATCATCTCACCGCTGAACATGTCTTCCGCGTCAACTCTCTGACCCACGAGGATCCGATGTTTGTCGTCACCAGGTTCTCTCACCGTTCTGAGGATGACGTGAGGAAACCTTCCCACCACCCTCAGCTTTCGGTTGGTGTATTTGATGATTGAGGATTCCAGTCCCGCAGGGGTTTGGTAGCAGAGCAGCAGCTCCGCGATTCCGTCCCCATCCACATCCTCTACCTCCGCTGCAATGTACACTGCGGGTGACTCTGAAAACTGGGTCAGCTGACGAAGGCCTCCGTTTTCGAAACGACTTATGGTCACGCCGCCTTCTTCCACCAATACCGTTTCATTTTTCCCGTCCCCATCCAGATCGCCGATGTCCACACCTACCAGGTTTGCCGGGATTTCCGGGCTTCGCCATGAACCGGTATTTTTCGATAAGGAGGCCATCCGGGGGCTGGGAGCCGTTGACTGGGGCGGTTCGGTTTTATAAAACGGCAGCCGGGGTGTGGCGTGCAGTCGCTTGTTAATGGCGTTGACGAACAACTGCAAGACTCCCGGCAGCTCGTGTATATTCGACACCTTGAGGTCCGTGGACACGATGGCCCGAGCTGACCGCACATCCCACATGACACCGCGCATCTGAAACTTGGACTCGTCAGGTTTGAGAAACCCGTAGACCACAAGATCGGCTTTGACTCCCAACGCCATGGCCTGCGCTTCCTCGTCCGTCTCCGGCCAGGGCTTGCCCTGCAAGGCCGATTCGGTTGCAGTCTCCGATTCAACCTTTACCTGGTCGCTGCTTCCGGAAACACTCCTTCTGAGCGTCTTGTGTACATGTTCGCCGAATGTCTGCAGTTCCTGGTCCGCATCCTGAGGGAGATGAAACGGCAAAATGAGAATTTTGGCGGGCTCGGCATTCATTGCGGGAACAATGCCGACCAACATGAGGACGAGGAGCAAGCCGTGAATAATTGAGGCATTTTTTCGAATGCCACGAATCATGAGGTCGCCTTCCGCCAACCGATATCCTTCAAAAAAAAACCAACTGTCATATGCAGTTGGCGTAGGAGGAATAGATTCTTTTTTCTTGCGGTTGTAGTTTGCAATTGCTATGCCAAATCCTGACATTTTGAGGATCCAAACCTATTCATCTGTAATCTCCGTATATTATTTCCAACTGGTTTATTCATGTTGGGCCTGTCTTGGGTAAGCCCCCTCGGCCATTTTGTCCAAATTTTTGAACACCCCGTGGGTGATTTTGTAATACTTGGTAAATACGAAGTTTTGTGGCGTATAAAAATTTTGCGGCCGCCTGCCAAAAATTTGAACATCGGGTTTTCCCTCCGAACCCGGCCATTCGCGAGCCCTTGAAACCCGGAGCCTGGTGAACATTTGATTGAAGCTGACAGCGCAGTATTGTTTCAGGAAAAGGTTTATCGCACGTTTGCCAAAGCACGCGTGACGAATTCGAAATTCGATCGCACCTGTGCCGAGCCTTGAATTACCGGCCCATGTCCGGGAACAATAATTTCAACGGGAAGCTCGGACAGCCGCTTTACGCTTTGCTTGAGCGCTGCGGCATTCCCGCCAGGCAGATCCGCCCGGCCGACGCCCTGTGCGAAGACCACGTCGCCGCTGAACAGAATTTTGTAGCGAGGCCAGAAGATACAGATACTTCCGGGACTGTGACCGGGAGTAAGAAGCACCTGCAGTTCGTGTTTTCCGACCACCAGGTCCCCTTCCCTGAGATAAAAATCGACGCGGTAATCCGGCATTTGGATGCCTTGCTGGACGTACATGGGCCTGCCGATGTCTTCGATGTATTTCTCTTCTTCCCGGGAAATGGCTATCTTCTGGTGGCTGCCGTGAAACGCGGCCGTGCCGCTGAAATGATCGGGGTGAGCATGGGTACAGACGATCATACGGATACGCTCAGGGTCGACTCCGTCCTCACGCATCCGTCCGAACAGATCATTGACTCTGTGGCCGTGGCCTGGGTCAATCAGCAGGGGAGTCTTGCCGTCTATGAAGATGCTGTTGCAATTGTTTTCCCTGGGGTCTCCCCACAGGTAAATATAAAGATGTTCTGCAATTTTCATGGAATCTCCGAAACAGTCATAACATGGAAGGGCTTGGCAGTGCACGGAAAGTCCCATCCGCGACGGGCGATGGTCTCCCAACAATCTTCCGAATTATTCCTGGAGAGCACATTCTCTGCACGCGAGTTTTCCGTCTCGTTCCAGCATTCGTGAACGTACGGTGTCTTCCCCGCATACGGAACACGGCACCGTCGTCACCAAGGGAGCCTTTGACGGCAACGGCTCTCGAACTTCGCGAATCTCGAAGAACTCTTCGGGATCAGAGGACACGAGTTTCATCGTGGCCGTAAGCCTCATGTTGAAAAATTGCGCCTTATCCTCTTCGCTCGCTTCTCCGGAATCAATTTTCTTTCTCAACAGGTGACGCTCTTCTCGGTACGGCATCGGCCCTTTGAATGAGATGCGTGCTGCCCGTCCCGAATTCCTGTCCATGAAGGCAAAAACCTGTTTGCCGTAATCGCGAAACACCAGGTTGCCTTTTCCGAACGTGCACCCGAGTAACACCTGAACTGCATCCACCGCACAGGAATCGTTGTACACGATAGCCACAAGTTCTTCATCCTGGGCAGAGCCAATCTGCAATACCTTCTGCGCAGCCTTCACCGCGGAATATCCGATGGCCAGCCCGGGACAGAGGTGCCCGTGAAACGTGACGCAGCTTCTAAAGTCTTCGGGAAAATCATCCAGTTCGTTCATGACCGAACCAAACGCCTTTCAATCTAGTAGACTGATTCATAAATAACCTTGCGCTGGCCTTCCGCGACAGTCGCCGCGTGCGGCGCGATCGTCGGTTCATGAGGCGTAAAGCCAATTCAGGATCGCTCTACTCGTAGACCGTTTCGCAATTACCTTTACACCTTAGACTAGTCGATAACCGCTGTAGGGGCGGGTTTCAAACCCGCCCCCACCGAAACCGGGGTTGCTACGACGCAAGCTATTCTTGAATCGCTCTACTAGTTCGCGCACGATCCGGGGTCCAATTGCCAAGCGTCTATCAGTTCCGTGAAATGCTTCATGATCCGGGCCGTAGCTCCCCAGATGTTGTAGCCTTTCCATCGGTAGGATATTACTTCTATGGGCTGGTCGTTGATAGTCCAGATCTCTTCCGTTCTCCGTACCGGATCGAAGAATACCTCCAGCGGAACGCTCAACAAGCCCGCAATTTCCCGAGCGCTGGGGCGAAACTCATACGGGTACGGAATCATTCCCACAAAAGGGGCGACGAGAAATCTCGTAGCCACCGTGTAGAAGTCGTCCAGTTCTCCCACTATCCGGACATGCGCAGGGTCCATGCCGATTTCCTCGGCTGTTTCCCGGAGCGCGCATGATTTCAAGTCCGGATCGGTGGGGTCGAATTTACCGCCCGGAAAAGAAATCTCCCCGCGGTGATGTTCCACCAGGTCGGATCTCTCGGTGAGCAGGACGTAAGGACGGCCGTTGTTGATAAAGAGCGGGACCAGCACCGCGGCCACGATCATTCCCTCAGGAGAAAGCGTGATTTTGTTCCGAGCGCACAACATCTGTGCCAGTTGTTCCTCGAAACAGGGAAGACTCCACAGCGGTGGTTTTTGGCTGATCATTTCATACGCCTGTTTTCACACTCGTCCGGGGCGAACCCGTTCATAGCATGACTAACTCTTTGTATCAGCGATACCTGAAAATTTCCATTCCCAGTCCACTTCCCATATTATGATCGACCCGTCAGCGGAGGAACTGATCACGAAACGGCCGTTGGAAGAAAACTCGGCCGAGGTGATCTCCCGCAAGTGCCCCTGGAACTCTCTCAGACATTTGCCCGTAGACAAGCTCCATATTCTCAGTACTGAATCGCTTCCGCCGGTTACCACAAAAGCTTGATCCGGAGAGAATCCCGTTGCTCTGACGCCGGATTCGTTGACATCGATCACCTTCATGCAGCTTCCGGTTTTCGTATCCCATATGCGAGCGGTCCCGTCCATGGATCCGGTGAGGAGCAAATCGCCCTGTTTCGAGACATCCAGGCACATTATCTTGTCTTTATGGCCGCGCAAGTCCCTCAAGAGTCTTCCCGAAGAAGTCTCCCACATTTTCACCACGCCGTCGAACCCCGCGGAGACGATATGCTCGCCGTTATGAACGAAATTCGCGCAGGTGATCTTGTCCTCATGTCCTTTCAAGGTCCGCATAGGGTAACCGTCGGGCAAACGCCACAACCTCAAGGTTTTGTCCCAGGAACCTGACACCAGCGCAGTGGCGTCAGGCGAGTAGGCAACGGCACTGACATTCTCTCCGTGCCCTTTCAGAGTGAGCAGATTCCTGCCCGAATTCAAGTCCCACGTCCGCACCGAACGATCGTCGCTGGTGGAAGCCGCCTCGCGGCCGGTGCCCGAGAAACTGACTGTCGAGACCAAGTTTGTATGGCCTTTGAGCACCTTTAGACAATCGCCCGTTTTCGTGCTCCACATTCTGACCGTATGATCGGCCTGCGCTGTGAGAAACGCTATAGCTGAAGGGGAAAATACTACCTTCAGCACTCCGCACTGGGTTTCCACGGATTTTCGTTTCCAGCCGCCGTGAATGCCCGTCCGTTTGCCGTAGTCTTTTAGCCGAAAAATCAGGTCCAATGCGACATCCGAACGTTCATAGCCCTGAAGAGTCTGGGAATCCCGGAGCATGGAATACGCCGTACCGAAGGCGCCCCTCTTCATGGCCTTCTTTGCCGCTTCGATCATCGCCTTGAATTTCCGATCGGATTTCATCTGCTTCTTAACGGGTCGGATCTTCGCGAGGGCAAGGTTCGGAGTCATCGGCCTGCCACGCACGTCCCAGATCTTCAGGGTCATGTCTCTGCCGCCCGCAAGTAATCGTTCTCCGTTTATGGTGAATGCCATACAGGTGATTTCACCATCCCCCGGGGAAAAAGTCCGCAGTACCATGCCGTTTCTGGAATCCCAAACTTTGATTCCGCTTTTTGGGTCGTAGCTTGCCGCGAGATCCCGAACAGGATTCAACGCCACTTCCGCTACGTGTTCCTGATGCGCCTGGAATCCCGACACAACTCCTCCAGCCTCGCCATCCCATACCAGTACCTGTTTTTCCCGACCGCACGTGAGAACCCGCCCTCCGCTTGGCGACACTTTCACTGCTGTAATGGGATCCCGGTGCACCTTTTCGAATGCTTGAGGGGGCGAATCCGGCGGAAAGATTTTCTTGAGAACTCTATCCATACCTGCAAGAAAAATCCCCGGCCTGGAGTGCTCGTCAAAGTAAATTGCGGCCGCGGTATGAACCGGTATTTTATGCGCCGATACGAACTTGAAATCGGTCGCACTCCACAGCCGGGCGCTTCCTTTCTGCTCTGCCGTCAAAATGTGTCTGCCATCCGGTGAAAAACCCAGAGCGGTTACCGCTCCTTCGTGACCAGGAAGGCTACCCACAAATTTCCCGGAATCCACATGCAGTATTTTCACGGGAACACCGGTTTGAGAGGCTGCAATCGCCAAATAGCGCTCATCCGGGGATATCCAGAGAATGGCCGGAGGTTCTCCGACGACACTCACCGTTTTCATTGTGGCGCCGGTTTCCGGATTCCAGAATCTGATGGTTCTATCCCTGGACCCGGTAAGAATCGCGCCTGATTTCGGGGACTGGAGTACGCAGGTGATCCAGCCTGCGTGTCCCTCCATGCTCAGGACCTCGGACAATCCGGAAAAGAAAAAGTTTTCGGCTATTTTTTCTTGCGTCCAGTGACGGATTTCGGAACTTGCGGGCAGAGCTCTCATAAGGGCCTGGGCTTCGTCATTGCGCCCGGTTCTGGTGAGAGCCCCGATGAGCCATCCGGCTGCTTCGTCATCGTTGGGGAATTCCTCGGAATACGTCTCCAGACGGGCGATAGCGTCCGTTTCACAACCTGTTCCGATCAGGGCAATAGCATACGGTTTGAGCCACGATTCCGTTGCCTCTTCCGCGGTAAGCGACAACTCGCAGGCTTTCAATGCTCTTTCTGCATCCCCGAGAGTCAATAGGCAACGTCCCAGCAACGACGCGCCCCTGCCCACGTATTCGGGTGTCTTGATGACCTCTTCCATGCGAACGACGAGTTCCCGATCCGGGTTGGACATGCGCAACCATCGCAGCAGCCCCAAATTATAGACGGCCTCGGGATGATGGGGGTCTGATTCCAGGGCTTTCAGGAGAGCCCTTTCCGCTTCCTCCTGGTGATTGAGGTCCATGAGGGACACTGCGCGGTTGTTGAGCGCATCGGACAGCAAACGCAGCTCATCGGGCGTTTCTCTCGGGAACCGGCGCTGGAACAGGCTCTCATATATTCCTGCCAGATCCTCCCTGATCACCCGGAAAGAAGGATACCGGTTGTCAGGATTCTTGTTGAGGCATTTGAGAATCACCTCTTCCAGTGCGGGAGGAATGTCTCGTCTGTATGTGCTCGGTCTCGGCGGAGCTTGCTTTACATGCGCAAGTGCGAGCTTCTCGCGTTTTTCCCCGGCTTTCAGCACGAAGGGCTTTCTTCCGCAGCAGAGTTCAAAGAACATGACGCCAAAAGCGTACATATCTGCAGGCGGGCCCACTTCCGTGTGAGGAATCCACATTTCCGGCGCCATATAGCCGGGGGTTCCCATGCCTGCGGCGGTGATGGATTCCCTGTCCGGCGCCGGACCGTCCGCTTCGATTTCGGCTGCACTCAATTCCTGGGACTTCTTTTTGGTGAGCCCGAAATCGGTGACCTTCAAAACACCGTCTCTGGTCATCATGCAGTTTGCGGGCTTAATATCCCTGTGCACGAGACCCTTGGAATGGGCATGTTCGAGACCGTCACTGGCCTGCACCATGCAATCGATGATCACATCCCAACCGGCAGGCCTCCGCCGAACCAGCCATTCGTGAAGCCCCCCCCCGTCCACGTATTCAATGAAAATCCTGGGACTGTCATCAATATTTCGCACGTAATAACATGCCGCGATATTCGGGTGAAATCCTATGTCTATCCAGGTTTCCGCTTCTTTGACAAACAGAGCGCGATCTTCTTCGTTTTCCCGGAGGCGGTGCAAGAGGGATTTCACGGCCATCATGGTGTTCCAGCGCCGGTGACGCACCAGGTAGACGGCCCCCATTCCGCCTTGCTTGATGTCTTTGACTTCATACAGATTTTCTATGATGCTGCCGATTTTCCATTCGCTGTCGAGGACCCGCGGAGTGGTTTGCGTGGTCTTCGGACTTACGGGTCTGTTTATGGCATCAGCAGGGCCGGTGGTAACCGAAAACCCAATGGCCCGGATGAGGGACACCAGATCTTCGATGCGCGGGTGCATGGCCGTAATGATTACCAGGCCTTTCCCGCTGGAAATTCGCTCTTTGATGCGCTCGGACGGAAGCTTGGTAATTCTTGCGAGCCTGAAAAGGTCTCTCTGGGAAATGTCTTGAGTAGCCGGAGTCGGTATGATCTTTATGGCTATTCTTTCTCCGGTCATAGCCATCATAGCACCTTAACCAGAGACAGAACCAACTTGTCATCTCGTGGATTGACTCTGTCAACCTTCGCAAGCACCCGGTCGCGAGGGCTCAGCGAAAGACCTGCAGATGCGTTGAGCGCCGCGTTGAAACAGAGGCCGGTTATATGCACCAGGTAAAATTTGGGAAAGCGATGTAATACCAGTGCCTCAAACTCTTCGTTCTTTCGCTGCTCCAAATACTTAAGCAGGAAATAGCGTTGACGCTCTCGTTCGAGGAGTACCGCTCTTTCCAGTCTGTAGCATATTTCGGACAAATACTGTTCCAGTTCATTTTCGTGAATCGCAGGTTGATTGGTTCGAAGCACCGATTTCAGTTGCCTTTGCACAAGCAGGTCCGGATACCTTCTGAGGGGCGAGGTGGCAGTCGTGTAAAGCGCAAGACCCAGCGTGGAATGCGGTCCCGCCACGGTGCTCAAGTCCCCTCGTGAAAGAGCCTTCTTGCTCCGATATGAAACAACCGGATCATATTCGTCGCCGAGCTCGATCTTCTCCAGGGGCGGAGCCTGGCTTCGATAAATACCCGGTATTGCATTTTCTTTCAAGAATCTCGCAAAAAAATTATTTGCAAAAATCATGATTTCAGAGACAAGAATTTGGGACGGAGTTTCTCTGTCCCTGAGGTTTACTTCGATACTTCCATCTTCGTTGACATGTACACCGAGTTCGGGATCCTTAAAAATGATTGCGCCGGCTGCCAGGCGCGCTTTCCTCAAAGCCGAGGCTATGACGAACAGAGTGTGTTCTTTGGAACCGGCCCTGGAGATCCGCTCGTCCGCCTCGTCATAGGACAGCCTTTCGCTTACCCGTACAACGGATTCAACAATTCGATAACTTTTCAATTGGTAGTCCGGCCCGATTTCTGCCATGAGGCTGATTGCAGGTCTAATTTCCCCGGCTATCAGGCTTGCCGCGTGCTCTGAAAGAACCGCAGGAATCATGGGAATAATAGTATCGGGGAGATATATTGAAGTTGCTCTCTGTCGGACTTCAGTGTCCAGAAAAGAGTCATGCTCGACGAAATGGGCGACGTCCGTAATGTGGACTCCCAATATCCAATCTTCACCCTTCCGGGAGAGCGACAGAGCATCGTCAACATCCCGCGTGGAAGGTGAATCGATGGTTATCACTTCTTCACGGGTCAGGTCTTCCACGTCCGTCATAAGTGGCTTGCCTGCAGCAAGCGCGGCTTCGGCCTCCATTTCCCGAGAAAATGCCGTGGCAATGTTTTCCGCACGAAGAGTAATATTTTCGTCCTCGGACCATACCCCCAACATCACGAGAATTCTGAACGGGTCTACTTGTTGTGGCAATCCGGCCTGCGAGAGAATTTCTTTGATCTGTTTGAAGGTTACCCAGTCTCTGCCATATTGAGCAGCCTCTTCGAGCATGGGAATCAGACCTTCGGGCGCGGCGTCCGCAGTGATAGGTTGCGGACCTTTCATTTTTGACAGAAACTCCGCGGCGTTCGCTGCAAAACTGGTTCTTTCCCTTTCTTTTTCCCGTTGGATTAGTGCCTGCTGCACCCTTTCCGGTGAAGGTACCTCTATCTTGTCCGGCTTGATCCTGAAGTACAGCCTGTCTTCAAAGATGGCTCTCAACAGGGAAGCGGTATCATCGGAGTCGTTGCGGCCAAAGAACAGCTCGCTGAGATCGTCGAGACCGATCTCATCGGTCTCCAGGCTCACGATTTCCCAGAGTTCTCGAAGATCAATGCGGCTCTTGATTTCTTCCCGTAGCTGAGAAATGGCTTTCAGTCTATTTATCTGGGCCTCCCTGGTTCCTGATAGTGGAAAATCAGGATCTTTGCCCGCGATCAACACTCTGCTGGAAGATATTTTCGTTTCCTTGCCGTGATCGTTGAGAATTCGCAGCCGCCGCTCATCGATCTCGAGAATCAGACCCGACGAGATCGTTCGACTGTCGAAATAGTCTACGATATCATGTTTTCTGAACATCATGGATTGTCGCTAGAGCCTCTGATCGATGGAGCAGGAAGGGCCCCACGAATATCTTGTCTTCGTTGAGCCGAGTTCCCGACAACAAACTGGGATTGGACCTTTGGCGTCATTTTCGTCGCGAACTGATCCTCGAACCTACTCACTGCGTCCTGGGACGTTGTCTTGCGAGTCGACGAAAAAGTCCAATACCCTTCAGGTAATGTAGCAGGGCCTCAGATTGGACGCTACTGATTTTTTGTTCCGAATCCGGGATCAGGGCCGGACAACCGGTCCTCCACCCATATCGCTCGAATCAGCAGCGGATCGTGACGGACATTTCTGCTTCCGGTCTTTGCTCTGAAAAGGTATACCGGTCTTCAGCCGAAAGAAATTCTTCCATTCCGGCACAATGCATTTTACCACATAAGTCGAAATGGAGCCTACGTGAGCGCATATGACGTATAATTTCTATCTTTTGTTTGCGAATTTTGCAAAAAAGGATCGCTTTGTGATTGCCATTCGTCCTTGGGGCCGTATATGATACTGATCAAGGCAATCGTGATCGGATGCGGGTGGTGGAATTGAACAACTATATTTCTGAAATTTTTGCCGAAAGCACACGCCTCAAGGAGGATTTTCTCAGGAACAACTTTGAACTTCTGGAACAGACAATAAGTGCCCTGGCTCGGGTGTTGGGACTCGGCTATAAAATACTCCTTTTTGGTAACGGCGGATCCGCAGCTGATGCTCAACACATAGCAGCTGAATTTGTCAACAGATTCATGATCGATCGACCGCCTCTTCCGGCTTTGGCTCTGACTACGGACAGTTCGGTATTGACTTCGATTTCAAATGACTTTGGTTACGACGAAGTGTTCGAAAAACAGATAAAAGCCCTGGGGAAACAGGGGGACGCAGCCATCGGCATCAGTACTTCCGGAAAATCTCAGAACGTGTTGCGGGGGCTCAAGACGGCACGGCAGATCGGGCTGGTCACCATTGGCATTGGCGGTCCGTTCGAAAGCCCCATGAAGGACGATTGTCGCTACTACCTTCCTGTCGAAGGCGCAGCCACTCCGCGGATTCAGGAAGTTCACATGCTTATCGGTCATACCATGGTCGAAATTATTGACCAGATACTCTTCGGCGTCAAAAGGGAATCGTAACATGTGTGCGTGCTTTCCGAGAGCCTCCCGAACACGTTTCATGTGTCTAACCCCTAAACCGGCAGCCCGAGGGTTAGCCGCCAGCTTGAAGTTGGGATATTTATGAGCGACACACCGATTTCTCGAACTACATTAACCGCGGAACTGCAGATTCAGTTCAAATATACGATAATTCACGGGACCGATCCGTCCAGAAAGTCGGCTGAACAAAAGGCTTTTACAAAATCGCTGAATCTCCAGGGCCTTATTTTCGAATCACCAAGAATGGAAGCGGACGGGTATCATCTTTCTTTCACGGAAACCACGTACGGAAGAAATTGCCTTGAAATGAAGCTGGATCTCGGCAAGAGATTCGGAACCGTTGAGGTAATAGGTCAGGTGGAATGGTACGAAAGGCGCACCACACTGCATGGCATCTCCTTTATCGTTGGAGTCAATTTCGTCGATATTCAGGCTGACGCTCTGTCCGTTTTGAGAGAGTTTTTGCAACAGAGTCGCGGCATGCCGACCCCGAAAAGAACGTATTAGGCCCCGGGAGAGAAACATGGAGGATTATTACGGCTTTAACACGGGACAAGTCTTGATCGGAATAATAAAAATGTTGAAAGAGAAAGGAGTGCTCGCAGAAAACGAGATTCTCGATGTGCTCTGGGATGCGAAAGATCCACTGTTTCCGTGGACCAAACAAGACATCAAGGAACTTATTAAGCTGTAGATCGTATTCATGAAGAATAATGGCCTTCCGATTCGTATTCAGGCCCAGTCCACGTGTGCTTCCAGGGACGTGTTCCCTGCTAAAATCTTACACAGGAAGTTCAGTTATGAGTGATATCCGAGAGAAATTTCGATTGCCGTTGGAGGATCTTACCTGGAATTTTCCTCCGGAAGGATTCGCAGAAACCGCGGAAATGGAATCTGTGGACGAGATAGTGGGTCAGGATCGAGCTGTCAAAGCCATTCGCCGCGGGCTTGCGATGAAGAGCGCGGGATACAACATCTATGTGGCCGGAATCAATGGTACCGGACGCATGGCCACCGTTCAAAAATTGCTTGAACAATATAACGTCGCCGAGGGGAACGTTCCGGACGATATGTTGTACGTGAATAACTTCAAGACTCCCGATCAACCTCGACTGATCGTACTCACCGCAGGCCAGGGCATCGTTTTTAGGCAACAAATGGCGGATCTCATCGCCACGTTGAAAAAGAAAATTCCCGCAGTGTTCGAAAGCGAAGAATTTCAGACGGCCAGAAACGAAATCGTGAATCGCCACATGGGAGCACAAAAAGCTCTTTTCAAGAACTTCGAAAATAAGGTCAATAGCGAAAACTTCATGATGGTGCAGGTGCAGGTCGGGCCCTTCACTCGCCCGGATTTGGCTCCCGTGATCATCGGCAATCCCATGAAAATTGAACAGCTCGAATCTCTCGTCGAGGAAGGCAAGTTCTCGGCGGAAGAGCTCGCCAAAATCAAGCAGAAGTACAAAGAACTCTCTTCGGAAATGGAAAAAATATTCAAGGCTGCGAGAGACATAGAAAAGACCATTCAGGAGGATCTGGAAAAACTTGCCCAGGGTTGGATTCAGCCGCTTCTCAAGGAATCGATAAATCCTCTCCTGGAACAGCACGCAAGCGACAAAGTGAAGATCTATCTCGAAGAAGTGGAAGCTGATGTCATGAATCACCTGGACAGATTTCGGCCGCGCCTTGTTGCTCAGCCGACGCCCGAAGGTCCGGGTGCTCCCATGATGCTGCCTCCGGATCCAGGACAGTTCAGAGACTACGAAGTGAATGTTGTCGTGGACAATTCGGAAACCAGGAAGCCACCGGTCATTGTGGAGACGACACCCACCTTTCGGAACCTATTCGGAACCATAGAACGAGTCATGGACCGGCAGGGAGTATGGTTTTCGGATTATTCGCAGATAAAGGGCGGCAGCATCCTGCGGGCGAACGGCGGTTATCTCGTCTTGATGGCCAGAGACTCGTTGACGGAAGTCGGCGTGTGGCAGGCTCTGAAGAGAACGCTGAGAAACAACATCGCTGAAATACAGACCGATCCGTACAGCTTTCTTTTTACGTCAGCGCTCAAGCCCGAGAAAATCCCCATCAATGTAAAAGTGATCATGATCGGGGATACCGAGATTTACGACCTGCTTCACTGGTATGAAGAAGATTTCCGGAAAATTTTCAAGATCAAGGCCGATTTCGATACCACCATGCCCAATAGCGAGTCGAATATTGCAAAACTCGCAGGTTTCGTGGCCCAAATCTCGTCGGAAGAGAATCTGCTGCCGTGCGACCAATCAGGACGGGAAGCCATCGCGAGACTTGCCATACGATGGGGTGGCCGGAAGCGAAAGATTACGGCTCAGTTCGAGCGGGTGGCGGATCTCGTGCGGGAAGCGGATCTGAAAGCCCGAGAAGACAATGCCACGATGATAACTCGAATTCATGTCGAAGGCGCTCAAGCCGACCGCATTGAACGTGTCAACATGCTCGAGGACAAAATTCAGGAATACATCGAAGAAGGGATTCTCATCATAGACACGGACGGTCATCGCGTGGGACAGATAAACGGGCTGAGCGTCTACAGCCTGCCGGAGATCTCCTTCGGGCGCCCCTCCAGAATCACCGTCAAAACGAGTATGGGCAAATTGGGCATTATCAATATCGAGAGGGAAGCCGAACTGTCTGGACACAGCTATAACAAAGGCGTACTCATACTCGCGGGATTCCTGAGGGATCGCTTTGCTCAGGACAAACCGCTCAACCTGACGGCAAGCATAACATTTGAGCAGTCATATTCAGGGGTTGACGGCGACTCGGCATCGTCCACGGAACTCTACGGCCTCTTGAGTTCCCTGTCAGGCAAGCCCATAGACCAAGGAGTGGCCGTCACGGGCAGCGTCAATCAGCACGGCGAAATCCAGCCCATCGGAGGAGTGAACCAGAAAATCGAAGGCTTCTTCAGGGTGTGCAAAGCTGCAGGGCTCACTGGGAAGCAAGGTGTCATGATTCCCAGGCGCAATATCGGCGACCTGGTTCTCCACCCTGACGTCCTGGAAGCAGTCAAGGAAGGCAAGTTTCACGTGTGGGCCATTGATCATGTTGATCAAGGGATAGAATTGCTCACGGGCATCCCCGCGGGAGATCGCGATGACGAGGGGAATTTCCCGGAAGGTTCCATCAATTACCTCGTGAATAGCCGCTTGTCGGAGTTGTCTGAGGACATGAAAGAATACGAATCGGGCGACGACGAAGACGAAAAAGCGGGTGAAGAAGAATCCGAGGAAACACTGGATCGACAATCAAACGCGAAGCGGCCGCGTATGTGATCAAGAAAGATCTCATACGAATGCGTTTTCAAAAAAGTAAGATAGGGGGGACCCTCTTTTGTAAAGAGTGTCCCTCCCCGATTTCACGTATTTCAAAACGCATTCGTATCAAACGGATTGTGTTACCGGGGAACCGCCTTATCCAGGGGTTCTCCGGTTTTTTTTCATCCCAGGGAGCGCGGGTTAGGCGGTGGTGCGTCGGACTCCTCGTCTGCCTTTTTCCTGTCTTCCCGGAGCCGCAAGAACTCTTCCCACTCTCGCTCCAGGTCATCCATGGATGTTTCTTCCTGGTCCTTCGACCTGGATGATTCCTGTTCCAGAGGCTTCGCTGCGTCTGAGGGCTGTTTCTCCGAGTTGGTCAAACCTTGCGTCCTGCTTTCGAGTTTTTGGAGTAATCGCCGCGCTTTGTCTCTGAACTCCTGCGCTCCGGACACATCGTCCCTGATTGCCAAGAGTTCGCCTTTGATTCTCACCCACACTTTGTCGAAAATCATGTTCATTTCACCCGATGTTGCTGCAGGTTCGTTCGTTCGGCTTGCCATGCGTGGAATTGCAGGGCATATCACGCCCGCTCATCTCTCCGAACGCGCGCCCTTTCAAAAAGGTAAAATTGGGGGATCCGCTTGGCAAAGAGTGCCGTCCCCGATCTCACGTATGTGAATGCGAAACGCTTCTGATAAGGTGCCGGAAACGGACCCTCGCCCGATGACGAATGAAACCTTTTCCCGTTACGTGCATCCAAATGAATGGACAGAAACTCGGTAAACAGTCCGGAGGTACCAGCATGAGCTATCCCATCGAGACAGACGGACTCAGGATATACCTTTCGCAAATCGAGCGCTACCCGGTTTTGACCAGGGAGCGGGAAAATGAGCTCGCTATTCGATATAAGGAAAACATGGACGAGGCCGCGGGGCAAATACTCATAACTTCGAATTTGAGATTTGTGATAAAGGTCTCTCTAGGCTACAGAAATTACGGGGTCAAATTGATGGACCTTATTCAGGAGGGAAACATCGGCTTGATGAAGGCGGTTCAGAGATTTGATCCAGACAAGGGTTACCGGTTGATTTCTTATGCGATTTGGTGGATCAAGGCATACATTCAGAATTTTATCATTCGTTCGTGGTCTCTGGTGAAGATCGGAACGACGCAGGCTCAGCGAAAGCTCTTCTACAGGGTTGCAGATCTTCCCGAAGCGGTGGACGTGGAGAATCATTTGGATGATGTGGCCAAGCTTGCTGGCAGAATCCACGTGACCGAAGACGAAGTCATCGACATGGCAGCCCGCCTGAAGGCTCACGATCTTTCATTGGACGACCTGATCGGTGATCGGTCCAGGGACTCCTTCGCGGATACGTTACGGGATACATCGCCGGATCAAGAAGAGATTCTTTCTGAACTGCAAGCTCAAATGGATTTGAAGGTGTGGGCGGACAACGCGCTGAAGACTTTGAATTCACGAGAGAAATATATTGTTGAAAAACGAATACTCTCCGAAGATCCCGTTACCTTGAAGGAGTTGGGGAAACATTTCGGCATAACCAGAGAGAGGGCGCGGCAGATCGAAAGATCGGCCCTGGAAAAACTCAAGGGAAATTATCTCCATTCACAACTTGTGGCTGCCGCCTGAGCAGATGATTTGACGTGAAAACAGCGCCCGGCAGACGATACACAAGCCCAGGTTCCCCGATACTAACGTGCTTTGAAACAATTAAGATTGGGGAGGAACTTCTTACAGGAAGCGCCTCCCCGATTTTACTTCTTTGACTGCCAATCGTATCCATTCAGTCACGGGTGGGAAAAAGGCCGTCATTGCGGGCGAAGCGAAAGAATCTCGGCCTTTACCTATCCGGATTGCTTCGTCGTTTCGCTCGTCGCAATGACACGGCAACGGTGGATCACTCACGAGACTGATTGATTCCTGTCGATCAGTATGAGAACCGCCCGGCGCTTGGGCTTTGTGGCATCGATATGATCTCCGATTTTTCATTTAACATCGTGTATGGAACTACGTCCCAATAATCAGGAACGGGAAGGCCTCATGGATGATGCGGATTTGATAAAAGACTTTCGAAAGGGCAGGACGGAAGCTTTTTCGGAACTCGTACAAAAATATTCGAAGCCTTTGACCATGACAATTTTCAGGATGATCAGGGACGTGGAAGAATCCAAAGACATTTCGCAAACCGTTTTCTTGAAGGCATACGAAGGATTGCCGGGATTCACCATGGCATCCTCGTTCAAGACGTGGCTTTACAAAATCGCTTTGAATACGGTTCGAGACTATTTGAGGAAACGCAAACCGATTCATAGTACCGACGCTCTTGAAACTCTGGTTGATCCGGCAGAACCGACCTGGGATAGTCTGGACAAAAAAAGAAACCTGTCGAGAATGCGGGAAGCTATGGAGACACTGCCTCCCAAGCAGCGCTTAACGCTTCAGCTGAGAGTGTACGAGGACATGGATTACGAAGAGATCGCCAGGGTTCTCGGCGGAACCGCCGGCGGTGCTCGGGTCAATTTTTTTCAAGCTGCCAAGGCGCTCAGGGAGAAACTGGGGGCGATGCAATGAAAAAGCTGGATTGTAACGACGTCGAACGAATTATGGTGACGGATTTGGACGAGGGTTTGGACCTTGATTCAAAAGAGTTACTCGAGGCTCACCTGCAGGCGTGTCCTCCGTGTATGCGCATCCGTGAAGAATTTCAGTCGCTTTTTTCAGCCGTGGCAGCCGATGTGCCGCCGGACCCCGGCGAATTGTTCTGGAGGCGCTATGATTCCACGCTAGCATCCGCTCTGCACAAGAAACGTCATGCCGCCAGGTGGCGGGATAGCCGCTGGAAGGCTGCGGGAGTTCTCTTAGCTGCCGTTATCGCTTTTGTCGCGGTTTTCAGCGTGTACGATGTCCGGAAGGTTACAAGAGCGCCTGGGGGCGATACTTCGGAACTCGTGTTCCAGGAATTGAACAACCTGTACGGCCCGTCTCCCGAAGAAGTCGTGCCTGCACTGAGCGACTCCACCATGCTGGCCGAAATCAGAATCCCGCAGGGAGACGATGCGATGATGGACTGGTTCGATGCAGAGGATGAGTCAGGCCAATTTTGGCTCCTGTGACAGGCTGAAAAGGTTCGACTGGCTCGAAAGAGGTGAATAGTATGCGATCGATCGTTGCAGCCCTATTAGCTCTGATCCTGATGGGAGTTGCTGTAAACGCACAGGCCGATCCGGCCGGCAAGGCCGAACCGGTCGACAAGTTCCAGGAAAGGCTCGAAACTCTCATCACGTGGAAAATGATGGAGGCGCTGGATCTGGATCGGACCACAGCGGACAAGGTTCTGGCAATACGTTACAAATTTCTTGCACAGCGAAAAGAGTTGCAAAAAGGTCTCGCACAGGACTACGCCACGCTCAAACGCATTGTGAATCAGGATAGCGCGGTCGACGACAAGGAACTGGCGCAGGTACTGGCCGACGTTCGGGACAAGCGAAAGAAACTCCGCCAGGTGTGGGACGAACAATTGGACGAAGTATCCACAGTGCTCAGCCTAAAACAGCAAGCCCAACTAGTGCTTTTTTTTAACGATTTTCGAAAGGAGTTCAAGTCCTTGTTGCGAAAGGGAGGACCCGGAGGCGGAAAACATATGGACAGGAACAATCGGCCTGGAAACCATCCGCATTCTCCCCAACGGGGATTACAGGACTCGAGCATGGGGCTGGGCGAATAGAGAGGGGTTAACCTTTCGGCCAAGCCTTTAACGGTCCGGACCCATGCCCGGGAGAGGATCCATCAAGGGGCTTTCGCGTTCCGGACGCATGAAAGGACTTGGCTTATTATCATTAGTCGCGAACTTGCCGTCCTTGAGTGAAGCACAGCAACTCAGGATTGGAATAAGAATGCTCAAGAGAATCAGTAATTTTTTCATGTGTTTTCTTCAAACGTATTTCCGGGGGAGTTACCTATCCTGCAGTCTGGCTCCCCCGGAAATGTTCTCCCTGTGAATGGATATACCACCTTGCGATGCGTCGGACGAGCTTCACCGATCGCGTGGCGCAAGAAAATGCTACTTTTCCGGAATTCGACAGCATGCCAAAAAAATAGCATCCGGGATGTGTTGCTCGTTATTTCTTGACAACTTCCTTGAGCGCTTTGGCTGCACTAAATTTCGGAGCCTTGGTGGCGGGGATTTTGATTGGTTTGCCGGTCCGGGGATTCACTCCCTTGCGGGCCTGACGAGTCACCACACTGAAGCTGCCCAGATCGCTCAATCGAATTTTATCCCCTTTTTTCAACACTTCGTGGACGGCCACAACCAATGAATTCAAGGCTGCTGCGGCAGATTTCTTCGAGATGCCTGACTGTTCAGCTATGCGGGCTATGAGATCCGCTTTGGTCATGTGCACTTCTCCTTTCACCATACAAAATCATCGATAACAAAGGGTATTATACAGTTCCCCCGTGGAGTTTATACAGACAATGAACCCGTGTGTCAAGCTATATCGCTATCTTACGCAGACGAGGGCAACCCGCAGCCGTTGACCCCGACCGATCTTTGATCTATTTTCTTTGTGAGGTTGCGGAAAATGGAATCAATGCCTTTCCTTCACGCAAATCAGGTGTTCACTATTGTATTCGAACAGGACCTGGCTTTCACCGAGGTGCGGGCTATTCTTGATTACCTGTTGGATCGGAACGCTTTCGACCAGGAAGTTCAAAACGATGAAGGATATTATGCAATTGATGTTGGTACTGAAGCTTTTCAGGTCTGGGTATCCGAACTGGACGTCGTAATAGAGAGGCAATAAGAGCAGGCAGTTTGCCGGGTTCCTCCCGCGATTGATATGCCCGCGCTGGTACGTGTACCGGCTCAGTCTCATGATGGGATCAGTGAGTTTCTTTCACACGGTTCATCCCATGAATCAGCAATACATAGGGATTCTCGAAAGTAATGTCGGTTTTGATTACGCGAAAAGATGGAAGATCGTCATTGAGGGCAAAGCCCGAAGCAAACTCCAACCGATCAAAACCGAGATTGCTTCGTCGCTCCGCTCCTCGCAATGACATGATTGGACCACCGGCATGCGGGCCCGAATTACGAGAAAATCCGACACAATTTTCGAGAACCGGTATAACTGAACCATGCGTTTTACACGTACGCATGTTCTTGACGAATTCCCGCGTACATGCTGGACTGTCCACCTTCTCCCGCCGTCAGGCTTTCGCCGAAAGATCCGCAATTCTCGTTTTGATGAAGACAGCGTCGGGAGCTTCTGGAAACATCTTGAGGTATTGCCGGTAGGCCTGGACCGCCTCCTTGTTCTTGCCCGTCAATTCATAGATTCTGGCTATTGATGCGAGAGCTTCGCGACGATATGGCGAATTGATGTCCTTGGAGAGCTGGTCGAACAAGGTGAGGGCCTGATCGTAATCTTTCAGTGCGAGTCTGGTCATGGCGATGTGATAGGTGACGAGGGGTCCGAGACCACCTGTTACCAGGTGAGAGGACTGCAGCTTCGTATACCGATCCAGTGCGCCTTGATAATCACCCTTCCTGTAGAGCAGGTGACCGGTGTACAACCGGGCCATTTCACCTGCATTCGTAGAAGCATAATCTCTGGCGATGGCCTCGAACCGTGCCAGTAATCCGTCAAGTCTTTCCGGTGTCGCTGAGTCGGGTGAAAGCATCGAAGCTTCGTATTCTCGGTGTGCCGCTTCGAACAGTTCATGGCTCTTGAGCTGTCTCTGGGTGAAGTACGTGTTGATGCCCAATGCGGCGAGCGCAACGATGACGACGATCACACAACCGGCGGTGATCACCTTGGGATGTTGACGTGTGTATCGGATCACCTGACCGGTGACGGTCATAAATTCGTCAGGCTCTTTGAGCAGCTCTTTGCGCGTGATCTTTTTTTCGACCACAGTATCACCTCGAAATTTTTCGCACCGGAGATCGCAAGCTCCGGAGCAGGTTAACGTTCATGGATAACGTATCGGAAGGTGCAAGTCAATCTAATCCTGCTTCGCGTTGTATCCATCCCGTTGCGGGCGGGCAAAAGGCTTTTGTAACGGTCGAAGCACACCACTCCCTGCCCTTGGCACGGGTTTTCTTAAATCAGGTCCCACATTGTTGTCGGAGCAGATTGCTTTGCTTCGCCAGAGCAATGACACTGCTCGGGCCTGTCATTGCGAGGAGCGCAGCGACGAAGCAATCTCTCTTGGTCATGAAATCCGGCACCGAACTTACGAAAAGCAATACTTAGCCATCGAAATTGCTTCGTCGCGTCATGCTGCAATGACACGGAAACCACCATGCCTTCGCGAGACTGAATGATTGCTTCGCGTCCGGCCAGACTGCATTCCTCGGCGTCCTCGCTCTCGGGTCGTCTTATACGAATGCGCTTTCAAAAAAGTAAGATTGGGGGGACCCTCTTTGTAAAGAGTGTCCCGCCCAAACCCCCTCCCAGAAACTTCTATCATGCGCCGGCATCTGCATTTCCTCAGCGGAAATGCAGATGCCGGCGACTGCTAGAAGTTCTTGAGGTGGGGTTCGAGGAGGAACGTCTTACAAGAAGTTCCTCCCCGATTTCACGTAGTTGAAAACGCATTGGTCTTAACTCGATTCGGATTCGAATACATGGTCTCGCCGGTAGTGTGGTCCGCCTCCTCCGTTCGGATGGGCCGTCACCGCTGACGTCTCCACTGTCCCGGCAACTCATCATGAAACTTGTTGCACGAGCGGGTGACTATACACTATTGGACTCGCGAGCACAGGTTTCTTTCGGCAGATTTCGAAAGAAATTGAAGTACGACCCGCACTCCGGTTATTTTAAAAGATTGGGGTTTCCGAAGGGACGGAATTGTGCTTCAACGATTCGGCCCGGGAAGTGACCTGTCCACATATCACGCTGGAGATAAAGACTCATCCCCGATGAAAACAGTTCCATATGCTGATCGCATTTCCTCGCCCTTTGATAGGGCCGTGCAATTCCTTTCCACATCGATGGAGGGGGGCGGGATATACGGTCTCGAAGGTTCCGCACCTGCGTTTGTCGTCGCGGCCGCAGCCGTGTCAGAACCCAGGACGATTGTCGTCGTGTTGCCGGACGCCGCTGCCGCTACTCAGACTGCACTGGATATCCGTTTTTATCTCGGCGACGCGGAAGAACTCAATCACCCCCTTGAGGATCGGGTCATCTTGTACCCGTCTTCCGATGCAGCTCCCTATTCTTTTGCCGGACTCGAAACCGATGTCTGGATTAGCCGTATGGCCGCCTTGTACCGTCTCGGCCATGCACGTACGCCCCGTGTGATCATCGTGGGACTGGACGCCCTGATCCGCAGAATCGTACCTCGCATCGCGTTCGATCGCAATTGCTTCACGTTGGCCGTAGGCCAGGAACTGGATCGGGACGAACTTTTGAACTGGCTCGTTCTGGGCGGATATTCCCGGGCCCCGCTCGTGGAGGATGCAGGCGATTTTTCCGTGCGAGGATTCATCATCGATCTGTATTCGCCTTTGTATCCTTTTCCAGTGCGAATCGAGCAGATGGGCGACAGAATAGAGTCCATCCGGTTTTTCGACCCTTCGAATCAACGATCACGCGACACGGTGCCTGAAATTCAGGTGGGTCCCGTACACATGCTCATTCCCGATGAGGTGACTCGATCGTCGGGCATCCGTGCGCTCGTGGACGCTTGCGAAGAACACGGGGTTGAAAAAAGAGTTCGCCAGAGACTGGTGGACGACTTTCGGCATGGGATGCGCTTCCCGGGTGCGGAATTGTACATGCCGTATTTCTTTCCGAAACTGGAATCAATGCTTGATTATCTGCCCCCTGACACAACGCTGGTGCTCCCGAATCGAGATGTTCTGGCTCGATCGTTCGAAGACCTTGAGGATGACATATCGCGGGGGTGGGAAGCCGCGGCAGGTGAAGGTTTGCCCATTCCACGGCCCGAAGACGTGTACCTCTTGAAGGAAGATTTTTTCGGAAGTGTGCAAAAATTCCGCACGGTTATCATGTCTTCGCTTGAAGTGGAACAGGCCGACAGTTTCGGAATTCGAGTTCAGTGCCAGTCCAATGACGACATCAGACCCGACCTGCTTCGCACGAAGGCCTACGATGCCAGCATGGCAAAATTGGTGAAGCGCCTGGAGGAATGGAGAGACGACGGAAACGAGGTGTTCCTGGTGAGCCACACCCAGGGCCAAGCTCTCAGGCTGATGAAATTACTGGAGCCTTATTCTCTCAACCTGGATTTTAGGGGCGCGTTCGAGTCATCGAATCTGTACGGAGACTCGACTCCCGGAATCCGTCTGTACGTGGGTGCTCTTTCACGTGGTTTCCGTATGCCGGGGGCAAGAAGGACAGTTCTCACGGAAGAGGAAATTTTCGGTTCGCGCGTTCGGACCACCCCCAGAAAGCGCGCGCGAGGGACGTTCCTGACTTCTCTGACGGATCTGGCGGAAGGCGAGCCTGTGGTCCACGAGGACTACGGCATCGGTATATTTCGGGGGCTGGCCAGGAAAGAATTCGACGGGATCCCGGGCGAGGTCATGGTGATCGAGTATTCGGGCGGAGACTTGCTCTACCATCCCCTTGAACGACTCCAGATCATCCAAAAATACATCTCAGGCTCGGAGGAGCCGCCGAGAATCGACCGGCTGGGTGGAAAGGGGTGGCTCAAAACAAAGGCCAAGGTCAAGAAATCCATCCGGGAGATGGCGCGCGAACTTCTGGAAATATATGCGAAGCGCCAGGTTAGTGCCCGAAGAGCTTATTCGCCGCCGGACGAAAATTTTGCCACTTTTGAAGCGGCCTTCGAGTTTGAGGAGACCCCGGATCAGGCTCGAGCGATTCAGGACGTGATGGAATCTATGGATTCCGACAAGCCTATGGATCGGCTCGTGTGCGGGGATGTGGGTTACGGCAAAACCGAGGTGGCCCTGAGGGCCGCATTTCGTGCAATCATGGAAGGCAAACAGGTGGCCGTTCTCGTTCCCACCACTGTGCTGGCGCAACAGCATTACGATACGTTCACGCGACGATTCAACGGCTACCCCATACAGGTGGAAATGCTTTCACGCTTCCGAAATGCGGCCGAACAGAAAGAAATCTTGAAAAGACTGCAGGAGGGAAAACTCGACCTCATCATTGGAACCCACCGCCTGTTGCAGAAGGATGTTCACTTCAGGGACCTGGGTTTCCTCGTGGTGGACGAGGAGCAGCGATTCGGCGTTGTTCACAAGGAAAAGATAAAGAAATTCAAGGCGCACGTTGACGTGCTCACTTTGACCGCGACACCCATCCCGCGGACATTGAATCTCTCGCTTTCGGGCATTCGCGATCTTTCGGTGATCGAAACGCCCCCGACAAACAGGCAGTCAATACGCACACATGTGATGAAACAAAGCGACGAGGTCGTGCGCGAAGCGCTCACCAGGGAATTGAGTCGCGGGGGTCAGGCCTTCTATCTTCACAACCGTGTACAATCAATTCATAAACGGGCATCGACCCTCCAAAAGCTCGTTCCCGAGGGACGGTTCGGGGTAGCGCACGGGCAGATGGCGGACAGGGATCTGGAACGCATCATGCTGGATTTCATTACGGGAAAAATCAATGTTCTTGTTTGTACCAGCATCATTGAGTCCGGGCTGGACATTCCCAGGGCCAACACGATTGTTATCGAACGTGCAGACACGTTCGGACTGGCAGACCTGTATCAGTTGCGAGGCAGAGTCGGAAGATCCCATGTGCGTGCGTACGCGTACCTGCTTACGCCTCCCGAGACTCTCATGACTCCCGATGCGGTCAAGCGTCTGTCGGTGATTCAGGAATATTCCAATCTCGGGCAGGGTTTCAGAATTGCCATGAGGGACATGGAAATTCGGGGAGCAGGCAATATTCTGGGCACGTCGCAATCCGGACATGTCGCTCAAGTGGGATACGAAATGTACCTGGATCTGCTGGAACAGGCGGTTCAGGAAATGAAAGGCGAAGAGCCTCCGCCCCGCATCGATCCTGAAATACGACTCAGAACTGAAGCGTTGCTTCCGGAAGACTACGTTCCCGATCCTCAGCAACGTATGAATTTGTACAAACGGCTTTCCAGAGCTTCCGGTTCTTCTGAGATAGACGAAATCGAAGAAGAAATCCTGGATCTTTACGGCAAATCTCCCATCGAGGCTACGCACCTGATA
>DATHCX010000083.1:0-6865 GCA_035319325.1 Desulfomonilaceae bacterium
TGTAATAGCAAGCCCACGGTTTGGCCTCAAAATGAAAAGGAGTTGGTCATGAAACGAATCGCTGCGCTCTTCATGGTCTTGGTTTTTCTCGTAACATGTTCCCTAGCTTCGGCTGCCGAAATGTGGGTCGTGATAAAGGACAAGAACGGCATATGCAGGGTGATCAAGTCCGACCACAAGACTCCCAAGACTATAGCCGGTCCCTTCAACACTGAAAAGGAAGCTGATGCTGCCAAGGCCAAGGAGTGCGCCAAAGGGCAACATGAAAAGACTTCCCCTAAGAAAGAACCCGCCAGGAAGTAGTCAGTCGACCAGCAACCTGGCGGAAGGGCATCTATTCCCAGGGTCCGAGGTCAGGCATGGATGAAGCTTCGACCTCTCAACTTTCGTCCAAGGCCTTGCGGACCTGGTTCAACAGTTCTTTGAACCTGAACGGCTTGGCCACAAATCCCTTCGCTCCGTCGTCAATGCACTCTCCCGCGGACGTGTCTGCAGCAAATCCGCTGGCAACAATAACCTTGACGTGCGGATCGATCTTGAGAAGCTCCTTGAGACAATCCTTGCCTCCCATGGCGGGCATGATGAGATCGAGAATGATCAGATCAATCTTTTCCCTTTGGGCAAGGTATAGCTCGAGAGCTTCCACACCGTTGGTTGCGGTAAGGACATCGTACCCGTTCTTCGTAAGAATCCTCTCTCCTAGCTCGCGCACAGGATCCTCATCATCGACCAGCAACACGGTTTCGTTTCCTTCGGCTGGAATTTCCACTGTAGGGTCCGGAACTACTTCCGACTCGGTTACGAAGACCGGCAAGTAAACCTTGAAAGTGGTCCCCTTTTCAACCTCGCTGTAGCAGGTCAGATGTCCGCCGTGCTGCTTAACGATTCCATATACCATGGCCAGCCCCAATCCCGTGCCTCTTCCTAACTCCTTTGTGGTGTAGAATGGCTCAAAGATGTGCAGCAACGTCTGCCTGTCCATCCCGTGCCCGGTGTCGGAAACCGAGAGCACCACATAGTCCCCTGGTACAGCGTCAACATGGAGTCGGCAGTATTGGGCGTCAACGGTTGCGCCTTCGGTCCGTATTGTCAGGGAGCCCCGTTCTCCCATCGCATCCCTCGCGTTCACGGCCAAGTTCATAATGACCTGCTCGATTTGCGCGGTGTCAGCGTTTGTCCTCTTAAGGTCTTTCGCCAATTCCAATCGGATATCGATCATTTTGGGGATTGTACGGCGGAGAAGCTTTTCCACGTTCAGGACCTGGCGGTTCAAGCTCATCGGCACCAGCTTGGGTTCGACCTTTCTGCTGAAGGTGAGGAGGCTGCGAACCAGGTCCGCGCCGCTCCGGGCCGAGTGTTGGATTTTTTGAAGATCGGCGTAGTCGGGATCTTTGCCTGATTTGCCGATCAGTAGCAATTCCGAGTACCCCAGGGCAACCTGAAGAATGTTGTTGAAATCGTGGGCGATCCCTCCCGCCAAAGTTCCAATGGCCTCCATTTTTTGAGCCTGCAAAAGTTGCCTTTGCAGTTGTACTTCATGAGAAACATCCCTCTTTACTGCTACGAAGTTGATGACGGTCCCTGAAGAATCGCGCACGGGAGAGATCGTCACGTCCTCTTCATAATGAGAGCCGTCCTTGCGCCGTTTGACCAAACGACCCGCCCAACTCTTACCGCTGGACAGAGTATCTTGAACGCCCTGAGTGAAGTCCGAATCATAGTCTTCACTCGTAAGCAGAGTCGGTTTCTCCCCGAGAATCTCTTCTCTTGAATAGCCCGTGATGCGCTCGAAAGCGGGGTTGACGTATTGAATGTTTGCCTGGGTATCGGTGATAACTATTGCTTCCACGGCTTGCTCCACCGCAGTAGCCAGTCGCCTTTGGGCAAGTTCGGATCGTTTACGGTCCGTGATGTCCCGGTTACATGCTCGCCTACCCAATGGTTGGCCGTCCTGTCCACGAACCGGTTGGCAGGCGTGATTGATCCAAAGTATCCGTCCGTTCCGATGGATAATACGAAAATCCAGAGAATACGATACGTCGTCGTCAGCCTTCCGTGACACATGAAAGTGGTTCACGACGTCCTCGCGGTCATCCGGATGGACGATGTCTTCCATCAGGCCGGGGTTGTCGACGAATTCTTGAGCTGAATAGCCCGTGATACGCTCACAAGAAGGCGAGACGTATAGGAGGCTGTCCGCTTCGTCGACCCAATACTCCCAGTCATACGTGAAGTCGGCGACAGTCCGATAACGAACCTCACTTTCCCGTAGAGCCCCTTCAGCCTTCTTTCTCTCGGTAATGTCCGCAACCACGCCGACGGTCCTGTTGTGCCTCCCATTTGCATCTCGTATGGCGGACGTGGAGAGGTTACCCCAGAGAATGCTCCCGTCTTTTTTCAAATACCGCTTCTCAAGCGTGTACACATCGATCTCGCCAGCGCTGAGGGCTTTCAAGAGGCGTTTGGAGCTCTCCCGGTCTTCCGGGTGGGTGATGTCCTCGAAGGTGAGTTGGCGAAACTCCTCCGCCGTATAGCCGAGCATATTCGCCAGAGCTTGATTTACTTGGAGAATTCTTCCATCCCCGTCAAGCAAGTCGATTCCTATGCCTGCATTATCGAAAACTGCTCTGTACTGTTCTTCACTCGCCCGCAGTGCCTCTTCCGCCCGTTTGCGCTCCGTCAGGTCGGTGATGAACGAGTAGAAGCATAAGCGGTCGCCGTTCTCTTCTCTGTCGACATGAACCAGCAACTCAACTGGGACATGAGACCCGTCCTTGCGAATGTATTCCTTTTCATACCGGGCAGGCTCACCCGTTCGGGCCAGTTCGGCGAGTTTGGCCTTTTCCCATTCGCGATACTCCGGGGGGGTCAGATGGGTTTCCCAGCCTTTTTGCCTCATCTTCTCTTCGGGATATCCCAAGAGATTGCAGTATGCTCTATTGAAAAAACCCAGAGTGCCGTCTATGTAACTCACGCCGAATGGCTGAGAGGAGAGTTCGAGGGCACGTGCCAGGAATCGGCTGCGCTCCTCACTCTTCCTGAGGGCTTCCTCGGCCTGCTTGCGTTCAGTGATGTTGTCAAACAACGCCACAAAGTGGTCTTTTCCCCGGCTGTATGCGGACACAGAAAACCAAATTCCCATGGAATCCACATAAGCCTCAAATTTTTCCGGATTACCGGTTGAGGCCACCCTGCCATAAATCTCGAACAATTCAGAATTAGTCTCCTTTAGACGCGGTATCACCTCGGTGACCCTTTTCCCGATGACATTTTGCAGACCCGTCAATCGCTCGAATGAGCTGTTGACATCGAGATACACAAAATCGTGAGGATTCCCATCCTGAAACAACATCTTGCAATAAGCGAATCCGTCTAGCATGTTCTCAAATAACGATCGATAACGCTTTTCGCTTTCGCGCAGATCCCCTTCGACTCGCTTCCTGTCGCTGATGTCCCGTTCAATCGCAAGGCTGTATCGATTGTTTTCGAGCTTGATGAGGCCCGCACTCAACTCAATCGGAAAAATGCTACCGTCCTTTTTGCGATGAGTCACTTCTTCCCTGAGCCATTCACCGCTCAGGATGCGCTGAAATCTTTCCTGCGCCTTTTCAGCGCTTTCCGGAGTGTCGAGGTCGGTTATCTTGAGTGAGAGCATTTCCTCCAATTCATATCCGTGTGTGGCAGCTGCCACCGGGTTGGCTGCAACGATGTGCCCGGCCTTGTCGGCTTCAAGATCGATAATCATGATGCCGTCCCTGGCTCTCTCAAAAAGGGTGCGGTAACGAACTTCACTGTCTCTCAGCGCCTTTTGTGCCGCTCGTTCTTCCGACTGATCCCGAAAAACCAGTACCACCCCGGAGATGTCGCCGTTCTCGTCGCGAATCGGTGCGCCGCTGTCGGCAATGGGGCGCTCGGTTCCGTCTCGAGCAATGAGGAGCGTGTCGTTGGCCAGACCCACAACGATTCCTTTCGATAGGACCCGCTGGACGGGGTTCTCACGCAGGGCACGTGAACTTTCGTTTACGATGTGGAAGACCTCGTCCACACTTTTTCCCCTGGCTTCATCCTCCAGCCAGCCGGTGAGTCGCTCAGCTACGGGGTTCATCTGCTGCACCAGGCCTCCAGTATCAGTGGTGATCACTGCTTCACCGATACTATAGAGGGTAATTCGAAATCGTTCCTGAGCCTGTCTTTTTTCTCGCTCCGAACGATAAAGGTTCTGGTATAGCCTGGCCTGTCTGTGTCTGTAGCCATAGGCTGTGACGCCTGCTGCGAACAAAATGAAGAGGATCGCAAACAAGGCTGTAACAAGTCCTCGATAACCGGCCTCCTCCAAGATTTCGGCGGTATCCGCCTTCGCCACCATGAACCAGGGTGACTCGGCAATGGGGCGCAAATAGGCCATCACGCTCACCCCACGGTAATCCCTGCCCTGGAACAAACCCTGTTTACCCATCACCGCCTGAACTGCGGGAAGATCACTCCGAGTCAGAGGCTCACGCAGGGAGAGGGCACTGTTGGGCCGGTGACGGAGGTCGTTCAAAAACACAACCTCTTCGCCCTCTCTTCTGACCAGAAGTGTTTCCGCTGTCGGACTGTGTATAGGCCAGGATTGGATCAAAGGATACAAACGGGATTCGGCATTGCTCCGCACCGCCACCACCCCAATGGGGTTGCCGCCCTGGTCCAGGACGGGCGCGATGGCTGCCATGTGGATCCCTCCCTCGGATGATAAAAACAAGTCACTCAGCTTGGCTGTCCGATGAGAGAGGGCCTCGTCAACGGTACGCTTCTCGGCGGGATGCAAAGATTGGGGCCGAGGCTTGGCAGACAGGACGATATTCCCATCCAGGTCAAAGAGTTCTGCGTCAGCATGACTGTTCATCTCCTGGTCAAGAAGATACCTGTCCTGTAAAGCTTTCCGAAGTGCCGTGTCATCCCGGTTTTGCAGCCACTCAGACAGCACTTTTTTGAAGAAAGGACTATTCGCAGACGTCCATACGGCGAGAATGCGTTCTTTTCTCCACTGCTCGACCTGATCGGTCTTGAGTCGAGCGATGGCTGCCAATTGCCGGCATTTGTCTTGGCTGATGCGTTCAGTCTCATGGACGAAATACGCGTACCCTGCAGCCAGGAGAGCGAATGTCGCTCCGACGAAGAGGGCTATCCACGGCCATCGACTCCGGCCGGAAAGCAAGCTTGTTCCCATCGAAGACCCCTAACGATAGTTCGTTCTCCTCGGACTCATCACATGGTGGCCGCGGGGACCATACAAGACTGCTCGCGCGGTAAAACCGCCTGGAGTGACTGAAATGGCAGCTCCCCCCAACCTCGAGAATACTCGAACCCAGGATGGAGGTCAAACACGATTTGTGAAGCTTTTCTTCCGCACGTGGGCCGGATTGAATGGATTCATTGTGCTCCGCTGGAATGCGTAGTGACCGCTTCACACAAGAGGTTTCCATTCTTCAGGGCGTCACCGAAGCAGGCATCGGTCTTAGATGCCATTGCGTCGTCATTCTGGCTATGCGTGCCGCGTTATTGACAAAATATGACCTTATATGTAGGCTGCACCTGGGTTTTTGGGGGCAGTCCCTCACGTGAACGAATCAAACCTGAAATGGGCAACGCATGTCACCGCACAAACACAATCATTCAGGGTCGCACCGACATCCCGGCGAGAGCGCCGGAGAGTCAAGCACTAGAAAGCTCCATAAAGACTGGCGGGTATGGCTGATTGTTTGCATAATGCTTGCCGCCATGGCCATGTATGTCCTTACTCTGGACGATTCAATCGTGCCGGCCATCCTGAGGCAGTGACACCCTGAAGCATTTACCGAGCCGACAACGAAGCAGCGGGAGCATTTTGCATAACGAGAAGGTATATGGACCAAGAATACGTTTACCAATACGGGTTTCTTGAACGATTTGCACAGTACCTCCTTGATCCCGGGAGGCAGACCCAGAAGGCAGGGAAGACGCTCGCAGTGCTCGAGGATTACTTCGGGGGTTCTGCTCCCCTAAAAGACCTGGACTTGCTGGACATCGGGTGCACTGCGGGTTTGATGACGGAAATCTACAGCAGGAAGTTTCGCCACGTCACCGGAATCGACATAGACGGAGACGCTATAGAATACGCCTCACATAATCTCAGCTCGGACAACTTGCACTTTTTCCTGAGGGACGCCATGGATACGGGCTTCCCCGATGAATCATTCGACGTCGTGACATGCGCCCACATATACGAACACGTTCCTGACTCGACCAGACTGATGTCCGAAATCTACCGGGTGCTCAAAAAAGGAGGGATTTGCTATTTTGCTGCAGGAAACAGGTTTTGTTTTATCGAAGGACACTACTGGCTACCGTTTCTATCGGCCATCCCAAAACCCTTGGCTCACCTCTACCTGAGAGTTCTCCGGAAAGGCGACTTCTATTACGAAAACCACCTGGGGTTGTGGGGGTTGAGAAAATTAGTTCGGAAGTTTGAGGTCGTTGATTATACGAAGAAAATTATCGAAGATCCTGTGAAATACAGCGCCACGGAAATGCTTGCCTCGGGATCCTGGAAACAGAGAGCGGCCAAGGCGGTCTTGTCTGCGGCCTATTTCCTGTGCCCCACGTACATATGGATTCTCGTGAAAAAATAGAACCTTACAGTAAGCCCCAATCAGAGAAGTCAGATCGAAGAACCCCTTTTTGCCATGCGGACAAGACGTTTCACACCAATGCGCTTTCAAAAGAGTAACATTGAAAGGCTGGTTCGCAGCCTGTCCTGCCAGATCTCCTCCGCTACGAACGGCACGGCCTGACTTAGCTACGGAGACCCGCCAGGACAGGCTTCATCCATCGTCACTTGTCTGAT
>DATHCX010000084.1:0-75135 GCA_035319325.1 Desulfomonilaceae bacterium
CAATCGGCCAACGCCTGATCCATAGCTTGCGGAACCATGTCCTGACCGATTATGGAAACCGCACTGTACTCTCCGGTTGGAGCCCTTTCAATGAGCACTTCGCCCGATGCCAGCTCCAATTTTATCCAATCTTCACTGGTACGGAACACACCTTTAGCACGAACCACTCTTCCGTAGCCACCGGCCTTTAAGCTCTGAAAGAACGATTCCAAGCGCTTTCGGGAAAAAGAATCAGAGAACTTGCGCCCGAACGATTCGAATTCACCGGCCAGTCCGTGGTCATGATCATGCTGTTGCTGATCGTGACCTTGCGGTTCTTCAGGTTGTGCCCCAAACCCGGGCTGTTCCCCTTTGCCGCGAGAAATTCCCAAAATCATTTCCATGACGGAAGCATCCAGGCGGGCGAAGCTCGTTGGGTAGACAAAGACCTCGGGATTGATCTCTTTGATGGAGGCTATGAGAAGGTCTACCATCATCGGTTTTACCCGGTCCATCTTGTTCAGGAGCACAGACTTGCTCCGGCGAATCTGGTTTTCCATGAAATGACGATGAGACTTGACAAAGGACAGGAATTCGGACGCGTCCAACAGGTGAATCACGCTGAGATCGGTATAGAGCGGCCGCAGGTCTTCCGCTTCAAGTATTTGCATGATTTGAGATATGGTGGCAACCCCGGTGGGCTCTACAATCATCCGGTCAGGCTCGAATCGCTGCGAGAGTTCCAGGACTTGGCGTCTAAAATCGCTGGCCATGGTGCAACAGATGCATCCTGAAGGCAACTCCACAATTTCGGCGACCTGGGCCCCATGACTGGACAATATGATGCCGTCGATTCCTACGTCCCCAAATTCGTTGACCACGATAACCACTTTTTCGTTCTGGGGGGGATTTTCCATCATGTATCTGATAAATGTGGTTTTCCCCGCTCCCAGAAAACCGTAGACAACGTTTACGATCATGAAACTACCTCGCCGGCCCCCGCGGTTTGTGTGTGTCCGAGTGCCGTTTTGTCGATTTTTTTGAGTGGACGCTTCACCCCAAGGAATCAGCCGCTTTTTACATTGTGATCATCAGAGTTTTTTGTGTCAAGCTACCACCGAAATCCGCGTCCGGCGGCGCGACAATAATTGGGTTAACGATCGCTCTTGAGCCGGACAAAACGGCCGCTCGCTGCGCTTGTCGCTCTCGGCAACCACGGAGATCAGACCACATGCCCTCAGGACAGCTCATGTGCTGTGGTCACTTCGCGAGCCACGCGGTACAAGAGTAGTTCTCGAAAGTTGTGTCGGATTCTCTCATAATGCTTGCCCGTATTCCGGTGGTCCAACCATGTCATTGCGAGGAGTGGAACGACGAAGCAATCCCAGTTTCGCTCGATTCGAGATTGCTTCGGGCTTTGCCCTCGCAATGACAATCTTCCAATCTTTTCGCATAATCAAAACCGACATTACTTTTGAGAAACCCTATAACGCCAGCGAGCGGCCATCAGGAAATGACGAAACAGGCAAAGACCCGGTCCAGCGTGCAGCAAGCGGTGATCTCAAGAGAGTTAGAACGGAAAGGCTCCTGCGGTCATCATATAGAAGGCAGGGACCCAAAGCCCAAACACCACCCACACAATCAATGACCATGCCAGAATGTTGGTGGGGAACTTGCCGTAGGCGTTCAGCCAGACCATGAGTGTCAGAACCGCATACCCGGCGCATGCGAACGCCAGATAATTGCTCTTGACTACCAGCATCTTGCCGCCCTCCAGGACCGGCCCGCCGGTAAAGAACAGAATCATGTAGATGATTGACACCAGCGCAGTGTACAGGGCGACGTTGCCCGTCGATCTCAGATCTTCCAGACCCGCCAACAACGCGTAGGCTACGGAGCAATAGAAGATTCCATGTGCGAACAGTAGCCCCGCCACGAAGTTATCCTTGAAAACGGCAGCCTGAAGTATGGAACCCACGACGGTGACGGCACCCACAACAGCGGTGATCGCTCCGGTACCTTTAGGCTCGCCTTTGCCAAGAAACAATATTGCGACAGACAACCACATAGCGCCGATAGCTACCAACAGTGCCATTGCCATTTGCTTCCCCCTTCGTCTGTGAGAGGATGATCCTCACTCTCCCATTTACGCTCCTCCGTCATAGATGGGATTATGTCAGACCGGCGGATCCGCCGCCTGGGTACGGCAGCTGTACCTACCTCCTTTCAACCAAGATGAAGGGCCGGCGCCGTTCTTTACCCTTTCTTCTCGGCAGTTTTGTGGGAGTGACATCCAGTAGTGGGCAGCCCAAGAAAATATGGCCAAGACAGCCATCAGGAGCCTTGGCCACTGCAAGTCTCTTAATCCAAGCCATCTTCACCTATTGCGTCGCCAGCCCGCCAAGGGGCAAGTGGGGACCGCCGGTGAAAACGATCCCCAGAGGCTCAGAGCACTACAAGCCGTAGGCAGCAGGGACGAAGCCCTTTACTTTTGCGTACTTCTTGAGGCACATGTCGATGAAATCCGATTCCTTGTCAGGCAACGCCTTCAGATCTTTCATGTAACCCTGCAAAGATTCCTTTTCATAGGCTGTCAGCTTCAGTAGCGGGTCGCCCAACATGAGCTCTCCACATTTCACGGCAGCCGCCCGGCCCCTGGCGTACAGACTGGCGTTGTTGTCCACCAGCGCTTTGCCTATTTGCCATGCATTGTCTGGGCTGAGCATGAACCCGTGGCATCCCCGATATTTATCCGAGTTGACGAGACACGCCTGAAACTCTTTCTGGTATCCCAGATCGATGGACGCATTCATCGCCGCAACGTCATAACCGAGTATTTCGGCGAATACAGCCGTAGTTGTCCCACCGAACATGTCGTGATATTCCACCGCTTCGTTGGACCACACGTCCGTTACAGCCGCAATGACGTTGCCGCAGAGGTCTGCGTGCGCGCACGCGCTGGTCTTTCCTTCGCAGGAAATCGGTACACCGGTGACAGACTTGATGATCGGATCTTCGTACGCGCAGTCCTTGGTCGGCCCCGTGGCTCCGCATTCATACGCAACAAGGGTCCGGCTCGCACAAATAGCGCGGGAAAGAGCGGCCAGTGTGTGGGGTACGTCCTTGGAGAGAAAACCGCCGGCCATGAACATGGCGGTGTTCGCCTCAGAGCAGTTTGTGTCCCCACCCGGAATGCAATTGTACTTCTTGGCTATGGCAACGATCTGTGTCCACATCCATTCCATGTCTCTGCCGCCCAGCACTGCCTGACCGAAGAGGAGCCCGGCGATGTCGTTGCGGATAATGGCGTGGTCGAACACTTCTTTGCCACCCATGGACTCAATGGAGACTATATCCGCATACTTGGCGCATTCCTCGAAAGTTTCGAGCACCTCGCGCGTGTAGTCGGAATCTCGCATGTTGACCATGTCTGGTTTACGCAGGTCTGCCGGGGTCGCGCGATAGGCTGCCTTCAGCCCGTATTTTTGAAGATAATCATCCATCTGCTTTGCTGTTTGGGCAGCGATCTCCCCTCCCCACTTGGGGTTGTGTGTCATCTGGAAGATGTGCTCGTTTTCTATCTGGAGTTGTGGATGTCCCACGATGACGCATCTCTCCAGCGCGTCCCCGTTGGCTCTCTCATATTCGCGCAGCAACGTCTTCATCGTCTTTTCGCTGCCGGGACGGGGATGGGGAACTATCTCAGGGACAACGTGGCCGCCACCCAAGACCAAGCCTCTTTTGGTCTTCACAGGCTTTTTGGCTGTGCCGAACATCATCTCATCTGCGCTTTTATAAGCCATTTCGCTGCTGAATTTCATGATTCGTCCTCCTCCTTTGATCCAGGATCAAGGTTGGCTGGGATTAGGCTTCCAATTAACCGTTCCACTTACCTCTCATTGCTTGCCAGTTGTCGCCTGAGAGAGCGTCTTCGGCCATCCCTGGGGCCTGATTGGCCTCCTTGCCCCAGATACCCAGCTCGAAGCTCGTCACATATTCCTCGCTGACGGCCCCTCCACCGCATACAAAGGGAATAGCCAGCCCGAGCCGCTTCAACTGGGAGGCGATTTTCGGAAAAGCTGTCATGGTGGTGGTCATGAGAGCTGTGCCCGTTACCATAACTGGATTGTGCACCCTGCAGGCCTCGACGACCTTGTCCACCGGAACATCGGCCCCAAGGTTTATGACATCAAAGCCGTTCGCGTTCAGTAGCGCATTGACGATTACCTGGCCGATGTCGTGGATGTCTCCTTCAGCAGTGTGTGTGACAACCTTGCCCTTCTTGTCCATGGCCTTGCCCATTTTCTCTTCGCATAGAGCAATGCCCGCGTTCATGGCGTCGGACGCCAGAATGACTTGGGGCAAGAAATAAACCCCTTCGTCCCACAGCCGGCTCACCTCGTTCATTCCGGGGATGAGTCCTTCGTTGATGACATCCATAGGCGACTTTTTCTGGAGAGCCTCTTTCGTAAGTTTCGCCGCCTCATCTTCCTCCCCCTTCACCACAGAATCGGCCACCTTTTGCAGAAGCTCGTCTTTTGAGACCTTGCGGGCAGCTTGTCGTGCGACCTCGATGTTAAGGTCGTACCGGGTGAAGACGTTTGAATAGTCCGTCAAGTACTTCATGTTCCCCTCCTCGTGTTTAAGAGATTGAGGTTAACAGCCTGGCCAATCCCGCGCAGAACCAGTATCATGCGTCGGTGTATTCCTTGGCCACTTCCACCATTGCCAGTAGATTCGCCGTCGGCGTACCCGGTGCGATGGCACAACCGGGAGCGAGGACATCCAGTCCCATCTCGACCTGTTCGCGCGCTGCTTCTTTCACCACGTCCGGCCCCTTCATGAACAGTGTCGTCGCCGCATCAACTCCCCCGATGATGATTCCCTGTGTTCCCACCACCTTTCGTGCAAGTTGCGTATCAGACTTTGGCTCGAGGCTGATCCCGGCACAGCCGGTTTCGGCCATAAAACCGACTATTTTGTCGACGTTTCCGCAAATGTGCAGAATAACCGGCGCATCCAGCGCTTCAACCTGTTTCTTCTGATATTCCAGCTCCAAGTCCCGATAGGTGTGGGGAGCAATCAGGTCAGGGGATGCCTGCATATCCTCTACTGCGATGATATCCGCACCTGCTTCGATGAGTGCCTTGCCCAACATGGTCCCTGCCTTCTCTGCCACCTCAAGGAAGGGGTGCAGCTTGTCGGGGCTTTTGAAACTTGCCTTCAGTATTGGCACGGCGTCCAGCATTGCTCCGGCAATTGTGAAGGGTCCTATGATACCGCCGATGATCGCTGCCTTATCACCGACTTCGCGTTTCATTATCCGCACGGCCTCGATGAGCTGAGGAATTCGACCTCTTTTCAAGAAATCGTCCGGTAGGACTGGCACATCATCCAGCTTATACAGCGTCGGATGGTCGATGCCGGGAATATTTTCCCTTCCCCCGAATTTGACCGTGCATCCCAGGGCTTCTGCCTCGAAAGTTTGGCAGAATGGAGCTCTAACCGCATCAAATCCGAGTATGGTATAAGCGGCGATGGCAAGTTTCGCCATGTCTTCGGCGCGCTCGTGGGCTTCCGGCCAATACGCCCCGACCTTTTCCATCTGCTCGTACGTTGGGGTGCCGTTGGCACAAAAACACGGCAAGCGGTCCGCTTTCTCGTGACTAAAAACCTTCATCACTCTTTCTTTAGACGTCATATTCACTCCTTATCTTGCGCTGCCTTCTCTTGTAAGAATCCAGCGTCACCTCCTCCCTCATTGCTACTGTCCTCCCAGCGTTCCTGCCAACCCCTCGGTTACCAGGAAAAGGGGGAGTTCAAATCCGCTCACCGGTCCCACAGCGACTTGCCATCCGGTGGTCTGCTTGATTTGACTGGCAAGATGCCGCGCCAGACCGGGTATTACGATGTTTCTGTGGCTTACCAGAGATCCTACTTCCGATTCCGTAATCACCTTCAAGATCTCGAAAGGGCTGAACCGCTTTTCCTCAACTGCATTATCCACGCTGTAGCCTTTCGTGTCGCTTAAGAGCAGGAGCGCTTGGATTCCGCACGTGTTCAAAATGTTTTCCAGGAGCCGGACCGTCTCTTGAAAGTTTCCCGTTACCAACACCGAAGAAGAAACGTCGGGGGCGCCGACGCGGATCAAACCCGGTGAAAAACTCTCCATCATCACATTATAGGGAATCACCGGAAGCTGAAATTCCACAAGCGCATCGATAATCACTGCCAGGTCACGATCCAGTTCGGGGCAGTTCCCGGTTTTTGCCGTGGCACCCATTAAGCCTTCCGCAAAATCCATACAGGAAGCGAAACCGCATTCACGGCAATCAACGTCCGGGAGATATTGGGCCAAGTTCTCTCCGGTCAAGGGATAAAGATCTGCGAATTCTTGTTCGATCATCTACTTGTGACCCTGAAGACGGCGTTCCTGGTTGTGGCCGCGTTCTCGCCCAGCGTGAGGTCAAGAGGGCAGACAAACCCCTACCGTGATCTCTCGTTGTTCTTTCGAGAGATCCGCTGCTTGCTGGGGAGCCAACGACCCACATCTACATGAAAGCCATAACAAGAAACTACGCTACAAATTCATCCGCTTCTCGTATGCCCCGCAAATAAACCCGATCATGTTAGCTGGGGCGTCACGACCATAACGCCAGGAAAAATCGACTGCTGGATAGGATGTTGTTTCCGATGGAGACTCTGACCGATAACAACGACTTCTAAGCAAATATTGTGCCACTAAGGTGCCAGGTGGTTGACAAAATGGGCCGTGCACGGGATGCTTAAGAAAGGTGATGGCTGCAAACCGCCTTCTTGAGTCTCCTCTTGGCACGTGGTCGCGGCCGATCAATCCGGAGTTCGGACATAGAGCGCACGGTCCGGCCAACTGTAAACAGTCTCGTGATAATTAATCCCACAGACCACCACAAGACAGTATATGCTTGGATTCCCAATTAGTTACCTCTTTTTTGGGAACGCTGATCCGGTTTGGCCAGAGAGAAAATCGGATTTTTGATTCGGACATGAATGGTCCGATCGGACATTAGAGTCCGATTATGAGGCCGGCTACTTGTAATCCGTCCGGACGAGCCCCAATTGAGTGATTTTTCTCAGGACCGTACGTGCGTCAACCTGAGCATCGGCAGCGGTAAGCCTCACAGATCCCTTATTTTTTCTGAGAAGGTGACTGAAGTATTGCTTTTCTACCACAGCCAACGCCTGATCCCTGATCATCTTGAGAGGAAGATTCGGATTGAATTCGAACGATGCTGCGCCAGGACAAATGGACGTTTGGCCGGGCGAGAGAGGAAAAGGAATCTCCTCAATAAAATCGTTCTGGGCCAAGATCACGGCCCGTTCCAGGACATTTTCCAGCTCGCGAACGTTGCCCGGCCACGAGTGTTTCATCAGGCTCAACATAGCTCTCTGGGACAAGCTCGATTTAGGCCTGTTGTTCGTGCGCGCAAGCTTGTCCAAGAAATGGTCCGTCAGCAAAGGTATGTCTTCCAAGCGTTCGCGCAGGGGTGGAAGGTGGATGGGCACCACGTTGATCCTATAGTAGAGATCCAGACGAAACCGATTTGCATTCAGTTCCTGGGTGAGATCTTTATTTGTTGCAGCCACAATTCTGAAGTCCAACGCTATCAGTTTGGTTCCCCCCAGTCTCTCGATCTTCTTGTCCTGAATGGTCCTCAGAAGTTTACTTTGCAAAGCATGCGGCATGTCAGCGATTTCATCGAGAAACAGCGTACCGCCGTTGGCTTGTTCCAGCTTCCCCTGCTTGCGCCGTTCGGCGCCGGTAAAAGCCCCGCGTTCGTATCCAAAGAGTTCGCTTTCCAGGAGGGTTTCGGGTACGGCTGCACAGTTAATTGCTACGAAAGGTCCACTTTTTCGGTTGCTGTGAAAATGGATTGCTCTTGCCACCAGATCCTTGCCTGTCCCGGTCTCACCGGTAATGAGCACAGAGGAGTCCATGCTCGACAGCGATTCAATCAGATTGAAGATGCCCTGCATTCCCGGATGCTTACCGACCAGGTTTTCAAAATGATATCGTCGCAAGAGATCGGCCCGCAAGGCGACCACTTCTCTCTTCAGTTGTCTTTCTTCAAATGTGCGACGCAATACGTGAAGCAGCTTCTCGGGAATCACCGGTTTTTCCAGAAAATCGGCGGCCCCGGATTTCAGTGCGTCCACAGCGGTACTTATGGAGCCGTAGGAAGTAATAACCACAGCCAGCATATCCGGATTCATTTCCTTCACGCGCTTCAGAAAATCAAGGCCGTCCATTCCGGGCAGGACCATGTCAATGAGAAAAAGATCGTAATCCACTTCGCGCAGGAGGGAGAACGCCTCCTCCGCACTTGGCACATAATCCGGCGCGTACCCTTCCGAATCCAATATCCGGGCAAGTGACTTGGCGGAATTGATGTCGTCATCAACGATGAGTAAACGGTGTTGCATCCCAACCTCACCGAATGGGCAGGTAGATCATTACTCTGACTCCTCCATTGCTCCCGTTTTCCAGTGTGACCGCACCCCCATGCACACGAACAATGTGCTCCACCAACGGGAGTCCCAATCCGAGCCCGCCCTCTTTTTTGGAGTAAAAGGGCTTCAGGGCCTTGTCGATATCTTCTTCGGCTATGCCCGGCCCATCATCCTCAAATACTATTTCGGCGAATTCGAGGTGTGGCTCGGGACCGTGTCTGATCTTCAGTTTCCTGGTGGACACCCAAAGAGTTCCGTGATCGCGCATGGCTTCCATCGCATTCTTGATTACGTTCTGGAACGCCTGGTTCAAGAGAAAAAGGTCTACCTTGGTGCACGGTAAATCCGGATCGAAAGAGGTTGATAATTCTACGTCTGCCAGTGCCGTCCAGCCGCTAAACAAACGGAGAGTGTTCTTGAGAATGTCATTTATAGATTCGACGGTGAGCCTTAATTCCGGTATTCGAGTATACCGGATGAAGTCACTAATCATCCGGTTCATGAGTTCGACACGCTCTGTAACAGTCTGAAACAGTTCCTTTTTTTCGTGTTCCGTGATTTCGTCTTGTTGCAAGAGATGAAGACCGTACACGAGATTGCTCAACGGATTCCTTATCTGATGGGCGATTCCGGAGGCAAGCTCCGCGAGTAAGGCCATATTGCGGGACCGTTCGATTTCGTCGAGGAGCCGATCTGTGGTCGGAGATCGTTTGGCATTGTTTTGCGCAAATGGTCTGCCCATATTGTCAATAAGGAAGCGTTGCTTTTTCTCCATGTCGAGTTTTTCTTTGGAGATAAGCTTGACCTGCCGTTCGAGATCTCCCATGAGGGAAATATGTTCCAGGAACAGTCCGATCATGTTCAAGGTAATCATGAGGAGCCGCGTGTCGGCTGGCTGCTCCCGATTCTGCTGAAGTCCCAGAAATCCCATACCCAGTAGCTCATTCTGATGGCAGAGGGAAAACTCCAGAACGGACTCAATCCCCTGAGATACGAGATGGGACCGCAAACCGACGGGAAAGCGCGGATGATCGGCGACGGACTGGATACTGAACGAATTGCGGCCCGAAGATCTCGCAGGCGAACTCATTTCGGTTTCGAAATAGTATTTGAACCAGGGATCCTCACGTCTCTTGGGTTTTGATCGGGGCGACTGAAAGGTGACACATTGGCGGGTCTCGGGAAAATAGATCACCCCCAGGCTGGCCCGCAACAGGGGCAGGATTGTTTCCAGGACACCGGTCAGCACACCCTCAACATTGTAGGATTGGCCAATGGCATTGGAAATGCTGCTCAGGCAGTACAGCTCCTTACTGAGGTTGGAAACGAGAGAGCGAAGATCTTCAGTTACCTTTTTTTCCTGGTTCAGGCGATTCTGCAAATCTGCAAGATTGCGCTCCATCAGCACTAGAGTAACATGCTGGCTGAAGCTTTTTAATATCTCGTCGATGGCTGCATGCTCCTGGTGAGAGAGACAGCTGATGCCGAGATACTCGAGAGTGAGCATGCCCATCCAACGATGCGGCAGATTCAGAGAATAATTGAATTGGGACTTGAGGGTAAAAATGGGTTTTGACCTGCGCTTGGCACTCGGGCGCTCGGGGTGTATTTCCGGTCCCTCGGTCTCGAGATGCCACGCGTTGTGGTTGCGTGTGAGCTTTGCGAGCAGCACCCTTCGCTCTTGGTCGTTATCACGAATGTAAAGAATCAGCCTATGGGCCCCCAGCCAGTCTCCTAGCTGCTGCAAGACTCGGGTCCCATACGTTTCAAGGCGAGTTTCGGCCTCTTCTTCCAGGTTTCGATACAAGTCCTGAGGTCCGCGAGAGGAGAAAGCACTCTTTTCCGTGGAAGGATTCATAGCTCTCTTTTCCATCTCTTCCGTTGCGGTTTGAATTGATCGTCAGGCTTTGGCCAAATAATCCATAAAGGATCTGGCTAGGAGCTCAATAGTCTATTCCCTTGCGGGCCTTGCAGCCCTTATCGAAGTGATGTCTGATTTTTTTCATTTCAATGACGACATCGGCCACTCTAATTATATCGGAAGGGGCGTGACGGCCGGTGATAACCAGCTCTACGCCTTCGGGTTTGGAGGCCATGAAATCAAGAAGTTGTGGTAGGTCGATGACTTTTTTGCGCACAGCCGCAGTAGCCTCGTCGAGTATGACCGTGGCGTACTCTCCGCTCAACATGGCGTTTCGGGCCTGCTTCAGAGCGAGCTGTCCCATCACTCGATCCTCGGGTTCACTCGGGCGATTCGCTATGAACCGGCCTCTGCCCATTGGTTTGATCGTAAACAGCGATGACAGGGCCGCGGGGACAAAATGTTCACCTGAAGTGTTCGGACGCTTAAGGAACTGCACCATGTAGACCTTCAGGCCTCTGGAAATAGGCCCCAAACCGCGCCCGAGAGCTGCCGTGGTCTTGCCTTTGCCGTCACCCGTGTACACAAAGATTCTACGTTTCTCGGGCATATTTACCTCCACAGGCCGTATTTTCATCATACTGCGGGACCAACGGCATGTCAATTGACTTTCCCGGGCTTCGGGCCGAGTGGACCGCCGACAAATCGCCCAACCATTTCTCTGCCCAATGAACTAAACGAGCCTTAATCCCCGGTCCGCAAACATTGAGCGTATGTCGTCTTCCTTGAGCTCTCGGCGTATGAATACCACACGATTCACGGATCTATTGAGGAGCCTCGGACCTTCAAATGGCACAATGTCATAAGAATGCCCGACATGACTGTACAGATACGGTCGACCGTTTTCAAAGACGAATCCTTTGGCACGGATTACGTCGGACGGAAGCTTCTCGGCAATGCCCCGAAAATCTTTCAGGGATCCGGAAAGCCATCGGCAGGCAATGGAAATCAGCCTATCCGGAGGCGCTACCTGTGCTGATTCATCGTCAAGAATCCGGTCCACCACAGCTTCAAGGGCGTCTTCTGTCAGGCGCCTTGTCCCGTAATCCGTTATTTCAGAGTCAACGGCATCGGTTTGGGGCACGAAGCTGAACAGATCCGGCAAAACGACTCGTGCAAACGAAGTCTCCATGAACGTTGCCCCGGGATTGTGGCCCAGGATCACTTCCTTGACGGAATCAACCGTACTATCCTGAACCAGATCCGTCTTGTTGATGATGAAACTGTCCGACGCCTCAATCTGCTTTTCCACGGCAGTAAAAATCTCGTATTGTTCCATGAAGTTGGCTGCGTCGATAATGCAGACCTTTTCCAGATGAGTGTACCTACCTTTGAACACAGGGTTAAATAGATCTCTGCCAATATCCGCGGGGTTCGCCACCCCACTGGCTTCAATGACCAACACGTCAGGTTGGATGACAAACGCGACCCGGCACAGGGCTTTGATGAAATCGCCTTTGACGCAAGCACAGAATATCGATCCTCTGCTGATCTCTACCATCTCCAGCTCGGGGTCTTCTACGAGTGTTCCATCTATGCTCTCTTCCCCGAACTCGTTCATCAGGACAAGCAACTTCAAGTCCGGCGGGACTTCCTTAAGCATGTGGTTGAGAAAAGTCGTCTTGCCGCTTCCCAAGAAACCTGAAATCACATATGCGCTTGTGCCCGCCCGGCTCATCGCATTCTCCGTTGCGCGTCGGCAACTCTGACTCTAAGCGGTTGCCAAAGCGTTTGTCCGAATGAACCTTTTTGCGGATGAAAGTCCACGTGGGATCCCCCATGTGACAAAGAGGAGGGCGCAAATCTATGTTTCAACCCTAAGCTATTGCATTAAGTCACTCTTTTGATCATGACTTTATTTGATGAGGAGTGAAGATCTTGATGCCGGGAACTGCTAGACCACTTCTCGAAAATTCTGTCGGAATCCTTCACGACTCTCGCCCACATTCCGACCATACAATCATGTCATTGCGAGGAGTGGAACGACGAAGCAATCTCAGTCTTGGTCAGTTGGAGATTGCTTCGGGCTTTGCCCTCTCAATGACATGATTCAACATTGTACATGCAAGAGAAGGCTTATCAGTCCGACAATACTTTCGAGAATTACTATATATCGATGACGAGGGCCCGTAAAAAGAAGTTATTCGAGGAAAAGAATACCCTTGGATTCCAAGACGTTGTCCGCTTCAATGGTTTTCACAACACACGTCTCCGGGTAACCGCTTCAAGGGTCTTCTTGCAGGAATTCCAAGAATGTCCTCACCCTGTACCGAAAACTGGAACTTTCACGGGAGCGTCTCGGACCTCGTTGGAAGAGTTGGTGTCTCCTTAAAAGAGCAGTATCAAGGAATAGCTGTAATAGCTATCTTCGATATTTCCGACGAGCCGGGCCGATTTCCCCACTCTTTTCAGCGTCTGGAAGACGTCGATGGAACAGGCCTCCAGTGAGGGCCTTTTCTCGTTCGGGAATCTGCACTGTTTTGGATAAGCGCATTCTTTGCACAGTGCACAGGTCTCCGCGGGAAGACCGAAGGCTTTGTAGTATCCCATCAGAAATAGCTTCCGCTCCAGCGCCACGGTGGACTTCCACTGCTTGACTTGCCTTCTCCTTTTTATAGCCGAGTTCCGGTAGAAGTGCTCATTGACGTTTTCGCTAATTAACAACAGGGCCACATCGTATTCCGACAAGAGCTCCCGCGTGGTTTGTAGATCCGGCGCTGCGGGTGGACAACACCAGCTCGTGTTATAATTTGCGCATCCATAACGACATTTGAGCCCTACCCAGCTGGCGGTCACAATTTCAGACGCTTGGAGCACGTGAACCGCAATGAAGCCCAACTCCTTGGCAAGGAGGTCAATTTCTTCAAGAGAATCATGAGAAAGAGAGGCTAGAGAGTGCTTGTCTCGGGTACGACACACATCTCTCAACTGGATAAGGTCCTTGTTTTTCACAGCCATTACGCATCTCACTCGTGCTAACGTGTGTAGCTTAGTATTGTTTTTCGTAAAGTTCGGTGACGGATTTCATGACCAAGAGAGATTGCTTCGTCGCTGCGCTCCTCGCAATGACAGGCCCGAGCAGTGTCATTGCGAGCAACGCGAAGCAATCTGCTCCGACAAAAAAATGCGACCTGATTTAGGAAAACCGTGCTAAGCTCTATGAGCGGCCTGAATTCCCCTCGAGCGACGCCCTCATGTCACCATGCGGGCGACACAGCGCTGCCATTGGGCAGCCGGAGCCCCCTGAACGAGAGAGCCTTGTTACGCGGTTTCCTCCTCCGAGCCGCACTCGAACTCGATAGTGACCGGGCTCGGAACATTCAGCCCTAACGCCACTTCCGAAACCTTTATTATGGCCACGGGCACCGGGCACGCAGCGTGTGGCAACGTATCGGTGGCAACTCTAAATACCTGGTTCTTTTCTTGGTTCACGCTGATGACGTCCTTCATGCCGAGAGGACCCAGTTCGTCCAGAACGAACCCCAAGTCGTGAACGGACTCGCAGTCTGACTCTATCTCGATGCGTACCTCCCGTCGGTTTTCTCTTCGAGCTCTGATGCGAGTCAGAAAACCGCATGAGCCCGCCTTGACTGTTACGGCTACCAAGTCATCCTCCAGTTGAAGAATCGGCGAAGGACACGTGAACCCGCGGAACAAACCTTACTAGTTTAGTATACTACATGGGTGGCGCTCGTCAAGAAACGGGAGCAGCAAATGTCACGATTGTTGTGACCCCGCTTCAGACTCATTCCTTTCGCGAAACAACGAGTTTCACCTGTCCCCTTCTTCTGACCCGAGGCAAAGCCGGCCTCGACATGGGACACAGCCAACGAACTTCGCGGAAGGACGTGGTCGAACTGTCCGATTGCGGGAGGCTTTCTCGGCTGCCTCCCGCCGGGCCATCATTTCTGATGCAGGGTCTCCGCAGGCACTATGCCTTCCAGGTGCGGAAACTCGTGCTTCATATGGGGTATCTGCATGGATTCCATGAACTGCTGCTGGAAATCGGATTCCACGGTAAGTTCAATGTATTCCACGTTGCGGGACACCCAGTTCGCCTCCGCTCTTTTTTCGCGATTCAGAAGAGCTGCTCTGGCTCCATCCCCTGCTGCGTTACCCACTGCAAACACGTTCTCCAGGTCGCAGTCAGGGAAAAGTCCCATGATCAGCGCCTTGGTCTTGTCCACGTGCGTGCCGAACGCTCCGGCAATCTTGATGCAGTCAACCTTGTCCAGACCCATACGCCTCATCATGAGCTTGCATCCCGTGTACAGCGCTCCCTTGCCCAACTGGATCTGCCGGATATCTTTCTGCGTGATGACCACGTCCTTGCCGATTGATGTTTCATTGGCCCATGCAATGACAAATTCCGGCTGTTTCGTGTCAGGATTTACCCGGTAGCGATTGGATTTCTGGTTCTTGCTGAATCTGCCGCTCTTCGCTATGACGCCCGAGGTGTAAAGCTCGGCAAGCACATCGAGGATTCCGGATCCGCATATGCCCTTGGTCTTCATGTCTTCAGGTTTGGAGTAATTCTTCCAAGCGTCGTGTCCTATGACCTTGTAATCGACTTCATGGGTGTCCGGACTGATGGTTATCCGCTCGATTGCGCCAGGGGCTGCCCGCATGCCGTAGCTCAACTGTGCCCCCTCAAGTGCGGGACCGGTTGCGCAGGAACAGGAGATCAACTTCTTGTTGTTTCCCAGGACCAGTTCCCCGTTGGTGCCGATATCGATGAGAAGCTGGATTTGATCGCTCTTATAAGGCTCTTCGGCGATGAGCACGCCCACGTTGTCAGCACCGACAAATCCTGCTTCATTGGGCAAGACGTGCACGTACGCCGAGTCATTCACTGTGATGCCCAGGTCACGTGCGCGAATGTCGAGACTTCTATGAATGACCGGCGGGAAGGGAGCCAGCCCGACGAACTCCGGGTCGAGCTTCAGCAAGATATGGTGCATGGCAGTATTGCCCACGATGGTCATATCTACGATGTCGGTCGTCTCCAGGCAAAGGAACTCCTTCTGTTCGTGCTTTGCGGATTCGGTCACTTCGGGCGCTTCGATGATCTCCTCTTCCGCTTCGTCTTTCTGTTTCTTTCTTTGTTTGGGAGGGTGAGTGCGCTCGCAGGCCTGTACAACAAGCTTGTTCAATCCTTCGACAAGGTCGTTGCTCATGGTCTCGAGTCCGTTTGGATTCATCATGTGGTAGGTGATGCGAGCCATGACGTCTTCACCATACTTGCACTGGGGATTCATCATGGAGACCGTCTCGATCACCTCCATCGTGCGTAAATTACAGAGGTATGCAGCCACGGTGGTGGTGCCCACATCAATTGCAATGCCGTAGCAGTCTTCCACATTTCCCGACATGACACGTACGATCTCTTTATCCATCCAGACAGCGACCGTGACCCCCCAGTTGCCGTCCCTCTGACGCCTGGGAAGTTTTCTCAAGGTCGGCCAGTCTATATTGAGGTCTCTCAAGCCGTAGTTTCTCTCCAGTTCCGCACAGATCCTTTCAAAGTCGCCCATGGGCTCCTCAAAGGTGGGTGGCACGACCTGGACAAAATATTGTTTGACCGCCGGATTCCAGTCAATGTGAATGTCTCTGGCCGCCTTACTCACGATCTGCTTTCCGGCGCGGGCTTCCTCGGGAACGAACACCAGCATGTCGCCCAGTACTTTTGCCACGCAAGCCAAACGGTACCCTTCCTCTTTCTGGCTGGGGGTGAAGAATTTGTCTTCTTCTTCCTGCCATTCACTCGCGTGGGATCGACTGGACTGGATACCGAATTTCTCGAAGAATCCTTCTTCAATCCTGACTTTGCACTTTCCGCAGACTTTCTTTTCTCCGCAGAGAGCCTCAATGTCCACCCCCAACTGCCGGGACGCCTCAATAAGATTGGTTCCCTCGTCAATCAAACCACGGCGTGCAGACGGTTGGAAGATTATCATATGCTGCTTTTTATTCATTCCGCGATACCCCTTCTTTTCGTAGCTCTCGTTTGATACCAATGCGTAATCAAACGGATAACAATCATGGATGAGGAGTGGTGGGCAGGCGTCTCGCCTGCCCCAACGAGGCAGGTGAGATGCCTGTTCCGCCAGGGAGCAGGGCGCTATTTGCTTGAAAGCGCATTGGTATGAGGGCTGATTTTACTCGTTTCACTCTCATGGTCCCCTGTATGCACGTAACCGCGATGAGATTGAGAAGCAGGCACTGCGACCGGGATTCTGGAAACACCGCATTCCGCCTTGCCGACCCGGCGCTCGTCGCGAACTCTTCCGTCCGGCCTGCCCGGAATACTCCCAGCCCCAAGGTTCTCAATCGAGAGCCAATCAGACGAAGCAGCCTTCCCGTCCGGTCAGGACCCCGCGCGTTCGGCACTGTCCAAGTGATGAACTCCGAGGGCCAAGTGTCTTCTCACCAGATCTTCACTCAGTTCAGGGTTCTCGAGATCCCGAGACGCACTCCTTAGCCCCTCCGGCCTTGTATTCACGCAGGCAGCAGGGTACTTCGGAGTAGATCGCTGCGCGAAGGCGACCGTTCGGCTGCGATCACCATTGCATCAAATGTTCCGGTCGCCACGGAGCCATCATTGCTCGTCTCAGGAGCTCCCGACGTTTCCCGAATCAGGTACTCGGCCTGGCACCAGGGCCCATCACTAGGGAACCCGAGAATCGGAAGAGACGGGCAATCGTCCGGACATCGGATCAACACGGAGAACCAGCGGCCGCTTCATCGCGCAGACTTTCGCGCGGGAAGACTGCACGTCGATACCAGACTTCCCACACCATAGCGGCGCCGTCCAGGCCCATGCTCCGCATCTGAGGCCGCACACAGGCGCTTCAAGAGCGTTCCTCTCGTACACGCTCCAAGGATGCCACGAACCACCTGCGCCTGGAGCCATCGAAAACGCATTTCCTCATTCTCACCGATCGGACGGGAGGCCTTCTTCCTTCAGCTTGCGGAGCTGCCCAATCATCTTTATGGCTTCCTGGACAGCATTTCCCGCGCTCTCTGCATAGCCGTCAGCGCCGAACAGATTTGCCACGTCCTTGGTCACGGGCGCTCCTCCAAGCATGATGGCCACGTTGGGATTTTTTTCTTTGATCATTGCAATAACCTTCTTCATTCCCATCATGGTGGTGGTCATCATCGCGGAGAGGGCCACGATCTCCGAATCGGTGCGCAACTGTTCCTCGGCGAACTTCTCCAAGGGCACGTCTCGACCTAAGTCGTGGACCGTGAAGCCGCCCACGTCGAACATCATTTTGATAAGATTCTTGCCAATGTCGTGTACGTCCCCTTGAACCGTTCCGATGACGACCTGGCCCCGGACTGCCGCAGACGTATCCTTTTTCAAATGAGGCTTGAGGATGTCCAGCCCTGCGTACAGGGCGTCTGCGCACATCAAGATCTCCGGTACGAAGTACTCCTGACGATCGTACAGATCACCTACGATCTCCATGCCCGCCGCCAGGCCGTTCATGATTGCGTCGTAGGCGTCGAGACCTTCTTCGACAGCTGCCGTGGCGTACTCTTTGACTTGATCTTCTTGATACTCCACTACGCCATCTGAGAGATTCTTCAAAATTTCAGCACGTCTTTCTTCCGCGACCATTTACTTTCCTCCATCCCATAGTGTTCGATGACTTATACTCTTCCAACCGCCGGTGAAGGCTGTTTTCCCAATTCCCGCATGGTTCGGACCCATGCCTGTACATTCTCCGCTTTGACGTCCGGCCATATGTCACAGCCGGGCCAGACAGCATCTACACCCGCGTCGATGCAGGCCTTAATGACTTCCGGCACTTCAGAGGCTTCTTTTTGACACAGGGTTCCGTACGGATCGAAGTTACCCAACAGAATGACGTCGTTGCCTATCTTTTTCCTGGTTTCGGCAAGTGTATTCTTCTGGTCGAAGCTCAGAGCGTCTGCACCGCAGTCATTCATCATTTCCACGATCAAATCGGTGCCACCGCAAATGTGGAGAATCTTGGGGGATTCCAAGGCAGCAAAGATTTCCTTGAGATATGGCTGTATAAGCTGCTTCCACATGCGGGGTGACAGTAAATCGGTTCCCGAACCCATTTCCCGTATCGTCATGTAATCCACGCCCAGGGCCTGATACCGTTTGGCGACGTCTATGACGACGCGAGTCATTTTTTCCATGAATGCCTGAACCTTGTCCGCCTCCTTTTTTATCCCCTTGAGGAGAAGGTCAAGCTCAATCACCTGTCCCCCGAGAGTAAACGGTCCCAGAACCCAGCCTCCCACTGCGTACTTTCCTTCTGCAATGAGCTTTTTCAAAGCTTCCTCAACAACAGGCATTCTCGCCTTTGAAACCCAATCGGGGTTTATGTCGGTCGAGTCCAGCTTGTCCCACTTGGTGGGCACGGTCGGGTACAGAATCCCCTCAGCGTCTGCGTAGGTGCTGCATCCCCTGCCCATGGCTTCAGGAATGGTACACATGTCGTAGGGGACGATGACTGCGTCGAACCCAAAAATGTCAGAACTGGCCGTCGCGGACCCGGCCAGATAGTCCGCCGAACCGTGGACTTCCGCGAAACGTATTCCCATCTTGTTAATGGCTTGAACGGTCACCATCCCCATTCCGCTGAAAACGGGCATGGTGTCCACCGGTTCGCGCTTGAAAAACTTTTGCACTCGTTCCTTTGGAGACATCGTTGCCATGTATGAATTCCTCTCTTTGTTCGATTTCAGAAATATTCGGGTGTCGTCGGAAGCGTCCGTCGAAAAGCCAGTTTCCTCTTACATGGCCTTGAGTTGCTCCAGGAAATCGGGAAAGAGCTTCCTCAAGGGATGAGTCGCTATTTCCGGCAGTTTCTTCGTTTCTCCGAACACCAGTGTGGCGGTGAACGCGTCAGCCATAGCCACCGCGGGAAAGATCCGGTCCGAACCGGCCATGGGACCTGAAAAAATCATGTCATGATAAAAGGTTGAAGACAATGCTTCCAGCGCCGCATCCACTCCGGCCCACCCTTTCTGACCCCACATTTCGCGTGCGGCTTTCCACATGTATGAACCGTTGGACGGAGCACTTCCGCAGGGAAAGCCCCATTTCTCCTTAATGAGCTTGTTGGCCAAAGAACAAAACGCCGTTGCGGGGCCATTCATGACCGATGTGTCCACAAACAGACTCTCGAACTTGGCGCCGACCTTGTCAATGGCATCCAGAAGTTTTTGAGTCCCGCTGATACGGCCCGAAGGCATCTGGTCCTCAGGATCAAAAGCTACCAGAAGGACGTGCTTCACTCCAATAGAGGCAATCTCTTTGATTTCTGTCTCCAAATCCTTTTCCCAAACGGTAAGGCTGTTGTAGAACATGCGATCCAGCAGGCCCTTTTCAGCACAATAGGCTGCTGCTTCCAGTTTCGGCTTCATGACCCACGCGTCCACACAAAACGGCATGCACGTCACTTCGGTATAGAAATCGATGTACTTCTTGAACTCTTCACCTTTGGTTCCGACAATGTCCGCCATGTACGGGATTCCCGTCTCGACACAGAGTTTGTCGCACATCTTCACCATTTGGGTGGCACGTTCCCGGTCGAAGCCTTCCTTGCGCTTGCCTTCAAAAACCTTGTCCCCCTTCTGAAAAATCGAAGGGACAATGACCGTGGGATACTCGCCCGGCTGACCGCCGAATCTAACTCCCCCAACCTCGCACACTTTCTGTTTGGTCTTGAATTTGAACATGAAGGTCCTCCTGGGGACAGGCGATCGTATGTACGAGAAAGCCTGTCTTGCTTAAATATTTCGTGCTGTTGGCAAAATGCGTTGCGGCCTTCCGATCGCGGTCATTCCTCTCGGCGAGTTCTCATTCCTGCCTGGACCCTGAACGGACAAGCCTTGAGGTCGTCGCAATCAAAACCGGTATCACGCAACAAAGTGATCGTGGTGGCTCTTGCTCTGTTTGGCGACCGACCAACGTCGGTAAAGTCTGAACATGACCGACTCAATAAGCAGATCGTCTGCCTGATCGTGCGCAACACCCCGCCCTTCATCTCGACCTAATTCCCGTTCCCTCCTTTTTTGTTATGTACCCGGTTCGTATTCAATAGCGTCCCGAACTTGCCGAAGAAGAGCCGAAATCGATCCCTTCCACAACTACAGGCAAAGCATTGAACTATGTCCCGCGTCATTCATTCCCGATCGTGTATCCGACATGCCCCGCCTTCTACTTCTTGAGCATATGGTGGGGGTACCTGGCATAGTACGTGTTATAAAACGCGACAGCTTCCGTAATTTGGTCCATGTGTTCCATGGGAACAGCGTAGGGAATGTCGCAGCCCGGAGCGAAGACATATCCGGTGCTCCCTCCCGCTGCCAGGGAAATCAGAGCATCCTCACGCGGAGAGACCAATCCAAGAGACAAGGCGAGCGTGAGTTTCAAGTTTCCTCCGAATCCTACTCCGTGCTTCAAAGCCACGTCCCGCACATAGTTCAGATTGAGCTGCTCATCGATGGCGAATCCATCGGTGCCCACTTGAGCCACCTCTTCAAGGACCTTGGTGGCGTCGCCGCATATAAAGAAGCTGGAGACTTTGCCTGCCTTTTTTACAGCCTCGACTGCGGGCTGGCAGGCGGGCGTAACGAATTCGCGAAAGGTTGCGGGCTTGATTTGAGAGGCCAAGGGGTCAGTGATTGCGATGACGTCACAGCCTATCTCTTCGGCATAGATTCTGGCGGCCTCTCCAGCTACTTGACCGCTAAAATCAATTACCTCCTTGGCAAGCCTCTTGTCCTTATACACATCCGTGAAGATACGGACACCCCGCAATTGACTCGCCAGAGAGAGGGGGCCGCACAAAATGCCGTAAAGGGCTACATCCGGCAGGGCAGCTCGTACCTTCTTGCCCGCTTCTATTACCACCGGCCAACGACCATCTTCCGGGCCCGGAATCTTCAGCCCCGATTCGGCCAGAGTTTTGTTGTCGAGCGGATTACTGGTGATCGAAGGGGGATGATCAGGCCACCATTTGTGGTCGCAACCCATTGAAATAGCTTCTACAGTGAGATCGAACAAAAGGGGAATTCCGTCGGCTTTGTACCTTTGGGCAGCGTAGACCACTCCTTTGACGATGAGGTCCGGATCCTGGAGATACCTGTCGGCAGGCTCGCCGATCAGAAAAGCGCAGTGCACACCCGAATACGGAACCCACGGCACTTTCCTGGTGGGTAGGCCCTTTACGGCATCAATGACATCCTGCTTCCCCATTCAGTTCTCCTTGAAAACCGGCATGGATACAGGTCAACAGCGAGCTTGCTGGTGGCTTCGCTTGCCTTTGGTGTGCAGCCTCCCTTGCGAAAGGTTTGTTTGCCAGCCAAGCACCAAGAATTGGCAATAAGCCATGCACTGCGAACGTTGGTTCGATATGTGAGCCAACTCAGGGACTGCTGTCTTCACGTGCGACGATGGACTCGTAGGCTATTGTTAGTAAACAAAATACGGTTCAGCCGCGAACCTGTCAAGATCTATGTAAGGTCTAAGACAGTCTAATATCTGCTCCGCTGAGTGTCGTGCCCCAACGTCTAAGAACAATTGATCGGTCTAATATGTTATCTTGCCGATTTTATGGTCAAATAACCATTCTTCGCGGCTTGCATCCCCCGGTAAGGCTATGTGCCCTCGAAGTGGGGACTAGACCAAATCTTTAAAATTACGTGACAAAAATTATGGTGTGCTTCAGAAAAAACCATCGTGCGTGAAGGGGGTTCAGGGTCTATGGCGCGCCTGCGGGATATCCGAATCCGTTCGTTGACTAACCGCTGAAGCAAAAACGAATTTGACCTGAATTCCGGGGGAACCGGCCGCTGTTCCTGCCTGGAGGCACCTCGACGATTCGCTCATCCGCAGTTCGCCTTCGGATTCCAGTGCGTGGCAGGCATCCGGGGCCTCGTCCCTGCGGAGTGCGTCAGGTGAGATCCATTTTCTTGAGGTACCCCGCCAGATTGCGGTCCTTGCGAGTAAGCCCGAGCTTCTTGCGAATGGAAATCCGTTGGAGGCGAATGGTGTCCGGGCTCTTATTCAGGATGAACGCTATTTCTTCCGTGGTTTTCCCTAAACGTATGAGTTGGGCGACATCCAATTCCTTTTCCGTCAATTTCAAAGCCGGATCTGATCTGTCCAGTCTTCCGGGCTCCGGAACTCCCCCCAGTTCTTCGATCAGGAGCTTCGCCTGCGTTTCCACGGTTTCCGGCTTGTGTTTCCCGTCAATGATGCGAGCCAAACGGTCATTGACCCTGCGCGCCAGATCAGTGACTACTCGTTCGCACGAAATCGCCCGTTCCGTTTCCGCATGTCGCAAGAGCGTATTGAGAGCCAAATTCTTTTCCTGAAGCTCCTGACTTTTGACCGTGAGCCTTTCCTCCAGACGTTTGCGTTCGGTAAGGTCATGACACAGCCCCACACTGCCGTACGCCATGCCGCGATCATCTTTGAGCAGCGCAAACACTGAGAAGGCTATTCCTCGAGAGCCGTCTTCGCGAACAAATTCGTATTCGCCCTTCCACACATCACCATCGCGAAGAACAGTGCTGGAGTGCTGTTTTAGTTGGACACCGTCGGGGTTGGGTGTCAGGATGAACACGGATTTTCCCAAGATTCGCTTTTTAGAGTACCCGAACATGCGCTCGCTGGCAGGGTTCCAGTCAATAACGTTGCCTACCAGATCCGTGACGATTATGGCTTCCTCCATGTGAGAAAATATATGCCGATACTGTTTGAGGTGCCTTTCCTCGTGGCGGATTGCCGTCACGTCGTTGAAGAATACTGCAGCCCCGTCTCCGACCTTGCCCATCCAGAAGCTAACCAATGCCTTTTCCGCTCCGTCGTCTTGTTGCTTGAGCGCTATCGGCATCTCGAAGTCTTTCTGTTCTCCCGTTTCAGCAACCTCACGCGCGGAATCAAACAGGATCTTGTTCGCTTCGGCATCTCTGAACACCTGATACAGCGACATTCGCGACTGGAAATCCACATCGAGCCCCAGGGCGCTCAGTGCGGCCGGATTAATGCTCCAGCATTGCAAGTCCTTGACGTGTCCGTCGTCATCGCGATCCGCTCGAAACAGAAGAAACGGCCGCGGAATGGCGTTGAGGGTTCTCTGGGCCAACATTTCGGCGGAGTCATTTTCAAAAGCGTCGCATCGCAAATCTTCTCTGGGCATCACCACACCGAGAGCTCCGAAGGTCTCTCTGGTTCCCGTGGGCACCCGGGAAACAAAGGTGTGATCCAGTATGCGGCGGCCCGGCAAACCCACTGGAGCGAAACCTGTTCCCGGGAGCGTGGAACCTGACACCACCTGCTCCAGATAGTGGTGCCAGGCTTCCGCTGTTTCTCGGGGCAGGGGAAGATCGATGATTCTTTTATCCAGGACGTCCTTGCTGGTGAGGTTCAAGGAAAAGGCTCTATTCAGGAGGTCAAGCGCTGCCACGGATATTTTGATAAATCCCCTTTCAGGAAAATACGTGTATGCGCCGCAGGCTCCGGAATCCATCAGGAGTTCGTACTCGCAGGCCGCTCCCGTTTCCAGGGGGTCGAAAAAGAGCACCACTATTTGCCTGGCTTGCCCAAAATTGTCCAGGAGCACAACTGCGGTCATGGATAACGTCAGGACCCGCTCATCCTTGCGTCTGATCATGAGGCGCATGTTTTCTCTTCCCGTCTTCCGGACCCAGAACATGGCAATGGAATCCAGAAGCGTGCGAACACTTTCGTGATCATAGAGCACCGAATTGGCCCACACCTGTATGTGCGCCAATTCGTCCATGGCGTATCCTGTCAGCCGTTCCGCTTCTGCGTTGTACGACGTGAAAAAGCCGTCACGGCGCATACTTATCATTCCCAGAGAGTTCTGTCGGGAAAGGAGGGTCAGCACAGCCTCGGTGCTCGTCCTCGACATTCCTATGTGGTCCCCGATGCCTCTGCTGAGCTTCTCATAATCTTGTTTGGCCTCCACCATTTCCTGCAGTTTCGCAACACAGGAAATCAGGACGTCGGGACCGCTGGAATCGTCCACAAGGATAGGTCGATAATAACGAGGTAGCGTCAGGTTTTTCCAGAGTAGACCGGGTTGGCCTAGAACTATGATCTCTATTGCAGGATTGGTCTGCTTGATGCCAGTAGCCAACGGAGCAAGGTCCATACCTGCCGACCCGGCATCGATGATCACTATGAGATACTTGCCGGGATCCTTGGCCAAGACGCTCAGACCTTCTCCTGCATCGCGAACCGCTTCGACCGACAGCTTGTCCAACTCCGTTTCAAGAGCCCTTCGAGAGCGCTGTCCAGCTTCCTTTGAGTAGCCTATCCACAACAAATGACCACTTGACATGTCAGAACCTTTAAGTATAGATTCGTGCAAAGGCAGAAACAGCCTTATTAAAATCTATGGACGACACAAGGTATCTCGCTCGGCCCGATCTTCGGACTCGCATGCAAGTATATCATGTCTCACCATTTCTTCTAAGTAGGTCCTTCATGAACGGGCCGGGTAGAATACAAGTTTTCACGGGCGAAGGAAAGGGGAAAACCACAGCAGCTCTGGGCCTGGCTGTACGTGCCATCGGCAGGGGCCTGAAGGTGTTCATGGTTCAATTCCTCAAAGCGCCCGACACCTCGGGCGAACACACGGCAGTCCAATCGCTTGCGCCAATGCTGATCATTAAAGCTATGGGGAGAAAAGGATTCATCAAGAAGCAGGGACCTGACCCCCTGGATACCAGGATGGCGGAGCTGGCTTTGCAAGAAGCCTGCAAAGCGATGCTCAGCGGATCCTATGACGTTATCATACTCGACGAAGTCAATATCGCAGTAAATCTCAGACTGATCTCTGTTCAGCGTCTTCTGGAGTTCCTGGATTCCAAACCGGCCAATGTGGAAGTTGTATTGACCGGACGATATGCCCATCCTGAAATTATCAGTCGTGCCGACGCCGTGCAGGAAATGAAAAAGATCAAACACCATTTCGACAAAGGGGGGAAGGCGAGAAAAGGATTTGAGTATTAATCCCGGTTTGGTGCTCTTCCATCTTTGTCCGATCACTGGGCCATTGTTTCGACCTCGCCTGAGAGAACTTGAGTCGGTTTTCGATTACTTCGTCTGACCGCGACGCCCAACCCGGGCCGACTCTTTCGGATGTCTCCAGCCTGGGCCGCTGGGGTAGCGCTGTGCTGCCGAGATGCCTTCAACAGAGATTTGCAACAAGAAGTCCTCCAGGTGATGACCTCGCGACAAAGCCGACACAAAGGTTCCTCCGATTTCAAAGTAGTCCTTCCCACCGGGAGAGCCTTCGTGAAGCCTCTTCCTTACATTTCAGGGCCGAGATGCAAGGGCCGAACTTGAACGGAGTTCCCCGCGTACACGGTCTGCAGCCTGATACGGGGCTCGCAATCGCATATTTATCCAAAAATCGGAACCTAAATCGATTTCTCCCAGCTTTGTCCAAAGTCCGCAAGCGGTCTTACTTCCTGAATCTCAAAGGTCAAGGCTGCATGGATCATCTTGTTGGCGGATTCCTGGCCGACCTTCTCGGCAACGGCCGCTCGTATCTGATCCAGTTTAGGGCCTGCGGTTTCGCAGTCTTTCATGGTCACGTAAATGCGCACGCCTTTCCATTCGGGAACGGTTTTCCCAGGCTCCATGATCAAGAACACGGCCTTAGGGTTTTCACGTAAGTTCGTTAGCGTGCGGTTGGCGCCCGAGCCCATGACTATGGTTTTCTCATCTACCATTCGTGGTGACCCAAAGTATGCGGAATCCACCTTACCGGTCTTGTCAGCCGTACTAAGGGTTCCCAGTCTGGGCTGCTTGTTGAAAAACTCCATCAATTGCTTGGACATTGATGCCTCCTTTTCGGTGGTATCGAGAACGCAGACCGTGGCTCAAGTGAACTATCGAAAAAGTATATCTCATTCCACATGATCTTTAAACAGGAAACACTTCGGGATCGTAAGCCTGCAGTTTCGCGTGCCAAGAGGCTGTCATCGCGAGCGAAGCCACGCTATTCCAGCTTTTATAGCAGTGCTCGAAAATTCTGTCGGATTCGTTCACGACTCTCGCCCACATTCCGTCCGTGCAATCATGTCATTGCGAGGAGTCAAACGACGAAGCAATCTCAGTCTTGGTCAGTTGGAGATTGCTTCGGGCTTGGCCCTCGCAATGACAATCTTTCAATCTGTTCGCGTAATCAAAACCGACCTTACTTTTGAAAAGCTATCTAAGTATCTCCCTTTATTCGTTTTTTAACTCACCACAGTGACAGAGGCGAGGCACATCGCCCGAGTAACGAAATGATTACGTGTACCTCTGGTCAAATCTTGATAGGGAATTAGTTTTGTTTTCCGGTTTGTGCGTTCGGCAAATGGGGCACTTACCGGATCACGCTTGACCGGGGACGTTCGGTCAGGTACTCTTGAACCAATACATATCGGTTTCTTTACACCGTAAGGCCGGTGTTGGCGCTGCCGGGTTTTTGGGGACTTGCCGTTGGCGTCTTTGCCTGATTACAGAAGCTATCCCGTCACCCGGCAGCGTCCGGAAGGCAGACAAAATTGCACGTAATGTGACACTGAGCAGATGGGGTTCCGTAACAAATTGTTTGTACAGTGCTGCGCATCAGGAATGCGTCTACCAGCCGGGTGTCCCCTGCGCTTCGGACGGCCTGCCTTACTGCGCAGCAATATAGTAGGGTTTGCGAACCTGTAAAAGCAGAATCAACCAATATACCGGTTGTCATAAGTTCAGCCCGGTAATCCAGCCCCGTACTTGGAGATGGAGACCGGGCACGGGGGCCTTACCACAAACAGAACTGTCGATTATCGCGATGTGACAAAACTGTTGTGAGCGAGGGAGGACAGAAATCCATTGGAAACTTTCTTGGTGTCCCGGGAAATGGCTGACAGAATAGTCTCATTTCACAACCATTTCTTTCGCGACCACCGCAAACCGGAGCACTGGATTTGGGAATACAAGGGGATCTACGCCGATCTATCGGTTTTCTCCGCAGCAACGGAAAATGGTGACATAATCGGCACCCTGGGCGCAATACCCGTTTTCGTACGCGCTGGAGATGAAAGAATCTTGTCCGCTAAATACGAAAATGCTCTTGTTGTGAGAAATCACCGAGGGGGAAAGGCCAGCAGAGACATTTTCAACCTTCTGGAAGCGGAATGTAAGTCGAAAGGGTTTCAGTGCGCGTGGGGATATGGCCCGACGTACAAAGCGAGTTTGCGACATGGGGTTAGCGCTTACCCTGATGCCATTTGCAGCCTCGGGGCAGTGCTTCGGCCCACCCGCGGCACGTCCGATAAGGCGCGGCCGAAGAAAAAGCGCAGCCTGAGTCAACGAATCAAGAGAATTGCGGCCCGTCCCCTGTTCTGGTTGTACGGGTCGATATTGCGAGCTGCTACGCGACCTTCAATTCCGATTTTTTCCATTAGACCGGCCCTGTTTCGTCAAGAGGATTTGGACGATCTGTATCAACGGTTACGTGACCGTTACCCAAATATGATCCATATCGACCTCGATGAGCGGTACTTGCGGTGGCGGATCTACAATCACCCCATATTTGAGTACAAATCTTACTTTGTGTACGAGGATACGCAATTGCGTGCATATGCGTTCATCAATGCAAATTCTCAGACTCGGGCCTATATGACTGATTTCACTTTTGAACATGAAAATGCCGGGAAGGTCTTACTGGCGAGGATATTGGATGACCTGAAGTCGACACGCGCTGGATTGGTGATTTTTATCGGCAATCGTGAAAATCCTCTGATCAAAAAGACGTTCAAATTGCTTAGACGGTGGGGATTTCTACGCATCGGTTCCACAAATTTCCAGATGAGGAATCTTCAGTCCCAATCCGATTCCCTGGTGTCCAATCCCGAAAACTGGTACATGACCGGCATTGGTGGGGAAGGATTCGACGCCTGATCTCCGCTCCGGGCAGTTTTTTTGTGCGGTATGACTCCCTGCCTGCCTGATTTGCACAAAACCCTGACGCTCGAACCCGCGAACAACTCGCCTTTCTTGTGACTCGCCTCAGTTCAACCATATGTCGCATCAAGAGGTGTCATGATAAACCTGGAACTTCCCGGAGGCAAAGGTTTCTCAAGATATGGTTCCGTGGCCTCAGATTGGCGACAGTCTCCTTCAGAGGATAGCCTTGGATTACGGTGCCTATCTCGGGGCACTCAGCCACGAGAAGGGCTTCTTCCTTGTGAATAACCGCGGTGAAAGCTCGTTCGGCCGCGGCATTATCGCCCTTGCGTATTATCAGAGACGCCGCCGCCCAACGTCTTATACGTATTCGCAATAAGATTTGTGAGATTGCAGGGCTGGGGGCTCTCCTGAGCGAAGTGATGAGACGGCTCTGCGTCGTCCGCAGCAAAGGAGTGCCTCCAGCCTGCGCCCAGAATCGAGTTACCTGTAAAAAAGCGAATCCGTATTAATCCCCGTTGAGCACGGCTTGACGCACGAGGGCCGGAAATCACACTGAAACAAGAGACTTTGATGAGAACTATTCCTGATCGGGAGCGCTAGCACTCTGTCTCTAAAGACAATTCAAAGCATGCCGGACGAGAAATGAATACAGTGCACTTGCGTAATGTTCGTGTGCCTTGGCGCTCGGGTGCGGATCTTGGAGAAGCCTGTTCTCGGCGAGACGGACATCAACTGAAATATCAATTACTTTGGCGCCCAAGCTCTCGCAGAATGCTAGAACATTCCCGGTGGAAGGGTCTTGCGTTATGCCCGCAACCACCGGACAAACTTCATTTTGTTGGCAGAGCCTTATGATTTGGCGGAATATCTCCCGTGTAACCGAGACAGAATGGTCGGTGTGAAAAAAACGATCGGCAGCGTTGTAGGTCCGCTCCAGGATGTGAATGAAAGCGGAATACCTCATGAGTGGTAATTCGTTATAACACACCTCTTCAGGTGCATGTACGTGCAAAGCGCCCGTCGGGCCAATCCTGGCATATGGAACTACAAAACAATTCTGCCCAACCCAGGATGAACGGATTTTCCTCATAGGTCTGAACATGGTGTTTCGGTCGTCATGAAAACTTGCATAGGCGAGGACAACTACCAAAGGTCTCTTTTCAGACTTGAACGCTTCTTGAAGCTGGATGAATGAGTGCAACGTTCCATAACCAAGTGCACCCCAATTACGTATCTCGTATTGGGGTAGATGAGACTGCAACAACCATGGGTACGTTTGATCGTCTCGCAGCCCGAAGCCATACGTAACAGAACAACCTAATACCCAAATCTCGCTCTTAGGCTTAGATTGCTCATGCTCATAGCTTTCTACCGGATGAGTGATTCGGAGGCCGTTGTCGAGATTGGTCGCATACCAGACATAGCCGTCCCACAGGGTTGCTTTGACAATTCCAGGAGGGTTTGCAAGTCCAAGCATAGGGCGATAATTGGCAGGTTTTCCAGCAGGATCAATGTCAGATTCCTTGTAATCACACTCGCTCTTTCCCCTGTAACGGTCAGGCAACCAGGGCTCGAAGCCGAGTGTTCGCAGTCCTATTTCAATGCAAAATAGCATAGCGAATATTGTCGTGAGTACGAGTGCCCATGCAAGGGCTGAGAACATTCGTTTCTTCATCACCCTGTCAAATTCCCGGAGCACAAACTATCGACGTACACATTCCCTTTCGCCGCGCTCCGCACTTTACATAACGCAAAATGAAAACGCAAGCTGAACCGTGGGCCAAAATCCACGGTCAAATATTGTTATGGTATGTGTATGCGCCCCTGCGGGACTCAACACACGAGTTGACAGCAGAAGTGAGACCTTGAAATCGGGTCCGGCTTTCACGACTACCCGGCACAAGTGTGGTTCTCCCCTGATTCGGGTCTTTTTCTGAACCAGCTATTGCTGCGCATTGAAAATGGTGCTTTCCGTCGGCACTATATTTCCTCCGACTCGCGTGCCGGCCGGCCCGGTGGATCAGCATGATCAAACGTATCGATCAGGATTCACTCCCGGACGTCAACGGCCTTTCGTAATCAATCAGTTACTTGGGGGAACTGCCTGGCCCTTGTTATTGCGAGGAGTCAAACGACGAAGCAATCTGGATACTTACAGGCCGAGATTGCTAGGCTGCCCTCGCAATGACAGCCTTTTCGCACCCGTCACTGCATGGATAGGCTCTTTCTATACTCGTCCATCTTTTTTTTAATTCTTTTTCTATGTTCGGCCGTTGCCACGGCCAGATTGTCGAGTGCCTCGAGGTACTCCGATTTTTCCGTCTTTATGACCTCAAGATATTTGTATTCAATTATGGTTCTTTCGATGTGGTGAGCAGCCACGAGAGCATCATACATGGTCAAAGTGCCCGCCATCAGTTTCGCACGCTCTGAATCCACTTGTGCAATGAAGGTCCGGAGCGCAGCAATAGGAAATGGTTTCCCAGGCCCAAACTTGTGGGGCTTGCGAGTTATCATTTCATGCAGTTTTACAAGCACGTCTGCGTGTAAGAATTCGTCGCGCGCAAGCTTCAACCAGAATTCCGAGTCTTGAGTAAAAACCTCCGAGCAACTGCCGTAAAACTCTCCAACCGTTTTCTCCACCTGCACCAGAGCATCAACCGTCTGGATGACTTCATCTATGCGTCGCTCCACCATAATCGGACCTCTTCTTCTCGCACCACGGCGGGTCATGAATCAAAGAATTGGACCTGTTATCCCTAATAATGCAGCGGTCTTGCGGCCCAGGCTCCTGCAGGGCGACCACGGGGGCGAGAAGGCTCCTGGGCGCTCCAAAAGCCCCCGTCTCTCCTTGTGGATAACTCTCGTTCGCCTCTGTGGAGACGGAGGATTGGTTCTCGGAACTGAGGGTGGCCTTGCAAGGCAAAAGCACGCGAAACCGGATTCTCACAGCTCCAATCTGCAGTCCACTCATGACTGAAATCTTTGGAAGAAAGTCGGCGCACTCTATTGTGTCCCACGTCGCCCGCCACGTTCCTTATCGCCGGTCTTTTTGTCAAAGTCTTTCCAGAATTGTCGATCGCACTCTTGCATGCAGGTATCGAGACTCATGAGCTGATTACCGGAGCCGTCGTCTATGTCCTTGAACACTCCCGGCCCCAGGTACCGAGACCGGCAAGCCCTTTCACAAGCCTCTCTGTTAAAATCGCCCCTGCAGACGGTTATTGGCCAAATTCCCAAAAGCGACGCCACGAGAAGCGCGGATAATATGACTCGGTTGAACATAAACAGGTCCCTTCGTCCAGCATGTGATGGAAACCGAATCGAGTATATCACAGGACGCACCTGTTTCAGGAGGCTATCTTAGCAAACCAACCTCATAAGTATTCCTTTTAGTAAGTTCGGTGCCGGATTTCATGGCTAAGAGAGATTGCTTCGTCGCCGCGCTCCTCGCAATGACAGTCCCAATCAGTGTCATTGCGAGCGGAGCGAAGCAATCTGCTCCGACAAAAATGTGCGACCTGATTTCAGAAAACCTGCACCAAGTGATCACCCTGCTGCACGCCTGACGTCATGAAATTTGGTACCGAATCCTTGTCTTGGCCGGAGCACTTAGAACCCGTGCCTGCATCCTTACAGTCTTGCAGGCTCATACGAATGCGCTTTCAAAAAAGCAAGAACGCCTTACAAGAAGTTCCTCCCCGATTTCATGTATTTGAAAACGCATTGGTATCAGTTCGTTAAATATAAGTTTTCTCAAATGTACAGGCCTGAAAATTATCTGGCTGCAGGACTGAGTTATACGGTTCAGGGGAACTCCGGCCATTCAAGGTATTGCCTTTTTTATTTCTGCCGTTACCATAAAAAGAACTGGTAATTACTCTAATTTTGGAGGGAGAAATGAGAATCAAGCGTCTCATGGCACTATTCACTGTGGCAATTTTCTGTTTGACCTCATCGCTTGCACTTGCGGCCGGAAGAAACTGGTTCGTCATCAAAAATAAGCGTGGCGTCTGTAAAGTGGTCAAAACAAAAAGCGAGCCATCAGCCGCGATCGCCGGACCGTTCGAGACGAAAAAAGAAGCGCAGAGAGTTAAAGAAAAAGAGTGCGGAACTGCTGCGAAGCAGCGAAAGCCCTTGAAGACGCCGCGACGCTCTGAACCATCCAGTCAAACAGGTGAACCAGGCATGCTGCCGACCAGCCCGGGTCAGTCCGGTATGCCGAGTTCCGCACCAGGTAGATAAAGCGAAACCTGGGATTCGTTTCATTGTTCGAGGCCGCGTGAGATCACAAGTCGAGGTTCTGCTGAAACGAGGACGAAACTCTGAACGGCGGATCACGAGGTCCGTGCAGTTCGGTTTTTCCTGTCTCAGCACTTTCCCTGGGCACCTAGGGAACACCATGATTAGTCAGTTGTCTAACCTCGCGCGTGCGGCCTTCAAACCAGTTCCTTGCATTTTCCCCTGCCTGCCCAGGATTGCTTGCATTCTCAGGTCTTCTGAAAAACCATCCTATCAACACCTGTTTATAACTTGGGACAGTGCTGGCTTGTGTTAGAAAGCGGTTCAAAGAAGATTGGGGAGTTAAGCAAAGAAGTTAAATAACGGACAGTTACGAGCTGCTCAGATTCGGGACACATTGACAAAATTCGAGAGATTTTTACTAAGTGGAGTACTTATCCACAGGCTTCGGTGCGAGTTATCCACAGGTCTTGTGGATGGTTCCGCATGTGCCCAGAGGATTGCCGCGTATGCTGCAGTGTCATGTCCTTCGTTTGATTGTGGCATATCCTGTTACTGCATTCATTTTAGAGCAGTTCTCGAAAATTCTCTCGGATTAGTTCATGACTCTCTCCCACATTCCGATCAGCCAATCATGTCATTGCGAGGACTGGGACGACGAAGCAATCTCAGTCTTGGTTTGTATGAGGTTGCTTCGGGCTTCGCCCTCGCAATGACAGTCTTCGAATCCTTTCGCGTAATCAAAGCCGACACAACTTTTCAGAAACCCCATAGAGCTGAGGTGAGCGGCAGGCCCCTTCTCGCAAGAGTGCTTCCGCGGGCAGAGTGGATGTGATAGTTCTTTGCCGTGCGTTTTCTGTTTGCGGTTTCGGGTCGGAGGCTAAAGCGGAGGTGCCGGAGTACCGCCCACACGAGGAGCAGATGGAAATCATCAACCAATTGCTGGCCCGCATGGGAATTACTGTGGCGGAATCTTTCATCCGTGGCGCACTGGTCATTGCTGTGGCCACGCTCGTCGCGGCCTGGGTGGTTCGTTTTCTGGGAAATCGAGCGGTACTGGCCGTTTGCCGGTGGTCAGGCCTGGGAATACAGGGACAGCTCTTCGAAATCATCACTCGGCCGTTGTGGATAACCCTCGCCCTACTCGGCGTCCTTCTGGAAATACAGTGGCTTATGCCTTCACCGGTAGCCGATTTTGCACTTGCCGGAGCGGCCAAGACGAGCCTGGCGATCATGTGGGCTATCGCGCTGGGTCGCATTCTGTATCTAGTCTGCGAACGACTCAGGCTTTCGCATCCTCACGGCGCTGAGGTTTTCCGCCTCACGGAGAACATCGGCACGGTCATTATCTGCCTCATGGGTGCGCTCACTGTCCTCTCGGTCTGGCGTATTAATCTTACGCCGTTTCTCGCATCCGCAGGTTTCGCGGGGATCGTTGCCGCCTTGGCCGCCAAGGACACCTTGGCCAACTTCTTCGGCGGCATTAATGTCTTTCTCGACAGGCCCTTCAGGACAGGCGATTACATAGTGCTGAATTCCGGCGAGCGAGGAGAGGTTGTGCACATCGGACTGCGGAGCACCAAGATCATCACCAGGGATGATATTCTCGTTTCTGTTCCCAATGCTATCATGGCCAATTCGAAAATTGTGAACGAAAGCGCTCCTGACCCGAAGTTCCGGGTAAGTACCCGAGTCTCCGTGTCGTACAACTCCGACGCAGACCAGGTGGAAGCACTTCTCTTGAAGGTGGCACGGGAAAATCCCCTGGTGACCGATGAACCTGGTCCGAAGGTGCGATTCCGAGCATTTGGAGAGTCGGGACTCGAATTCGACCTCCTGTGTTGGATCCACGAATCCAAACAGAGGGGACGGGCGCTCCACGAGGTCAATCGCTCGATTCTTGCGGAATTCAACAGGGCTGGGATCGTCTTCGCCGTGCCGCAACGAGATATATACCTGCACCCCGCGGCACAGCAACCGGAGAATCAGTGAGATGCCGGCGCATGTTTCTGGGAGGGGGGTTGGGCGGGACACTCTTTACTAAAAGAGGGTCCCCCCAATCTTGCTTTATTGATAGCGCATTCGTATCATGCGGCCGTCTTGCCACTTCGGAGCTGTGCGGAACGGTCACCGGCCTCCGGCGCCCCTGACCCGAACCAAGCCCGGTGGTGTGGGGCCGCGGGATCGCTTCTTGCTCCGGCGAGGCCTACCTGCCCTCAGCGCGAAGCTGATGCGTCTTTTCGAGTCTCCGTGCCTGCTCCTACGATTTCACAAGCAAAAAAACGTCTCTGGAAGTACAGGGCTACATTAACCAAGAGGATCAGGACCGGCACTTCCACCAGTGGACCTATTACAGCCGCAAAGGCTGCCCCCGAGTTGATGCCGAAAACGGAGACCGCAACAGCGATTGCCAACTCAAAGTTGTTACTGGCTGCAGTGAAAGACAGGGTTGCCGACTTGCAGTAATCGCCGCTGACCTTGGCCGCCATCCAGAAACTGACAAAGAACATCACAACGAAATATATGAGTAGGGGAATAGCTATGCGAACTACATCCGCAGGGATTTGAACGATTAAATTACCCTTCAGGCTGAACATGACCACAATAGTGAACAGGAGCGCAATAAGCGTGATAGGACTGATCTTCGGAATGAATACCATTTCATACCAGTCCTTGCCCTTGCTCTTGATCAAGGTGAATCTGGTGATCATTCCCGCGATGAACGGAATCCCGAGGTAGATGAATACGCTCTCAGCGATCTGCCTCATGCTCACTTGAACGATGCTTCCGCTGAGCCCGAAGAGCGGAGGCAGGACGGTAATAAAGAACCAGGCGTACACACTATAGAAAAACACTTGAAAAATACTGTTGAAGGCCACCAAACCGGCGGCATATTCCGTATCGCCCTTGGCCAACTCGTTCCAGACAATTACCATGGCAATGCATCGAGCCAACCCGATCATGATCAATCCGACCATATATTCCGGGTAATTCCGGAGAAACACAATCGCCAGAAAAAACATGAGAATGGGACCGACAACCCAGTTCTGCACCAGAGAAAGGCCCAGCACCTTCCAATCGCGAAACACGTCGCCCAATTCTTCATACTTCACTTTCGCCAAGGGCGGATACATCATCAGGATCAAGCCGATGGCGATCGGGACATTGGTTGTCCCAACCTGGAAGTAACCTGTAACGGTTTCCACACCAGGCACAAAGTATCCGGTCCCCACGCCCACCGCCATCGCCAGGAAGATCCACAACGTCAGGTATCGATCAAGAAATGAGAGCCTTTTCATGAGGGCTTCAGTTTCAGACATGACTGTCTCCTTGGCATCATCATGCCGGTCATGAGCTTTTATCAATTCCTTGTACGAGGGCCGGACGCGGGGAAAAGCGATTCGGTTCTTATTCGTATTGCTGTTAGCCTCAAAAGGCTCCACGCCCAACCAAAATAGGTTCAGAACGAACAAACCCGGACAGTCCTCAAGTCTCTTCCGGATGGATTGGCGGCCTGTTCCACTTCCAGCCGCTCCGGACGAGCGCACTGCAACAGTTTTACCAAATCGCCGATCGGAAACTACGAATGACTGCACCCGCCAGCCCGACAGACTCCTGGACCTCTAGTGGAACTGGGGGAACACACCTATTTCGGAAAAACCTCGATTCGAGGAAGACTCCACCGTCATAACGAAACCGGCGAACCGTTTCATTCTATGATTCTAATCGGTGTAAATGTCTTTGTGAGTTTCCCTGATCACCTTTTTATTGGTTTTGCCCACACTCGTCTTGGGAATCGATTCAACAAACAAGACCGTATCCGGAAGCTGCCACTTGGCAAATTTTTTAGCCAGATGACTCCGAATTTCTTCCGCCGTGACATTATCCTCGTGTCCCGGACGAACTATCACAAGGGCCAAGGGTCTTTCCTCCCATTTGGGATGGGCCACTCCCACCACAACCGCCTCCAGTACACCCGGATGAGACATGATTTCGTTCTCCATGTCCACCGAAGAAATCCACTCGCCGCCGCTCTTTATCACGTCCTTGACCCGATCCGTAATTTTGACATAGCCCTCGGGGTCAATTGTCCCCACATCGCCGCTGCGCCAGTAACGGTCGTCCGTGAACTGGGCTTCCGACCCGGGGGAAGCATGATAGCAGCCAGCGATCCACGGCCCCCGGATGAGGACTTCACCGGCGGTCTTCCCATCGTGAGGAACTTCCTTGCCCAGGGGGTCGACTACCTTGAGGTCCAGACCTACCACGCAGTAGCCCTGTTTTCGCTTCTGATCCCATTTTTCTTCCTCTGTGAGCTTCTCCTCCATCCAGGTCTTGATGCGGTTAATGGTCACCAGCGGAGTGGTTTCCGTGGCGCCGTATGCATGAATGATCTCAGCGCCGGTGAGGTCGGCAAAGCCTTTCATCATCGCTACCGGCGGTTCCGTAGCACCCGACAACAGTCTCACCCCCCTCAGGTCGGGTTTCTCTTCCAAACCCCGGATATATTCCAGCAATGGCATGAAGATGGCGGGGGCTCCCGCGCTCACCGTCACGTTCTCCTTGACGAAGAGTTCCGCAAGGCCTCCTAATCTGTCCAGGGTGTACATCCCTGAGAAGACCTGCCGCGCGCCCGCCATGGTTGCCGCCAGGCACATGCCCCAGCCCAGGGCGTGGAACATAGGCACGATCTGGAGACAACTGTCCTTCAAACTTATTTCCGCGCTCAAAGCGATGGCACAACTGTGGAGATACACGTTCCGATGTGAATAGTAGACACCCTTCGGCTGACCCGTGGTACCTGTAGTGTAGCATGCGCCATAAGCCGACTTCTCATCGAGATTGGGCCAGCTGTAATCGGGAGATGCCTGGGCCAAGAGTTCCTCGAACGAATAAACAGGGGACAGTTTGGCGCTGAAGTCGTCAGTGCTCTTGGAGGTTATGACCACGTAAGCCTTTACGCCCGGGCACAGGGGAGCAATGGCCTGAGCAATCGGTACCAAAAGCTCGTCCACGATAATCAAGGACGCCCCCGAGTGATTGACGACATAGCTCAGATCTGGAGGTGACAGACGAAGGTTGAGCAGCAGCATGACTGCGCCGAGCCCCGGAACACCGAAATAGATCTCGTAGTTCTCGTGCGTGTTCCAAGCGAGCACTCCGACCCTGTCCCCGACTTTGATTCCGAGTCCAGTCAAGGCATTGGCCAGGCGGCCTATACGATCGTATGCATCCCGGTAGGTATAGCGGAAGATCGTTCCGTCATGTTTGCGGCTTGCTATCTCCTGGTCGCCGAAGCTCTGGGTCGCTTGCCTGATGATGTTGGTCACGTTTAGTTGGTAATCATCCTGGGACGTTGCAGGAAAGCCCTTCACAATCTTCATAGTATGCCCTCACTTTCTTAAGTTCGAACTTGTCGTTACGCCATTGGTTTGAGAACGGTTTCGAACGTCGCCACAATGTTTTCACATGTTCTTGTCTGCGATGGATGCCTCTTCCCGAGCTCTTGTTTGCTTGCAAACCAGTCAGAGGGCTGCTTTGGAATCTACAGTCGGAGGTGAACACGCGGCCTACCCACCCGAATTTTATAACCTGTCCTATTAAAGGTGCGTTTGTGGTACCAACCGAACGGCGGTTTCGTCGGTCCGTAAGCCGCGCCGTTCTTTCCCCCGGCGTGCTGTGGGTTCAGGTTGCGAGCTCAGGAGCAACCGGGAACCTGTGTATATGATATATAAGCAAGTAGAATTCACTCATGTGTGTTTGTCAAGATTATTGTGCTCTATCAAGGTAATCCTTCAGTTACTCGGGGGAAGCGCCTACATTCTGTCATTGCGAGGAGTGAAACGACGAAGCAATCTCGATACTTAGAGGCGAGATTGCTTCGCTACGCTCGCAATGACGATCTCTTCCCACCCGTACCTGAATGGATACCTATCAAGTGAGGTTTCAGTTGTTCGCGGGAGCAATGGTCTTGGTTGACTTCATCACGCTATTATGGGGTGAGAGTCATGCGTCCGGTTTAAGTCTTCTTGGGGGGTGTTTCTTGGAACGAGCAGATCATATGGATTTTGTTCCATGATTTTGGGTCCGCAGTCGAGATTCAAGTCTTCCTCAGCCAAACCAAACTCGGTGCGGAGTCGCTCGATTTCCTGCGCCTGCATCGTCAACGTTATTCCCAATCTTTCAATCTCCTGATCGGTGAGGGCGCCTGCCTCCATGCGCCGAATAGCTTGACGTTCGAGAATTTCGTGAAGCAATTTCACGAGGTTCAGGGCATGTTGGCCCAAACCGTTCTTGACGGTGTCTTTATCGAGGCTCAAACGCTGTTGTTTGCAATCGTCTCGGGAGTTTGACCTCCAGCCTGTCTGCATAACTTCGGCGAAATCACCGAATGAATCCGATTTCACCTTTGCCGCCTGACGCGTTTTCATAGCATTCTCTCCGAGATCTCTTTTCCCGGCGGACCGCTTAACATGCCCTACTTGGCTGCTTGCGGCACTATTTTAACGAATGTCCCATTTATATAGATGGGACATTCCGAAGTGATCGTCTCGATTTTAGTCCAACAATTATCAATGAGAGAGGTCTTCCGCTTCCAGCCGGACTTGCCGGGTTTCCTGAGCGAGGCTTTCATTACGCGATCGCTGAGTGCGCTCATATCGGCTTGAGTGTATATTGCCGGGATGCAGGCCAACGTGCGGTGTGAAGGTTGGGGTCCAATGGACGGGTTCGTTTTCATGTCCGGCCTTGGTTGTTCACCATAGTGTGGAACAGATTCCATAGGGACGATGCCACGCCTGTGAATCTCCCCCTACAACTCTGACACCGACGCTTGAGACCGGGAATCATCCCTAGAGGGAATGGGATACAGCCACAAATCCTCGTATCGTTCCGACGGGTAAACTGCTCGCGAGGACCCCGCCAGCGGATTCCATTCCACGGTCATGGATAGAGTAATCGCTTTGTGCGCGAATCCGTGCAAAAGTAAAGCCCCGGCTGTGGTTATAAGGTGGGAGATGAGGAAGCCGGGGCTTTTCACAAACCCTTTTTATGCGTTCAAAGAAAGAGTAGACTCTTGTTTCGGGCGGAGCGGGAACCGTTCGGCCGGGAGATCGGTTTCGAGCGAGTCGCTGACCACTGAGAGAACCGGCTGTCCTGTCCGCCTGGTGCAACTGCTTTGAAGTCGACGGGCAATCCGCCGAAGTGAGATTCCCGGCCGGTGGTTGGGTTGAAGACAAGCCCTGGACCCGCGAGGATCCAAGGCAGCGACGTGTGAGTGAATCCGAGCAAGAATTTGCTGAGCAACTGTAGAGCACGATCCGTGCCAGATGAAACGAAGCCTCATTCTCAACAGGAAGACTACATGGCGTGCGGTCGAGAAGGCCCACGCGTACTGGCAGTTGGAGCCCGAGTAGAGGCATTTTCACACTCCGTTTTCTCTGCTTCGGATGGTCCGTTGCGATTCGGAAGGGTTTAGGTGCGCCTTTGAATAGGGTATAATCGTCTACCAAAATCGCTGCACCCGGCTGAGCATAGAATTCCATGAGAGAAACCACAAAAGACATGACACCAGAAGAAATGAGGATGATTCTCAACTCCATCGCGGATGGGGTGTTCACCGTTGACCGAAGCTTCGTGATCACCTCCTTCAACCGGGCTGCCGAGAAAATTACCGGTGTGCCGGTGGCCGAAGCTATCGGACGGCCGTGTTGCGAGGTTTTCCGGGCTGAGATCTGCGAGGGAGATTGTGCGCTAAAAGAGACCGTCCGTACCGGCAAGCCTGTCGTCAATCGAGCCGTCTTTATCATCCGCTCGGACGGCCGGCGGATTCCCATAAGCGCGAGCACATCCATGTTGAAAGACTCTGAGGGGAATCTCGTGGGTGGCGTGGAAACGTTCCGCGATCTCACGCTGGTTGAAACTCTGCGAAAAGAGGTTCAAAAGTCCTATTCTTTTGAGGACATCATCTCCAAGAACCGTCTCATGAGAAAGATCTTCTCAATTCTGCCCGACGTAGCCACGAGCGAGAGCACCATCCTGATTGAAGGGGAAAGCGGCACGGGCAAAGAGCTTCTCGCCCGGGCCATCCACAATTTGTCTCATCGTCGCAAAAAACCGCTGGTTGTCATCAATTGCGGAGCAATTCCCGACAGCCTCTTGGAATCCGAACTATTCGGATACAAAGCAGGAGCCTTCACCGACGCACGGCGTGACAAGCCCGGACGTTTCGCTCAAGCTGACGGCGGCACCATCGTCTTGGACGAGATCGGGGATATTACGCCCGCGCTTCAGGTCAGGCTTCTGAGGGTGATTCAACACAAGGTCTTCGAACCCCTGGGCGGGACCCAACCGATTACTGCGGACGTGCGTGTGCTGGCAGCGACCAACAGGGATCTGAAAGCGATGGTAAACGCAGGGGAGTTTCGCGAAGACCTCTATTACCGTATACAAGTGTTCAAGTTGTCGCTTCCCCCACTCAGGGAACGGAAGGAAGATGTTCCAATTCTCGCGCAACACTTCGTGGACCGCTTCAACCTGCTCAAAGGAAAGGACGTCGGTGGCCTGTGCCAGGAGGCGGCAGCCGCGTTCATGCGGTACGATTGGCCCGGCAACATAAGGGAGCTGGAAAATGCCGTTGAACACGCCTTTGTACTCTGCCGCGGCGGCCTCATAGAACCGCGCCATCTTCCAGAGTCGTTGCAAATGTTAACTGGATCGTCTGACGGATTCCCCACCGGGCTGACTCTGGCAGAAATAGAAGCCCGCGTAATCATCGAAGCCTTGAGCCGGAATGTAGGCAAGAAGACTGCAGCCGCCCGTGAACTCGGAATCAACAAAACAACACTCTGGAGAAAAATGAAACGGCTGGGACTGAATCACACGTGAATAGCGGATTAATAGAATGATTCTCAAAAGTAGTGTCGGTTTTGATTACGCGAAAGGATTCGAAGACTGTCATTGCGAGGGCGAAGCCCGAAGCAATCTCTAACTAACCAACACTGAGATTGCTTCGTCATTCCACTCCTCGCAATGACATGATTGGCTTGTCGAAATGTGGGAGAAAGTCATGAACGAATCCGACAGAATTTTTGAGAACTGCCATATACAAGTAAGATTGGGAGTCCCTCTTTGTAAAGAGTGTCCCGACCAAACTCCCTCCCGGAAACTTCTATTATCGACCAATGAAACGAAGAACCGGCACTCTTCAAGCGGATGAGAAAATTCACTGGCTGTCACGAATGAGAGGATGATGCCAGCATCGGAAAGCGCCGCCAAACTTGTACACAGCCGAAAAAGGGGTCGTCATGACCGTCTGGCCGGCTTTTGTGAGGCCATCTGCCAAATGCGGTAATTCTTCTGCGATGAGAATAGTCTTGTCGTCCAATATCAACCCATTGCAGCCCAGCCTTTCTTTTGCGTCTTCGTATGAAACATCAATGATCTCCCAGTCCCTGAGAAATTCCGGCAATCCCTGTACAAAGGCCTCTCTGCAGACGAGGGCGAGTCCCCGTCTCGGCGTTGCCAGGGCGCAATCGAGGTGTAAAAACCCTCTTGAGAGGGGTACTTCGTGAACTCTGTATTCCGGGCCAAGCGCCTTCTGCAACCACTGTATTCCCAGCGTCGAAGATGCATTGCCAGAATTGCCCACGTAAATGTCCCGCCCCATTACGAAGGTGTCGCCCCCCTCGAGGAAAGGCTGATTCCCGGCTGGTGCTTTTTCTTTCTCGTTATTCCATATGGGCAGAGGTTCCGGCATGGAAAGGACCTTGACAGAGTCCAGGCGCTCTCCAAGGGTCCTGCGAATAGGAAACCTTTCTTTCCGCCGAGGTGGAAGTAACGTCGCGGTTTCAATAAAGACATCTCCGATGACGACCATTGGATCGCGCGGAAACATCAAAACACCTCCATCTATAAGATGGCTCAGATATGATTCCTCTTCCGGTTCCCAGGGCTTGACCTGATGAACCTTTACCCCGTGCTTTCTCAGGATGGAAATTGCTCCGTCTATTTGCCGTACAATCTGTTCTTGCAGTTTGGGTTCCGCATCTGTCAAGGTTTTCCCGTGATGTCTTCGGCATAACTCCATAGCCCATTCATACGTTCCTGTTGGCAGGTCATTTAGCGTCTGTCTGGGTATTGATTTACCAATTTTGAAGAAAGGGTACCCTACGACAACTTCTTTCAGCGAGTCCCACTCATGGTGGACCTTTACTCCCTTTGCCGTTGGGGCTGTTTCTGAGCAGAAAGACTCCGAGGGCGCCATCGAACTCCCGGCCGTGATGCCAACGGCCCCTATCCCCAACCCTATAAGGAACGACCTCCGGTCAACTGAGTTTGTACGAGTATCATCAAGCTCATCGTTCAACTGCTCGTTCACGGAATCCTCCTCAAATGTAACTTCGTCAACACTCTTGGGTGCAACGCCCCAAAAACGCTCCGGTTTGTCTTGACATTGGCTTTGAAAAGGTGATGAAGCACTGAGGAGACATTTCTCGGGGCTTCTTCCGGCCAAAAGGAAGAGGCTGCCGGGTGAACCGCGGCCCGCAGTGCTCTTGCGTGAAAATCGTCTTACGTGCAGCCGGCTTGAGGTCCCTTAAACAGGATGGAGAAGGTGCTACCCCCTGATTTCCTGCATCCGCGCTCGTCATTGACGTGTTCACACAGAGAGATGCTTCCTGGACATCGTTCTCGGTGGCTGGGCAGGTACAGGCATCTGGTAGTGTCGAACCCAATGTCAATACATCCTTCGTCAGCAAGCATTTTCAGTTGTACAAGTTCCAGTCCCTTACCGCCCGCGTTGAAATCAAACGGTTTCTTTGTGGAGTAGTGCTCCGTATCCTGCGTGTGATGGAATGCCTCAAGAATGAAAGGCCGATCCTCACGGAGGATGCCTACCCCGCGATCTTCCACATGCAATAGGGGCCCCGAGGGAGTTTCCTCCAGAGTGACGGTTACCGTTCCTCCGTCCGGTGTATTCTCAATCGCGTTCTTCACCAGCGTTTGCAGAATCTTTTTGAGCACATCCGGATCTATCACGGATGCATCTACCGGTTGGAGCCTGTGAAGCAGCGCCACCGAACGAGTCGAACTCCGCTTCCGAAGCGTATCCAGGATATCCAGGACAAACGGAATAGTGGGAAAGGGTCGGGGCTGGTACTTACTGGGCCCAACGATCTGCCCGACGATCCGCTGAACTTCGGTCAATCGCCTCAGGTTCCTTCTGATCCTGTCAAGGCTTTTTTGTCGTTCTTCGGGTGACACATCGTGTCTCATCAGCTTTGGAAGCGAAGCATCTATAATCGCGAGCGGGGTGGTCAGTTCATGAGAAAGATGGTTCATTGCCCGTTGCCTGGCCCTCTGCATAGATTTCCACGCGGTTATGTCGCGAAGAATAACCAGAATCCCCAGTGGTTGCCCTTGATGGTCAAGGTAGCGTGAGGAACTGATGTTCACATCCAGGACGTTCCCATCCTTCTTGATCCTCTTCGTCTCGAACCCGCTCGTTGCTTTTCCGTCGTGGATCAGGCGCCTGATGCGGTCAAGCGAGATCTCCTCTTCGCCTTCCGGTACGAATGGGATTCGTTTGCCCAAAACCTCCTCTCTAGTCCACCCGAACAGCCGGGTAAACGAATCGCTCACATACCGTGCATTGCCGTCCAGGTCGTAAATAATGATTGCGTCTGCAGAGGAATCTATAGCGTTGAGAATGCCTTGAAGAAGCTCTTGAGTCTTTTTCGCCTCCGCCTCAACCTGGGCAAGCCTCGCTGCGAGTTGCTCGGAATCCTGTCGTTCGTGCTGATTTGTCAATGTATTCAATCATCCCGTATATTTCTTGATCTTTAGCTAGCCGGCAGAGTTGGCACCGGTTGCACACCGGGTCACAAAAACGCAATCCCCTCTTGGGGCATCTTGATGGCCTATAATAAACAATTTAGCACAAAATACGCGGCATTGCCACCGAGCTGTGACAAATCGCACGCGTTTCAACCCGCGTCTGAGCTGTAGAGAACCATCCCCTCGAACGGTGGGTCCTGCCATCGGGGAAACTTCGACAAAAAGTGCCTGAAAAGGTTTACGCGCTGTCCCCTCTGTCCTTTTGCGGAAACGCATGATGCCGAGGGAGGGGCCGAAAAGAACCAGAGCGAACCAAATTTGTAATCGTTCGGTTGCCCGATGGAAGGGCCTAACCTCTGTCATTGCGAGGAGTGAAACGACGAAGCAATCTCGATACTTAAAGGGAGAGATTGCTTCGCTGCGCTCGCAATAACAGGCTTTTCCCACCCGTAATTGAATGGGTACCAAATATCTGACGATAACCCGGATCATTGGGAGAATTTTCGATTTTCTTTTGCCAAAACACGCAGCATACTATCAGCGGACACACATGGTCTTTTCGAAGCGAGGCCATATGAAAATCCGGGAAAATTCGGGGACAGCATAAGTACTTCGAGTTACGATGGGCGAATTTGGTAAAATGTCGCCACACCCGGAACCTGGACCAGATCTCGGCAGGGACAACAGGGATCCGCTGGCGTTGATTGACGGGCTGCTTTCTGGTAGCATCCCCTGGCCGTCAAGTGTCACGGACACTATGAATTCGGCCCGACGCGTAAGACAAGGATTCCAGTCACGGGAAAGACTTCTTCAATGAAGAAGGCCACGTTCAAAATTCGCCGCAAGATTATTCTCGCATTCCTTTTTTGCTTTATGTCGGTGCTCGTTTTTGCGGTCCTCAGTTTTCAGGTCCATCGGGAAATCGGCCGCAGGTTACGCCTGGTGGAAGTGGCAGACGACATTGTGAATAACATTCTGGAAGTTCGCCGCTTCGAGAAGAACTTCTTCCTCTATAAGCACCAGAGCAGTCTGGATGAGGCCCTGTCTTACGCAAACCGGGTCGAAATTCTCTATTCCAGACATGAGCAAGACATCCTGAGGTTGACCAAGGAAGACCACAGGACGCCTTTTTTAAGGACCCTGGCCAAATACAAGGAAACATTGACCGGGATTCAGTCCACGCTCTCGCAGCCTCATGCGGGAGACGAGATCCCCTCCGCGTCCGGAGCTGAAGAATCGCTGCGAACTATAGGTCAGGAGCTGATCGATATCGGCACGGGATGGGCCAAGGAAGAGCGGTTGAAGATTGACCGGCTGTTTCTCCGTGCGCTCTATCTTTTTACCATTTCCATGCTTTTTTTTGGAGTTCTTGGAGTCTTTGTAGCTATCTACATCTCGCGACTATTGACTCGGCCGTTGGTCCAGATGCAACAGGCCATGGAGAAAATCGCGCAAGGGGATTTTACACCGATCCCCGAGGAGCAGTCTCAATCGGAGGAGTTCGTTCCCCTCTTTCGAGCATTCAATAGGATGATCCAGGAGTTGGAAGAGCATCAGGAGCAGTTGGTCCAGGCGAGGAAGATCTCGGCCATCGGGACCTTCACGTCGGGGATAGCACATGAGTTGAACAATCCGGTCAACAACATCGTTCTCACTGCAGAGTGTCTCAAAGAAGATTTCAATGAATTGGACCCCCATGAAACCCTTGGGATGATTCAGGATATCCTCGTTCAATCCGAGAGAGCATCCGAGATAATCAAGAATCTCCTGGACTTCTCCAGGTCCGAGCGACCTGAAATGGTATCAGTCTCAATAGCAGCCGTGGTTCACGATACCATGCGACTGGTTCGTAACCAGTTGCTCCTGTCCGGTGTGGAAGAAGAGACCGCTGTTCCGTCAGACCTCCCTGTTGTCTGCGGGGACTACAAGAGCCTGCAGCAAGTGTTTCTCAATCTCTTCATCAATGCGATCCACGCTATGCCCGGTGGCGGCAAGCTCAGCACGAGAGCCTGGGATGCCGATGACGGGGATTGGGTCACGATTGAAGTGAGGGATACAGGGGCAGGAATTCCCGCGGAAGACATACCACACATTTTCGATCCCTTTTTTACGACCAAGGAGGTCGGCAAAGGCACCGGATTAGGTCTTTCGGTTACATATGGCATTCTCCAGAAACACGGGGGCAGCATCGAAGTTCACAGCGAGAGGGGAGTTGGTACGACGTTCACAATCGTCCTCCCGTGCGAAAAACAGGAGTGTGAGCCGGAGCGAAACGGAGAGTTTCATGCGAGTGGCCGTCGTTGACGATGAATCCATTGTCCGAACTCGACTCCATAGAGCGCTGACCAAAGAGGGCTACAGCGTAGAACTGTACGGTTCGGGGGAGGATTTTCTCAGTGCCCGGGAATCCTGTCCGTGGGACCTTGTCTTCCTGGACGTCAAGCTTCCGGGCGTCAACGGAATAGAGGTACTCAGGGAGGTGAAGTCCCGTTTTTCGGAGACCGAGGTCATCCTCATCACCGGTTACCCGTCAATCGATTCAGTCATCGAGGCGGTGAAGCTCGGCGCTTTCCATTACGTTGCCAAGCCCGTGAAGCTCGATGAGATCAGGCATCTTGCTTACAGGGCACTTGAACGCAAACGCCTTGTGGAGGAGAATCGCGAGCTAAAAGCGCGCTTGGAACCGGGTGACGGATGGGGTGAGATGATCGGGATAAGCCCGACCATGAAGTCAGTTTTCGGAATGATTGCCAAGGTCGCACCTCTCGACTGCAATATCCTTATTCAAGGGGACAGCGGCACCGGCAAAGAATTGGTCGCCCGATCAATCCATCGAGAGAGCAGGCGGAAAGAAAGCCCTTTCGTGGCGTTCAACTGCGCCGGCTTTGCAGAAGAATTGATAGCCAGCGAACTGTTCGGTTACCAGCGCGGGGCCTTTACCGGTGCGATTGCCACAAAAATAGGCATCCTTGAGACCGCCCACGAAGGCACGGTTTTCATGGATGAAATCGCAGATATGCCCTTGTCGATGCAGGGAAAGCTGTTGCGGGTCATCCAGGAAAAACAGATCTTGAGGGTGGGCGCAAACAAGCCCATTCAGCTCAACCTCAGATTCATTGCAGCCACGAATAAGGATCTCAAGAGAGCGGTGCAAGAGGGGCGTTTCCGGGAAGATTTGTATTTTCGTCTTAACGTGGTTCAGATTGCGCTTCCCAACCTCATGGAACGCACCCAGGATATTCCGATTCTGATCCGATACTTTGTGACAAGGTATTCCCGGAAGTTTTCAAAAAGAATCTGCGGTATGGATTCTGCGACCGAGGAGATCCTGTTGGCCTACACGTATCCCGGGAACGTCAGAGAGCTGGAGAACATCATCGAGAGAGCCGTGGCCCTGGCTGAAGGAGAAACGCTCACGGTCAAAGACTTGCCTCCTGATCTCCGTGAATACTCGGTGACCACGTACGGGAAATGGCCCACCCTGGAGGAGCGGGAACGAGAATACCTCAAGAAGGTGCTTGACTACACGGGTCACGATCTAGGCCGGACCGCACAAATACTGGACCTCCCCCGAACCACGATGTGGAGGAAAATGAAAAAATACGGGCTGTCCAGCCCCCGCAACAAAGGCTGCCCGATCTGAGCCCCTCTCTGGTGTTTTAGGGATTCTCAAAAGTAATGTCGGTTTTGATTACGCGAAAAGATTGGAAGATTGTCATTGCGACGGCAAAGCCCGAAGCAATCTCAAACCGGCCAAAACCGAGATTGCTTCGTCACTCCGCTCCTCGCAATGACATGATTGGCCAACGGGCATCCAGGCCAGAATTCTGAGAAAATCCGACACAATTTTCGAGAACCGGTATAGCCCCGGACGGCGACCTCTTCCGTTCATCCCACGTGAAATTCCATTTTGAAACATCATGATTGCCCTGTCGTTCAATGGTTTGCGGCCGCGTTCCCAGGGCGTCTTTTCATTGTGAAACAAACCTGCCTGCTCCCCTCCTGCCGGTGATAACGATTTCCATTGCGATTTCACTACAGTATCTCTTGGCATCGAACTTGCTCAAGCACCCGGTCACTTGGAGACCGTGCTATGGGCAAAAGGGTACTGGTAGCGGTGGACATGAATTCAGAGTCGCACGCCTCGATTCTTTACGGCATCGAGTTGGCAGCCCGGATTGAGTGTTCGGTGGTTCTTATCGCCATATCTTCTCCCGCATCTCCCGGAAAAGGCAGTGTGCCGGAGGCTTCACGCGGATACGTGGGGACCCGCCGGGACACGTGGATGGATAGAGTGGTGGCCGAGAGCCAACACAGGGCGGTAGGCCTGGAAATCTTTGTGGCCTTGGGTCGTTTTTTCGAGGAGATTATTCGATTTATCCGGTCTCAGCCATCGGTGCAATTCATCGTCATGTCCGCTCCCAAGCAGAAGGAGGGAAAAGACGGGGCCAAGTTTGCAGCCGCTCTCAAGGGCCTGCAAAAAGAATTCGAGGGTGAAATCCTTCTCGTAGAGAAGGCAGGACAGATAACGCGGGTTTCCGATCTTTATCTTCGGACTCCGGCAGGGGAGACCTCAGCATGAGTTGGAGCATTTATTTGCCGATTGCGGGGAACAGCGTGAATGTTTTTCTCCTCCTCGGCCTCGGAGGGCTTGTGGGGTTTTTATCGGGGCTGTTCGGAGTGGGTGGGGGCTTTCTCATGACCCCGTTGCTCATGATGGCCGGAATTCCGCCCGTGGTAGCGGCGGCTTCTGATTCCAATCAGATCGTAGCTGCTTCCACCTCGGCAACGTATGCCCACTATCGCATGGGCAACGTTGACTTCAAGATGGGGCTGCTGCTGCTGATCGGCGGAGTGGTGGGAGGAACTTTCGGAGTGCAGCTGATCAAAGTTCTCCGCAGTCTCGGCAACGCTGACTTCGTCATCAAGATTACGTACGTGGTGATGCTGGGCGTGGTGGGATTCTACATGTTCCTGGAAAGTCTCCAGAATCTCAGAAAAAGTCCGGCGGCAACCAGACCGGTGGAATCGGCACGACCGTCCCTTTACGCACGCGCGATTCGTGCCCTTCCCTGGCAGATGGAGTTCCCAAAGTCGGGCGTGACGCTCTCCCCCTTGCTTCCGCTGATACTGGGGGTCTTCGTCGGAATTCTTGCGGCAATCATGGGCGTGGGCGGAGGGTTCATCATGGTCCCCGTAATGGTGTACATGCTGCGCATGCCGATGCACGTGGTTGTGGGTACGAGTCTGTTCCAAATACTGTTTACGTGCATCAACGTCACCATCATGCAGGCTGTGACAAATCACACCGTGGACATCATCCTGGCAATCCTGTTACTGCTCGGCTCGACGGTCGGCGCCCAGTTCGGCGCTCGGTTGAGCAGAAGACTCAAGGGAGATCAACTGAAGATAATCCTGGCCTCAGTAGTGCTGCTCGTAATGGTCCAGATGTTGGTGGGCTTGATTGTTTCTCCCCACGTGATGCTGGCGTACAAAGGGGGGCATTAAGATGAGGGCCGGAACGGTTTACGTGTGGACGGTCATGCTGTTCGGTCTGTTCCTGCAAGCCGTGAGCACGCCCAACTACGTGATTGCTGCGGGTACTGCCTTGCGCGTGGAACCGAACAAACTTCATGTCTCGGAATCCTTCCGGGGAGCGTTGGTGACTATCTCAGCGGACATTCCCAAGGGGGCTGGAGCTATCGTGGAGATCGAGGGCGCTACGCACGACGATCGTCTTCTCAGGCAGGGACGCCGGGGCGGACTATGGATGAGCGTGGGAGAGGTCACGGTTCAAGGAGCGCCGTCGGTGTATCTGGTTGAGACCACTCCCGATCTGGCGTCGCATCCGGACACGGGAGCTCAGTGGGGTTACGAGGCCCTGCAGAAGCGGATGGCATTCTCGGGAGCGATCCCGGAAGATGGCGTCGGGGTTCTCTTCGAACAGTTTGTCAGATTGAAGGAAAGCGAAGGCCTGTACGGCCTCTTTCCCCGGTCGCTCAAACCTACGAGGGCCTCGGAGAATCACACAACCGTTGAAGGCGAGTTTGTGCTCCCGAGCAATATTGCACCGGGAAACTATCGTGTCGTGCTGTCTGTCTTAAATAGTGGAAAATTGTTGGAGCGGCAATCCGCCGAATTCTCTATAGATATGACAGGACTACCTGGATTCCTGGCTTCTCTGGCCTATCATCACGCGGCGCTGTACGGTTTGGCGGCAGTCGTGATAGCCATTGTGACCGGGTTTGTCATGGGTATTCTCTTCACAAGCAAAGGCTCCCATTGACGGCCATGCACAGCGGAGTCGCCCTGTTGATGCCGGCGATTCGGGTGCCAAGGAGATTATGAAGTGTGGGCCCGTGCCAAAGAATTCGCGAACCGGCTCTTCTCTCGGAAACGAGACGTCGTGGTTTTTCCGCAAGTCTTTGAACAGTTCCAGGCATTGCTCCAGAACCACCAGAAGGCCATGGAACTCATCGCGGATATTGGCGAGAAGTCGGGTGGCGACTATATTTTCGACCGGAAATATCTTTTTGACACAGTCCGTGAACTGCAGGACTTGTTGCTGCGAATGGTCAAGGGTTTGAACCTCATCGCGTCGAATCGGTACAACGCACTCTACGAGAGCCTCGATCGCGTCTTTCTCCCCATTGAGGGAGAACTCAGGGGCCGATTAATGCTTTCGGACGCTCCTTTCATCGTTTCATTGCAGGATGCGCCTTTGGACAGCCCTGAGCTGACCGGGGGAAAGGCCAATACTCTGGCCGAAATTCTGCATAAGATCCTCATTCCGGTGCCGCGTGGCTTTGTTATCACAAGCAAGGCCTATCATCGCTTCCTTGAGTACAACGATCTGGAGGACCGCATACATTCCCGGCTGGAGGCCTGGGTTTCGGGCAAAGAGGAACTGAGCAAGGCGGCCGGTCAAATACGTTACAGCATATTGGCAGGCATAATCCCGCAGGATGTGGCCCGACAGATCGCGAAGCACGCGCAACGGACACGGGCCTTCTGGGCAGTCCGGAGCAGCGCCTACGGTGAAGACGAGGAGTTGTCCTTTGCAGGGCTGCATGAAAGCTTCCTGAATGTCGCGCCGGGACAGGTCCCGGAGGCATACAAGAAGGTGCTTGCAAGCCTTTTCTCCTCCGAAGCCCTCACCTATCGCCTCCGGATGGGAATGATAGGCGAAGAGACGGCTATGTCCGTACTCTGCCAGGAGATGGTCCACAGTCGAGCGAGCGGAGTGATTCAGACCGTGTATGCAGAGCAATCAGATCCGGATTGCCTGGCAATCTACGCTTCATTCGGGCTGGGGCGAACAGCTGTCGAGGGGAAAGACTCGCTCGACCGGTTCATCGTGGAGAAACACCGGCCCCGCCGGATCAGATCACGAGAAATAGCAGGAAAAGATTTCTTGCTGCGGCCGGCTTCAGGTGGCGGAGAAGAAGAAGCGCCGCTTGACGAGACCATGCAGAACCAGGCCTCCGTTACCGAGGAGACCATAGACACTCTGGCAACATGGGCCGTCACTCTGGAACGATATTTCAAGCGGCCCCAAGAAATAGAATGGGCCGTCGACGAACAGGGAAACTGCTGGGTCCTGCAATCCAGGCGTCTGCTCATTCCCGAGACCGTTGACCGACAGGACGACGACCTCTGCGAGGCGTGTTCCGCATACCCGATACTCATCAAGGACAAGGGAGTGGTAGCTCATACGGGAGTGGGCTCCGGCCGCGTCTACACCGTGCATGGCAACGAAGACATGTCCGCTTTCCCTGAAGGGGCCGTGCTGGTAGCCAGGTACACTGCACCCTGGTTGGCACAGGTCGTACCCAAGGCCTCGGCTATCATTACGGAGCGAGGTTCCGCTGCCGGCCATCTGGCGACAATCGCGAGAGAATTCCGCGTGCCCGCTCTCGTCAGTGTGGACGGCGCTGCCGATGTCCTCCATGACGGAATGGAAATCACCCTGGACACCTATCACAGGCTGATTTACTCCGGCGAAGTCAAGGAGTTGCTTCGGTTCGAACTCCTCCAACCGACGGTGTTCGAAGAATCTCCCGAGTTCCGTCTTTTACGCCGTCTTCTCAAACGGATTGCGCCTCTTCACCTTATCGATCCTCAAGCTCCGGAGTTCACGGCCGGAGGATGCACCTCGGTCCACGACATGGTCAGATTTATCCACGAAAAAGCCGTCCAGGAACTCATAGATCTTCCCGCGTTCCTCCACCGTTTCAAAGGAACCAAGGTCTGGACACTGGTTTCGGATGTTCCCATCGGTCTGAAAATTCTGGATTTGGGAAACGGCATCGACCAGGAGGCGGTCGGCGACAAAGTGCATATTACTGCCATCCGGTCGCTGCCTCTGAGGGCATTGTGGGAAGGCATTTCTCACCGGGACACCTGGAGCACCGAACCCGTCGACGTTGACTTCAAGGGTTTGATGGCGAGCCTCACCAGAAACTGGGACGCCACCGGAGGCGGAGTCTCGGCAACAGGGTTCAACCTGGCCGTCATCAACGAGACCTACCTGAACCTTCACCTCCGTCTGGGCTACCACTTTAACCTTATCGACGCCAGAATGGACGATGAACCGCAACGCAACCACATCTATTTTCGATTCGTGGGAGGAGTCACCGATATCACTCGGCGCTCACGGAGGGCTCAAGTCTTGGCCCGGATCCTCTCCAGTTATCACTTCAATGCCGTCACCAAAGGCGATTTGGTCGTGGCTCGCCTTCTGCACCTTCCGAAAGAAGAAATCCAGGAACGCCTGCGGGTTCTCGGGGTCCTTATCGGGTTTACCCGACAACTGGATATCCAGCTGCGAAGTGATGAAGACATTCCCCGTTTTGTGGAAGCGTTTTTCGACCGGCACGCCTACCTCGCACAATCCCTCATGTAAGGAGGAGACAATGACCGCGAATAAATTGAGAATCATGGTACTGGACGATGAAGCCATTGTCTGCAAGCGTTTGAAACCCGCGCTTGAAAAGCAGGGCTATGAAGTCGATACCTTTACGCAAAGTTCTGAAGCCATGGAACAGATCAAGCAGGTCGACTACGACATCATCATTACGGACCTGAAAATGAAGGGCGTCGACGGCATGCAGCTCCTCAGTGAGGCGAAACGGCGCTCACCCGGGACCGAAGTCATCGTGATAACAGGGTTCGCCACCATGGAGACGGCCAAAGAGTCGTTCCACAAAGGCGTGTTCGATTTCATCGCCAAGCCGTTCAAGTTGAGCGAGATCCATCAGGTTGTCAGCCGAGCCGAGGCCAAGATACGGGCTCGCTAGGAACTGAGGTGTGGTGTGGTGCAATCGGGCACGGGGAAGTCGTTCCCATATCCTCAACAAGGAGGAATATGACGTGATCAAGACGTTGGTGTCAATTGAGGTCGATCTTGCTTCAAGCCTGGCTGTGCGGTTCGCATGCCAATTGGGTGGCTTGATGGAAATTGAAATCCATCCGGTCTACGTGAAAGAGTCGCCGCCCCATGACTCAGCCATGGGCGCCGGCTGGGCGAGCCGAACCTGGGAAAGAGAAATGATAGAACAGGGCAAAGAGGAGATCTCTGAACTTATCAGTGCAGAGAAGGATTTCTGCCCCGTGCTTGGGGAACCAAGGGTGATTTATGGCGACAGGGAGGCAGAATTGCTCAAGATCGCACATCTTGAGAATTTCGACCTGTACGTGGAAGGGGTTCATTTCCCTTGGACGGCAAGTGATCTTTACAAGAGACTTCACTCCAAGCTCTACCAAAAGCTGCCTTCGACGCCGGTTCTCGTACGAACCCTCAGGAAGATCAACCACGTGTTGCTTCTCTGCCTGGATGTCGCAGGGACCGAAGCCTTGTGCGAGCTCTTCCGGAAGATGTGGAAGAACTGCCCTGTGCCCTTGACGCTCGCTTATCCGGCCGGTGATGCCACCGGACCCGACGGCGACGCGCTTCGTCAAGCGGTAGAGCGAGCGCGAGGCATCCTGGAACAGTTGGGTTGCGCGGTCAAGGCACAGGACGGATTGCCTGCCACCCCTGAGCGCTACGCCGCCGACGTCTTAAAGGATCACGGTCTGGTGGCCATAGCGGTCGAGAGACACGTGAAGAAAGATGGGCCGGAGTTCGCGTGGCTTAATCTCGTGAAAACCTCATTATTGCTGGCTTTCCTTTGAAAGCGGAGGGACTGTTATGAGAATTCTTTTTGCAGGCGACCGACACCCTTACAGTGAATATGCCCTTAAAGAGACGATGAAATTGGCCAAGAACACATGGGCTGATGTCACCCTTCTGGGCGTCGAACCTGCCTCGTCTCCGAGAGATACAGCGAAAGACGCCGTATGGCCGTCGGATATCCCAGTCAGTGAAGCCCTGCGGGGTTTCCGAGAGACATTTCTGACCGGTTGGGAGAAGGGGGAATCGCCGTACGAGATGCAGGACGGCAGGTACGAATGGATACGACTGGAAAAAGGACGCTGGGAAGAAACGAAAGTATTACGCGGAACCAGGAAGGATTTCAGGGTCCGAATGCGAACGGGAAACCCTGCGCCGGAAGTTCTGGCGGAAGCCCGCGAAGATGGCAGTGACTTGATCGTGCTCGGGTGTACCAAAGGCGACAGATGCGTTTGGGCGGAATCCCGGCCCGTGCCGCAGGAGGTTGTCAATGATTCCGATTGTTCTGTCCTGCTCGTGAAGGAGGACAAACCTGTCACGAGGATACTCGCCTGTCTTGACCAGGGCTATATCAGCCAAGAATCGCTGGAAATGATCAACCAGATGCTCACCATCCACGGGGCTCAACTCGAATTGATCGGACTCAGCCAAAACGGGGACATGAATAAAACTGTTTACACCCGGCTCATTGAAATCGGGGACTACTACGGTGACCGCCAGGTGGAAACAAAAACCCGGCTCACGGACGTTTCCGACTTCGAGCGTTTTATCGGCGAAGAAATCCGGGACGATTTACTTGCTCTTTGGGTGGGAAAGAAATCCCTGCTCAGCCGGTTCTTTTCGCGCGACTGGGTGGGCAGATTCGTGAGCAAATGCCAGAGTTCAGTACTGGTCATGAGATGAGAGCCATCACACGGACCTGGATCCGAGTTGATCCTCACACGTGCATCTGTCACACCGCTTCCACTCGTCCGGGCACAGGAGGTTGTAACATATGAAAATACTGGTAGCCGTTGACAAGAACCCTGAAACGTTTGTCGGCCTTCGCTATGCTTGTCACTTGTTGGAGGATTGTGACGCGTCTGTGGATGCGCTGCACGTGAGGCCGGACCTCAGTGAGATTGTAGCGGAGAGCTATGCGCCTTTCTTCTCGAAAAACGGTTTGGAGGAGGCCATAGCGGGTGACATGCAAAGAGTTGAAGAGATGTTTCACGAGGCGTGCGAGCCATGCCTCGCGTCCAAGCTCCCCTGTACCCTCCAGGTGGCCGGTGGGGACCCGGCAGACGAAATCCTTAACGTAGCCCACTCTGACGGCTACGACTTGGTTGTGCTCGGATCACATGAACAGTCCTCTCTGAGAGGTTTTCTCCTGGGAGCGGTGCACGCAAAGATCCTCCATTATGCCCACCAGCCTGTGCTGATTGTCCGCCAATTCCGCGAAATCCGTCGAGTCCTTGCAGCGTACAGGGGTTCGCCCTACGACGAGGCTGCCCTGCGATTCATCGCTCCGTTCCTGGCAACCAAAAAAGCCGAGATAACCCTGTTGCACGTCCAGGAGACGGGACAGGGCGAAAGCGACGAGTTCGCCAGAACTTCTCTCCAAAAGGGCGCCCGGATTTTACGGAGCTTAGACTTCGAGCCTATCACAAAAATGGCCAAAGGGGACTTTGTCGAGGAAATTCTGAAGGCGGTGGCAGTCAACAGACACGACCTGGTCGTCCTGGGAGCCTACGGGCATAAACGTCCCAAGTACTTGAAGCTGATCAGCGATGAGGCCCTCAACTTGGCTCGCCTGACCACACGTCCAATCCTCGTGTATCGAGACAAGACCGAGGGTTGAAGCCCTTCTAGTATGGAGTTGTTCAGCATCTTCACGAGAATGCCACACGACTAAGGATTCTCAAAAGCAACGTCGGTTTTGATTACGCGAAAAGATTGGAAGATTGTCATTGCGAGGGCAAAACCCGAAGCAATCTCCAATTGACCAACACTGAGATTGCATCGTCACTCCGCTCCTCGCAATGATATGATTGGACCACCGGCATGCGGGCCGAAATTATGAGAAAATCCGACACAATTTTCCAGAACTACTATAACCTCCGCCCGCTGGTCCTCCGATTTCGGAGACAGTTACTCCGTTGGAATGTGTTCGAAGGTTTATCGGTTTCGGGTCATTGAATCTTTGTCGGATCACCAATCGGGACTCCCGCGGCAAATTTTACACCCTGCAATAAATCTTGACAGCGACGTCGGTACGAGTTGCCGGTACGGTTCAAGCGGAATCGACAAACAGGCAGGTGGTAACTTGGCTATTTTTATAGCCGGTCTCGCACTGAAGACGGCACATAAATTGCAAAATCCATCCGGGTCGAGGCTGGAAAATTGCCTTGATGCTGCGCTATGCGAGCATGCAACGGACGGAAGCCAAGTGCACCCGGCTGGGAGAAGCATTCCCAATGCGCAGCACTATAAATGGGTGGGGAGAACATCGCAGGCTTCTCGGAACATGACCGATTCGGGTATGAATGTCGCGGCCTCCAGGCCAGTCAATGTCCTCAAACGATTGATCGTCATTCGGGAAATTTTGACGGAAGGTCCTGCCCGGGTTCCGTGGCGTGAGGAACGGCGCTGAAGCACATGAGAATGGAGTCTCAATGAATTATTTCCCGAGTCCGACTATGGGGGGGGGCATGAGAGACAAGGAACCGCCAAGTTTTCATCTTTGCGATGAAGAGAAGACACCAAAGCCCTTGGGCCTGCAAGAGGCCCCTACCCAGTCCATCGATCTGGGTGGTCTTTTGACCAATGATCTGACGCCTTCCGGCAGCTTCGACATCCGGGACAGCTTCTGGTCGACGACATTCGGCAAGGTCATACAAGCGCTCCCTATCCCCGCTTTCTTGATTGACAAGCGCCACACTGTACTGGTTGCGAACCAGGCATGTGCGAGGATTACTTCACAGTACGACAAGATGCAGGGTGCTTCTTTTTTTCAGTTTTTTCCAGGCGCGGCAGATGCCGAGAGAATCCGGTCCGCTTTGGAAGACGTTTTCTCGTCCAGAAGACCAAGAGTTAGCCAGTCGCATATGCAGGTAGATGGAGCAAGAATATGGGGTCGGCTCACATTTCGATCCATCAGAATGCTCAACGACAGATTGGTGCTGGCCCTTGTGGAAGACCTTACCAACGAAAAGAAACTCTTGAAGCTAAGTCAGACATATCAAAAAGAGCTTGAACAACGCGTCTCAGAGGAAACCGCTCGCCGCACCCAAGAACTGACGGCAATTGCCACGGTAAGTCGGGAAGTTACTTCCAGCCTTTCAGTGAGCTGGGTTTTGGCGTGTATGCACGATCAGATCATGTCGAGTGTAGATCCGGACGTGCTGCTCGTCTACTTGCTTGAAGGAGACTCGCTGGTGCTGCACGAGGAGGCCGCGGGGATCGTAAAGCTTCCTCGTAAATCACTCGTGACGAAGCATCTGGGGGAATATCTCGGCAGATTGGTTGCCGGGGACGGGAAACCCTTGTACGTCTGGGACATACTGACCGACTCCCGATGCACGCTCACCGAATGTCAGCAGGCAGGTATGAGGTCCTTTGCCGCATTGCCCCTGGTTGTCGAACATGAGGTGGTGGGAGTGTTGGGTCTTGGTTCTCGGATCGAACGTGATTTTTCCGCTCGATCCCTTTTCTTGGAAGCCATTTGTGCTCAAGTCGCGGTCGGCATCAGAAATGCCAGGCTCTATGAACTTGCGCGAAGACGCGCGGAGCAACTCGAGGAACACGTGACCGAACTCAAGTGTGCCCAGGAAGCTCTGCGGCAAAGTGAGGAAAAATACAGAACCATCATTGAAATCATGCCGGAGGGATATTTCGAGGTTGACCTCGAAGGTAACATGACACTGTTCAACGATGCCATGGTTGGCATTCTGGGCTATGCAAGAGAAGAGCTGAACGGCATGAATTACCGGACCTACACGGACAAAGAGACTGCCAAGAAAGTGTATGAGCAGACCAATTCGGTGTACAGGACGGGGATGCCCGTGAATCTGTCCAATTGGGTGATCATACGGAAAGATGGCGCTCGAAGAATCATGGAGACTCCACTTGCTCTGAGGCAGGATTCAGATGGTCGGGCGTGTGGATTTCGCGGCCTCGCAAGAGACATCACGGAGAAAATGGAGGCAGAGGAAGCTCTGGCCGAGAGCGAGTCCAGATTCCGCTGCATCACTGAGAACGTGCACGACCTCGTGTGCGAGACCGATGCCCGAGCCACGTACCGCTACATCAGCCCCTCCTACGAGCGGGTACTGGGATATGAACCGCAGGACTTGCTCGGCGAGTCTGTTTTTGCCCGCATTCATCCGGACGACCAGGACCGAGTGAAGGCCGAATATCAAGACGGCGTTCGAACCGGAGCGGACAGGGAAGTGGAGTTACGTTACCGGCATGCCGATGGCAGCTACAAATGGTTGCGTTCAACGGGCAGCTTCTTGTTTGACGCAGAGGGAGCTTTCACGGGGGCCGTGATTAGCACCCGGGATGTCACCGAGCGGATGCTTGCTGAGGACAGGCTTCGAGAAAGTGAAGAACGTTTCAGGGCCATCTTCGAGTCCAGCCGAGATTGCGTTTTTATTAAGGATCGGTCGGGAATGTACAGCATGGTTAACCCCGCGTTTGCGAATTTCCTGGAACTCCCGGCATCGGAGGTGATCGGCAAAACAGACGAAGAAGTGTTCGGCCCGGAGATTGCCGAGAAACTGCAAGAGGTGGATTCTCGGGTCCTGATGGGTCAAATAATTGAACGGGAGCACACTGTGCCCATGAACGGCATTCCGGTAACGCTTCTTCTGGTCAAAGTCCCTCTGCACAATGCGACGGGAGAAATCTTCGGTATCGGAGGCATAGCCCACAACATAACGGAACGAAAAAACATTCTGACTGAGAATAGAGTCTATGATGAAGAATATCCGTCACCTGCCATGCGTTCGACTCTGAGCCTGGCTCGACTCGCAGCAAAGACTGACAGCCTGGTACTCCTGACGGGCGAAAGCGGTAGCGGCAAAGACGTTGTGGCAAGATATATTCACGAGCATTCTCGGCGCTCGGGAGGGCCGTTCTTTGCTATAAACTGCGCGGCCGTGCCCCAGGAGCTGGCGGAATCCGAATTGTTCGGACACGAGAGAGGAGCGTTTACCGGTGCAGACCGGCAAAAGAGAGGGCTCTTGGAACTGGCGGAAGGCGGTACGATACTGCTGAATGAGATCGGCGAGCTTGCGTTACCGCTTCAGGCCAAGCTCCTCAGCTTTCTCGACACGAGATCCTTCACGCGGGTGGGCGGTGAAAAGAGTCTCACCGTGAGCGCCAGGCTCATAATGGCCACCAACAGGGACCTTGCCAGGGAAGTACAAGAAAGGCACTTCCGAAAGGATCTGTACTACCGCATTAACGTACTGACCATAAGGGTCCCGCCCCTCCGTGAGAGGCTTGAGGATATCCCGGTCTTGGTCAGACGGATCTCCACCAAACTCGCCGCTGAATTGCAGGTGCCCGGAATCACGGACATCGATGAGATGACCTTGGAAAAGTTGCGCCGTCATGATTGGCCAGGCAATGTCAGGGAACTGCGTAACGAGGTAGAACGCGCACTCATTCTCTTCACGGGGATCAGTCAAAATATCAAACCCTCTCACATGGAGCACATCGGAGAGAAACTGGGGCAGTACTCGCCATGGAGTGTCGCCGATCCAACGGGCAACACATTAAACGAAATGGTGCAAGAATTCAAGAAATCGCTTATAGAACAGGCTCTTGAACGCTCCCACGGCAAAAGGGTGGATGCAGCGCGCCTCTTGGGAATAAGTCGTGACGCGTTGAAGCAACACATGAAGAGCTTGGGGCTTTTGGGTCAAGGTGACCCAAGCGGGTTAATTCATCCCCCTATGACAACTAGATAAAACCATAGGGTAATTTCTTTGAACGGGTCACATCAACCCGCTGCCTTTCCCGCATCGCATTCCCTCCTCTTTTTCGGTGCATTGATTTTAGTTACTATTTGGCTCCCTGTTGAGTTACACAACATGGCACAGTATGTGCACCAATCCTCACCAGCTAATAGATTGGCTTTGCTCGATTCGCGTTGAAGTCCGGAAGAAGGGACATTCTCTACAAAGAAAGTCCCTTCACATTCACTTTTTTGAAAGCGCCTTCGTATGAGACCTCGCGATCGTGGAGGTTGTGGGCTCTTCACCAGTCCAGTGCAGGACGTTTTCCTAAAGAGTTTCCGTGAAATCAGACATGCAGGGGGCCAGACCCAGGTTCTTCTTTCAGTAAGACGCAACCGTGAGAAGCATTTCGGTCTACCGTGGCAGCATTCGATGGATGAACAGCCTTTTCCGTCGGTACGGCGATTCCCTGAGCAGGAGACCCCATGGCTGAAGTGAAAGGAAAGTTCATCACCTTGGCGGCTGAGCTGTTGACAAGTAAGCACGGAGTCAGATCGGCAGCTATTGGTGCCATAAGACGTGTGACTGGCAAGAGCCCTCGAGAGCTGGAACCAGAGGGATGGTATGACACAAACGTCCTTAACGGCTTCTTTAGTGCCGTTGAGAGCTACGAGAGCCCGTTGGTGGCCTGGGCAGCTATCAGGGTGATCGGGCGAAATGTATATCCTGCCGTCGATGCAATAGAGGGTTCCCCGAAACGCCTGAGAACTCCACTTAACCTACTCAAATCGGAGGCCGAGGTTTTCTTGCGTTACCACAGGGGAAGCGACGTGGTTCCGAGAAAGTTTCTTCAGTCGGAAGATCGCTGCATCATAGTTGAAGCGCCATCCCCCGGATATAACTGTGCTTTAATCGAAGGAGTCTTTGATGGCATTTTATGCATGTGCCACATCACACACGGCACAGTCAAGCAGACGAAATGCATTCGGAAAGGAGACTCGACTTGCGAATACACCATTCAGTGGTAGGAGCGCAGCCTGAGGTGCAGAGATAGGCTGCTGACCAGTGTCCTTGCACGTAACGCAAACCGTTCTTGACGGTCCATGCGCCAGGGATTCGGCGCCCATAAAAAAGGAGAAAAGTCGTGAGGCACTGCCCCAGTAAAGCAATGTGTTTGGCAATAGTCCTGGCAATGACCGGAGCAACTGCGGCCTTTTCACAAGACGCGCCCGGCACTTCGGTCAGAGTCAACGGCGCTGGCATATCATCGGATCAGGTCCAGCTTTGGGCCAGGTCTTTCATGGACTCAAACGCCGGCACCCGCGTCATGGTTACAGGATCCAGTGCCGGAAAAGGATTCGAATCGTTACTTGAGAGGAATGCTGACATTGCCATAGCCAGTCGTGTCATCTCTTCGGAAGAAGAGAAAAAAGCGCAAACCATGGGGATGCAACTACAGGAATGTTTGGTAGGCTACTCGGGGATAGCAGTCATAACCAGTCCCAAGAATACTGTCTCTGACCTCTCCATGTCTCAACTCAAAAAAGTATTTTCAGGAGAGTACACGAACTGGAACCAGGTGGGAGGACCGGACTCCCCCATAAGATGTCTCGCCCGAAGAGTTCCGGAGTCTGGTGCAACGGACTTCTTCCAGGAGAAAGTGCTCGACAAGCAGCCGTACGGCTCGAATACGGCCATACTGGAAAGCTGGAGTTCAATCATTAAAGTGTGTTCCGGTGCGACAGACTTACCTGTCGGCCTTGCCCCCGTTATCCAGGCACTAGCTGCGCATCAAAGCATAAAGGTCATAGGCCTGAAGCAGGATGAGCATTCTCCGGGGGTGAAGCCTTCGGAAGACACCTTAAGAGACAAGTCCTATCCCATCATCCTGGCGTTCAAATTCTATTGGGATCAGAAAACCCAGAGTAGCCAGGCTAAACAGTTTGTAGAATATTGTGTACGTCAGGGTCTTTCCTCCCAAAAGTAGGATGCGAATGGCGTATTCGGCATTACCTCACAATCCTCTGATTGTAGTCACCGGGGAGGAACCGAGAGGCCCCGCGTGCGAGGAAAGGGTGGAGCGTTGCAGGAAAAGGATTGAACAAGTGAGTCAGTAGGGCGAAAAACCAAACGATGTTTCGGTTCAGGTAGGCGCTTACGGCAAGCACATGCACCGTCCTCGGCCTGAGGACACAACTACTCGTTTTACAAAACTTGGCTCAACAAGCGAGGGGGGGTTACCATGAAGAAGTTAGCGTTCGTTCTGGTCATCATGTTTCTGGCGTGCCCGGCATACGCCGACGGGGAGGATCAAGTTGTAGTAGGTCTGGTTGACAAAGCCTTGGATATCTTCAAAACACAGGGTAAAGACCAGGCCCTCAAGGTTTGCAGCGCCTCGGCGGGCCCCTTGAGAAAGGGCGCACTGTATGTGTTCGTGCTTAATTTCAAAGGACAGTTCGTGGCCCACCCCGTTCAGGAGGATCTGCGAGGACGCGATGCCTGGGAGCTGCAGGACGCGAAAGGAAAATTTGTTACTCAGGATTTCATAAAGGTCGCCAAGGAACAGGGCCAGGGTTGGTCCGAGTATTGGTGGCTCAGGGTAAACGAGACGTCGCCCACACTCAAGAAGACATACATCAAAAGAGTGTCGGGCGAGGATCTCTTGGTGGGCTGCGGTTATTACCTCGTGAAATAGGGTTTGTCGTCGATTTCCGCACCCGAGCCCTACAGGTGAGTAAGCACAAGCCTTGTCCTTCCGGGCTTTCAGAAAGACCTGGAAGGATATCAAGGCATGTCAGTCAAGACGGATGGTACGCGGGGCGTAGAATGCGCCTGAAACGCGAACGACGAGATTTGCTTGCAGGCTTTTTTGAGTTTCCACCCCTTTTGAAGCATTCGAGGCTTGAACGGCAACTAACTCTCGACGGTACAGGAGAAGCTCATGAGAAAATTCCTTGCTCTGGCAATGGTGGCAGGATTGGTGTTCATCTTCAGCGATCGTGCGATCGCGGACGATGCCTCCGAATGCGAGGCACTCGTGAAAAAGGCTGCTGCGATGTGCAAAGAACGAGGGGTGAAAGCCACTTTATTGGCGATTGACGATCCCTCAGGGCCGTTCGTAAAGGGCGAAGTCTATGTTTTCGCTTTGTCTCTATCCATGAACGCTATGGACGCGCATCCACACGATAAATCCATTAAGCGCCTGCCAATGGGTAACATCTCAGACAGCAACGGTCAAAAGTTCTTTCAGAAGTTTAAGGAGGTAGCAGAAAGCCAAGGATCGGGGTGGGTAGAATACACGTGGGTCAAACCAAATGAGAGTCAGCCCTCGAGAAAACGCTCCTTCGTCATGAGAGTCCCGGACGAGGATCTTTACGTGGGTGCGGGATACTACGTCAAGTGAGTCGGAAGCTCAAAGCCTTGCTCACCTGTGATTTCTTGTGGTCACGTAGGAATCCGGTAATATCCACCCCTCAAAAGTCGAACACATACCGACGCAGGGGGAGAGCGTGGACGACAGGCCGTGCAGCGAACATGTGCGGCCACGGGCACTGTCACGCCAATGTAGCGTCTGTGGGGCAACGCTGGGCCATTCATGAAGTCTTGGACTCACGCCGGTTCTCCTTACGAGCACGAGACTCCGGGGTTAAACCGGGACGTTACACGGCAGGGATGAGTATTCTGCGGGAATTGACGGCCGGGCGAGCGTCATGGTCAAAAGTGCGCCTCAAGCCAAAAATGCAACGTGTTTCCAAGATGGGTCAGTTGAAAAAGCAGGACACCAAAGTTTCACTGAGAGATATAACGGAGGGATCTTGATGAAGAAGAAAAAGATGCCACACGCCCGATATTCGGCGGAGTTTCGCGAAGAGGCGGTGCGGGTGGTGACAGAAGACGGACTATCCGCGGGAGAAGCGTCTGCGCGTCTTTCGCTACCGAAATCCACACTGGAGAACTGGGTAAGGACTGCCAAGAGAAGCATCGCTGGAGCGATCGGGAAATCTCACAGGTCGCTCACCGAGTTGGAGGTGGAGTTGGCGAATGTCAAACGAGAGTTGTCCATAGCCAAGATGGAACGGGACATTTTAAAGAAGGTGGCGAGGTACTTTTCGAAAGAAGGCCATGAGGAGGATCCGACGTGCAGACAAAGGCATACATTCAGAGACATGCCTCAACAAAGAGACTTGGGGTTCGTCCAAAACTAGAGAGCTTCTTTTCGCAGGCAATCTTTTCTTTGGATACAGTATACTGGACGCAGATGACTTCTTGGTGTTATTGAACACGATGCGGATCGTTTCCGGCGACTTTATGAATCGTCCCGGTCATGTCGCTGTGATGCTGTGGCCCTTTTTGGGAGCGACGTTTCTCCTTTTGTACAAGATGACCCAAAATGACATCCGCTACAAGAGGCGAGCTGAAACGGCTCTCCAGGAATCGGAGGCCGGCTATCGTTCGATTTTAGATTCCATGAATGATGCAATCTTCGTTCATGGCCTGGTGACAGGGAAACCCCTGGGCGCCAACCTGGATCGACGGCTGGAAATGTCATGTCATAGGAGAGGCCGGCTCCAGAATTATCACTATAACGTATAAGGATGGAGCTCAAAAAGTGATCTATGTTTCGCCTGTGAAATTGGGTACAGGACAGGGCACGATGACTCTTGAAGACATAACGGACCGGATAAAAGCCGAGGCGGCCCTACGGGAATCCGAGGAGAAGTATCGGATCATTTTTGAGAACAGCGGAACAGCATTGATCTTTATTGAAGACGACTCCACGATTTCGATGAACAACAAGGAATTCGAAAAGCTAAGTGGCTATAGTGCAGCGGAAGTGGAAGGCCGGAAGAAGTGGACGGATTTCGTGGCAAGACCGGAAGACTTAGAGCGGATGCAAGAATACCATCGCTTGCGCCGAATCGATGAGCGGGCCGCTCCAAAAACCTACGAATTTCAATTGATCGGCCGGGAAGGCAACCTGAAGGATGTTGTTATAACCGTTGCATTGTTGCCTGGGGCAAAGCAGACTCTTGCTGCGATGCTCGACATAACCGAGCGCAAGAAGGGCGAAGAAGAGCGCATGCGACTGGTTACGGCCATTGCGCAGGCAGCGGAAGGGTTTGTCGTTACCGACAAGGATTGGATCATTGAATATGTGAACCCGGCATTCGAACGCATTACCGGCTACGGAGGGAACGAAATTATCGGTCGGCATAGCCGTATTTTTGAGAACAACAAGCACGATGGAGCCCCATACAAAGCGGTGGAAGATAGCCTCGCCAGTGGTAACGTGTGGACAGGCCGCGTCCTGAACAGAAGGAAGGACGGCACGTTCTATGAGGCCGAAGTCACAACTTCTCCCGTTCGGGACAATTCGAGCACGGTCATCAATTACGTGAGCATTCACCGGGATATTACTCACGAAGTGAAACTGGAAAAGGAACTTCGACAGGCTCAAAAGATGGAGGCAATAGGCACGCTGGCCGGGGGCATCGCTCATGACTTCAACAATATCCTGATGGCCATTTCGGGATATACCGAACTGGCTCACGGCAAATCCCCGGAAGGTGGTTCAGTAAGGCGTTACTTGGATCAAGTGCGAGTGGCGACCGCCAGAGCGACAGACCTGGTGGCGCAGATTCTTACATTTAGCCGGCATACCGAACAAGAGCGAAGACCGATGTCGGTGGGGCCCATTGTGAAGGAGGCACTCAAGCTCCTGCGGTCCTCACTGCCCTCCACCATCGAGATTCGTCGAGAGATTGAGGCGCTTCCGGAAGGAGGTATGGTTCTCACCGATCCGACACAGATTCATCAGGTGGTGATGAATCTGTGCACGAACGCGGCGCACGCGATGCGAGCCAACGGAGGTGTGTTAACCGTGGGGTTGTCCTGCGGTCCCGTAGGGGCCCCATTCTTCTCCCCGTGTCCCGGCTTGAAGCCCGGGCCTTACCTGTGCCTGACGGTATCGGATACGGGGCACGGCATGGATACGTCGATCAGCGAACGGATCTTCGATCCCTACTTCACCACCAAGGGGCCCGGGGAAGGAACCGGTTTGGGACTTGCAGTAGTCCAAGGCATAGTTAAGAGCCATGGAGGAGCGATCACTATGCACAGCGAGCCCGGACAGGGAACTACGTTTAGCGTCTTTCTACCCCTGATTGAGGAAGAAATTGCTCCAGGAGTTGAGCCTGTGGATGCTCTGCCTGTCGGCTGTGAACGGGTCCTTTTCGTCGACGACGAAAACGTTCTTGTTGATTTGGGTAAGGAAATGCTCGAAGTACTCGGCTACGGTGTGACTGCTAAAACCGGCAGCCTCGAAGCCCTTGCGACTTTTCGAGCCCGACCCGACGCATTTGATCTGGTCATCACTGACATGACCATGCCGGATCTCACGGGCAAAGACCTCGCTCGGGAACTTGTGGCCGTCAGGCCCGACGTTCCGGTCATTTTGTGTTCAGGGTTCAGTGAATTGGCTGACGGCCCCCTCTCAAGGGAGATGGGGATTCGTGAGATAGTGATGAAGCCCTACGCAATCGATCATCTTGCCATAACTATTCGTAAGGTGTTGGACGAAGGATAGTTTCTCGATCGGGGAAAGGTTCCACCGTAACCATCCTCTCCGCCCCTCGGATCGGCAGTGCAGGGCTGCACTCCCAAGACACCCACAGACTACTGAATTCCGAAATGCCTGGTAAGTGAACAATTCCGTACCGGTAACGCTTCATACCAATGCGCTACCAAACAAGTGACGATGGATGAAGCCTGTCCTGGCGGGTCTCCGAAGCGAAGTCAGGCCGCTCCGTTCGTAGCGGAGGAGATCTGGCAGGACAGGCCGTGAACCAGCCCTTCAATGTTACTCTTTTGAAAGCGCATTGGTATCAGTTACTTGCGAGAAGTGCCTATCCTCTGTCATTGCGAGGAGTGAAACGACCAAGCAATCTCGAGACTTATTACGGATACGCTTTTTTACAGGTGACTCGATTCTGGGCACAGCCTGGGGGCACTCCTTCGCTGCGGACGACGCAGAGCCGTCTCATCACTTCGCTCAGGAGAGCCCCCAGCCCTGCAATCTCATGAATCTTGTGGCGAATGCGTACAAGGGCTAGACTGCTTCGCTACGCTCGCAATGACGATCTTTTCCCACTCGCAACTGAATGGATACCCCTACAGAGAATGGTGATTGGCGCCTCCGGAAATCTTATGATACAGTGCGTCGTAAGTCTCGGCTGCGAGCAAATATACCGATCAACTGACTTTGACATGGAGGAGAATATGCACGTGCCTATGTCGCCGATTAGGATTCTAAAACGAGCGGTAAAGCTCTATCCTCATAAGATTGCGGTGGTGGACGGGGACTTGCGACTGACCTATCTGGAACTTCAGGAACGGGTTAACAGAGCAACTCACGCCGCATTGGATTTGGGAGTCTCCCCGCAAGGCCGGGTGGCCATTTTGGATTACAATACCCATCGTTACATGGAGATGTACTTTGGGATGGCCCAATCGGACAAAGCGCTTCTTCCGCTGAATACACGCCTTTCCGTTGAGGAGTACATCTACATCCTGAACGATGCCGAAGCCGAAGCATTAGTCTTTCATGCCGATTACAAGCCGATCGTCGAGAAGGTGCGGCACGCGGCGATGACCGTCAAGCATTATATAATCTGTGACGGCGTAGCGGATGAGGAATGGATCACGGGTGGGTACGAGGATTTTCTGGCCGATGCATCCAGTGATGTCGTCCATTATGAACCTGCGGATGAAAACGATATGCTGAACCTTTACTATACGAGTGGCACGACGGGCCGGCCCAAAGGAGTCATTCTCACTCATCGGAATATTTATGCAAATGCCCTGACCACGATCATTTCCTTCAAGCTTGAAGACGCCACGGTCTGGCATCACATAGCACCACTGTTCCATTTGGCCGATGCGTTCTTTGCCTGGTCGGTCACATATCAGGGCGGTCAGCACATCATGCAGCGTCAGTTCAACCCGAAGGCGGTTCTGGAGACCATCCAGAAGGAAGGTATTACCTGCTGTATGATGGTCCCCACCATGATCAATTTCATTCTCAACGAACCGGACATAGATCGATACGATCTTTCCTCGCTCCAGTGGATCATGGTGGGTGGCGCTCCGATGTCTCCGGCAAACGCCCAGAGAATGATGCAGCGGTTGGGCTGTCGGTACATATCCGGTTATGGACTTACAGAAACCAGTCCTCTCTTAACGGTTGGTACCATCAAAGACACCCTCGCGAAGGAGACCGACGATGCCAAGATGAACTACCTGACGCGAACCGGCCTTGAGGTGGTCGGGGTGGATCTCAGGGTGATCGACACCGCCGGCAACGATGTGCCGTGGGACGGCAAAACCGTTGGCGAAATCGTCGCTCGAGGAGACAACGTGACAAAAGGATACTGGAAGCTTCCCGAAGAGACCGCCAAGGCGTTCCGTGACGGGTATTTCTATACTGGAGACCTGGCTACCGTAGACGCTGAGGGTTACATCCTCATCGTGGATCGAGCCAAAGATATTATTATCAGTGGAGGTGAAAACATTGCATCGGTTGAAATCGAGAATGTAATTTACACCCACCCCCATGTTTTGGAATGCGCAGTAATTGCTTTCCCGGACGAAAAATGGGGCGAGGTCCCTAAAGTCGTTGTAGCCTTGAAACCCGGAACAGAGCTCAGCGAGCAAGAACTGATCACGTACTGCCGCGAACGGCTGGCACCGTTCAAGGTGCCTCGGCTTATGAGCTTCGTTTCAGAGCTTCCCAAGACCGGTTCAGGCAAGATACTCAAAGGGGAACTCCGGAAAACCTACGGCGCCAGTACTGGGAAAAGTTAAGACAATACTGCAACGATGCAGTTAATTCGCCTTGGGCGACCAGGAGGGGCTCTTTGCCCAAAATGATTGGACACAGTGGACAGACCCCGGAAATGGGTCTGTCCATAGACAATCGCGGTCGAGAAAGGCACCTTCAGCTGTGGAAGGGCTCGCCGGCTTTCCCCAGGGCCGCGGGATTGTAGCTGGGTTCGGCATTGAATATAAAGATTCATGGCAGATGAGACGAGGATCCGTTTGTGGAGACAAGATGTCTCCCGAGCTTGAAGGCAACCGAAGGACCCCATTCATTCGGCATCATTTAAGCCCGACGTGAGGTGGTGGTGGCGGAGGATTTCCTTCCACGACCAGGATGGCCATACCTGTGGCCATGTGCCATTGAACGTGGCAATGGAAAAACCAGAAGCCGGGATTGTCGGCCTTCCACTGTATAACAGCCCAGCCGTTGCGAGGGATGCTCAAAGTATCCTTTTCGATTGGATGTTGCTCGTTGAGAGCCTGTCCGCCGTAGTCCCCTGAATCCGAAGCACTTAACCCCAACACTCGGAAACGTTGGCCATGCAGATGAAACGGGTGGCTCATTCGTGATTGATTATTGATCACGACGCGAACGATGTCCCCTTGCCCGAGTCTCATTTGCGTGACAGGAGGGTCCGGAGGGTTCCGATCTTTTGTCAATGGCACCGTGGGCAGTTCAAAGACCTTTCCGTCCACCATCCACCTGTAAGGCATCATCGATCCCGAGAGCACGAGCAGCTTGTTGGTCGTGGGTGCCTCAATACTCCGGGGTATGTATGGCGTGAGGTCTCCCAACCGAAGCGACTTGCCCCATTGTGCTTTCGTTCCAGGCAGAAGCTCGGAAGCTCCCTTGTATCTCAATACCGCAAGGACATGGTGATCCTTATCCTGCTCCAGCGTCTTGGCACGAATCCAGTAGCTTGCAACCGGTTGATCCGCGTTCACAATCACATCGTAGGTTTCACCCACATCGATGATCAGACTCTTCACCTGCAGAGGCCTGGTGAGAGCCCCGTCAGTAGCGATTACGGAGAGTGTGTGTCCATCAATGGCGAACTGGAACGCATAGGTGGACGAGGAATTGATGATGCGGAACCGAACTCGATCCTTCGCCGTAACCTCATAAATTTCCAGAGGCGATTCAGAGCTTGAATCAAATCTTCCCTTCCCGTTGATGAGGGCCGACTCAAAGGGAACGTCACCAACATCGGGCATGCCTTCAGAGGCCTTGTCCATTTGCATGTACGCACCGTTTATCACGTTTTCCAGAACCTGATCTGCGGGAATGTGGAACCAGTCATTGATCATAACGATGCGGTCGTAATCATAATCGTTCTTGTATGGATCATCGCTTTCTTTAATGATGAGAGGGCCGAACAATCCATCGCCATACTGAACGCCGGTATGGGAATGATAGAAATGAGTTCCTGCCGGATCTGCTCTGAACGTGTATGTGTAGCAGCCTCCCGGTTCAACGGGGGGCTGGGAGATATTGGCTGCGCCATCCATAAACCAGGTTTCCTGCTGGTACATTCCATGCCAATGGATCGTCGTCGGTTGCGGCAGGTTGTTGCACAATGTAACCGATATTTCCTCACCTTCTTTGGCAAGAATAGTGGGGCCTGGCAACATTCCGTTAAGCGCCCAGATCCCCCCTTTTTTTGGTCTTCCGTCAGGCCATTCTTGAGGCGTCAAGACGCCCGCTTTGAACTCAAACCGTACTTGCCCTTCCCGGCCTGCAGCTGCGACCCGTGAATCACCAGGGCACAAAATAGCAGCGCCTGTGACCCCCGCGGTCACGACAAGAAACTCTCTTCTGGTCAAAGGGATATTGTCCATTGTCCGCTCCTTTCCGCCAGGTCTCTTTCCCGCAGCATCAGTACGAACAGTCAACACACGGGGTTCCCCGAAGACTAAACGGGCGATCGAATTTCTCACCCGATGCAGAAACGAGGTCAAACGCTTTTAGGTGGTGTAAACAGTATGAATCCAAGTTGAGCTTCGTTCACCAAAATGATTGTGTCCGTGTAGGCGGCATCAGGTCTTATGCACGCAATGCAGCCGGCCTCTGCCCGATTTGCTTTTGTCTTCAGGTAATTGCGGTCCACAATTCTTGGGGCAAGCGGTCGCTTCCCCTATCAAGTCAACTACCTTTCCCGCAAACCGACAAATGATGTAGGCATCCAGCTCTTCAGAAATCGCTCCGCTCCTGAAGACCCTCTTCTCAAAAAAAATGCACTTCGGGCATCCCCATCCGATCAATCTCTGTTCAAAGCCATCGAAGATTTCGTGCTCCGAAGACACGGCGAAACTTCCCCTGCGTCGATCTCCAATCAGTCTTGGTGCCCTCATGATAAACTCCTTCTGTATGCAATGTGCCCTGGACTCGGCAAGCAAGACCTGTTCTCACCCTTTCTGACGTGCCTTCCCACCCTGCAGGGTTCACTGCTTTTTTCGGAACGTTTGAGAAGGTATGATTGCTGAATCGATGGGATGTTCCCGAAAAACTTACGGCACCGGTTCCAAGTTGGCTGGTAGACTGAGTGACCCATGCCTATAACCCCGCCCCTCGCGCGAAGTCGAGCAGCATCGTGTTGTTGCCGGCAGCGAGCGGAGGGACATCTTAATTAAGAAGCCTCAGCATGTTCAGGTTCCGTCTGGCAGGGAAATCTTGATGTCAAGTATCGGAGTGCGGTCCAGAGCTTCCAGCGGCTTTACCAACAGCCTTGAAGGCGGCTCGATCGCTACGATCGTCACTTTGTGCAGTGCGATGGGGTTTGGCCGGTCGGCCGATCGAGTCCCGAACACTCCCTTGAGCGGCTTGTTGAGATTCTTTTGAGGATGAACTTGCAAGGTCTTCCGGTCCGCAAGATGCATCCAGGTGAGGACTATGATCTCCGAGCCTGGCTCTAGCCCCACGAGACCCTCCGCATACGCGGGGTCGATCTCTATCCACGCATCCGGGGCTCCTTCCGTTCCTTGTTTGGGGCATTGGCTCAAATCCGTCAAGGACGATTGGACGCGACCGATAGGATGAACAACGAACTCCATTTTTCCCTTTCTCCTTCAAGGCGGCATGTCATGACTCGTACGTGATCCAGGCATCGAGCGCCGGGTGGCTCTTCCATGCCTTCACCGCTATCGAGGCCGGAGCGAGCCGGCATTACTCTGTTGTCATGAATGCCAGCGACCCGCTTGCACACCTCCTGCACATTCTCCTGAATCGCCACAACGATCTGGGTGGCGTTTCTCGTCAGGTCTTCAAACTTCTGGATAACTTTCGGATTGCCCTTTCTCACCAAAATGCCCGCAGCCCGTGCGTACAATCCCGAAATTGAAGTTTCATCCACCAGGTCAGGGTAGCATCGCATAAGGTCGTTGAGCGTGAATTCTGCGCCCTCACACATCAGGTCAGCCTCCTGTCGGAATGCCGCCATTCATTGGAGGGGTGCCGACAGTAATCTGGATGCTCACATCCTTCTTCTGGGAGGGGATATCTGCGCATTCTCGCATGAAATGAAATGGCCTTCCGGGCCAGAACATTTGAAGAACGGCTTGGTTCCAATTGTATTGCTGCACAGTGAAAATGGTGCTTTCCGTCCGCAGCACTATCCCTCAAGGATGATCACGTTCCGGCGGCTAGCTGTGCATCCGGAAGCATGCACCGGAATTACGAAGCGGTCTTGCAGCAGAAGATTGAACGGAAAATCTGTGCGATGCGGGCAGAGCATAGACAGCATCAGTCTTTGTCTCGCTCCCCTTTGCTCCAATCACGTGCTATTCACTGAAGCGGTGCCATCGAGAGCTTGACGTCATCGATCCAGACTGTTCCGGTTCCGTCGATAACCACATTCAGCTTTACATTGTCCGGTTTCTGGCCCTTTTTAAGAAAAAAAGGTGTTTCCGCAGTGGTCCACCCGTTAGTACCGCTGAGGGGGCTTTGCAGTCCACGTGAAAAGTATTCGCCCTTACCCGGAAAACTGCACCACATCTCCAGATACGCCTGACCCTTGACGTCCCCCGTGCGAAGCTTCGCCTTATAACTTAAGCGAGCGTTATCAATGTCAAGAGGTCCCGTTTCAAATAGCCTGACAGTCTTCGGTTGATTCGCCGTCATTTTCACAGAGCCGTGTCCCGTGGCGGAAACGTCCTTGTCAATGGTCACGTCTGTCTGAGAGATTATCTCGGCTAAGCTGTCAGTAGGAAAATTCTTGATATCCGTGACGGCAACCTGGCCCTGGGAACAACCAAACAGCATGATTGCCGACCATAGAACAGCAACAGCTATGAGTCCTTTTTTCATCGCTTCGTCCCTGCACGTATCTTGTCGAATGAGTTCAAATCGAGTGATGCCTCAACCGAAGATGGTCGGGCCAAGGGACAACGTAGGATTGTTCTGAGTACGATACAAGTAAAAAACGCGTACGTGAGCAGCCTTCTTGTTTCTTTCGAAGTCTTGGAGCCCCTTCTGACAATCATGTCCGGAAACGTCTTGCCTGAATAGCGAAATGTCCTCAACATACAGGTAGAGTTTTGGACTGTGCACCGTTGTTCAAAACTCCGGTGGGGTTAGGAATTACGTGGGGTTTCAAGCATCCACGTACCGGAGGTTATTGACATGACAGTTGATACACGGATCTGCGAAAGGGCGCGGTTGGCGAGGGATCCTCGGTTCGACGGCCTGTTTTTCACAGGTGTCTTGAGCACAGGCATTTATTGCCGTCCCATATGCCCGGCGCGCCCGCCCAAGCCGGAGAACATTGTCTACTTTCCTTCGGCGGCTGCAGCGGCTGAAGCCGGCTTGCGTCCTTGTCTCCGATGCCGGCCCGAGGCAGCACCGGGAAGTCCGGCCTGGAACGGCACCTCCGCCACGGTTTCCAGGGCCCTGTTGCTGATCCGTCAGGGTGCGTTGAATGCCGGAAGCCTGGAGGACCTGGCTGCGAAGCTTGGTGTGGGCAGTCGTCACTTGCGCCGTTTGTTTCAAACCCATCTCGGGGCTTCGCCCAAAAATCTGGCCACTACCCAAAAGATTCTTTTCGCAAAAAAGCTGCTGACCGAAACAGATTTGTCCGTCACTCAAATCGCTTTTGCATCGGGGTTCGGCAGCATCCGGAGATTCAATGCAGCGTTCAGCAAGACCTATGGCACAACCCCGTCGGCCATTCGCAGACGGAACAATGGCAACCAGACGACAGGGAGTCAGCTGTTTCAATGCTCGTTGACCTTGTCTTACCGGCCGCCTTTTCATTGGCAGCGCATGCTGGGATTTTTCGAGTCGCGAGCTATACCGGGCGTGGAGTTCGTTGCGGGAGGTGCCTATCGTCGGACCGTCAGAATCAACGCGACCACCGGTGTGATTTCCGTGGCCCACGCGGCCAGCGAAAACGCGTTGGTGCTCACGGTTGCCCTGTCGGACAGCCGTGACCTGATGTCCATCGTTGAGAAAGTGCGACGCATGTTTGACCTGGATGCCAATATGACCGCCGTTCATGACGTCTTAGCCGCAGACCCCGTTCTTGAAAGGTCTGTGGGCAAACAGCCAGGCCTCAGGTTACCCGGCGCCTGGGATCCTTTTGAAGCTGCCGTCCGGGCGGTGGTGGGCCAGCAGGTTTCAGTCAAGGGAGCCCGCACCGTCATCGGGCGGATCACTGCAAAGGCAGGGCCGCGATTTACATCCGCAGACTATCCGGAACTCACACAC
>DATHCX010000085.1:0-10982 GCA_035319325.1 Desulfomonilaceae bacterium
ACATGGACGACTATGACGTGGCTTCCGCGATTCCGCAGGTCAGAATCATCGAAGCGGCCGGGCGACGCATCGGTTTGATTCACGGATGGGGGGCGAAAGTAGGGCTTGCGGAACGTATCATTTCGGGATTTCGTGGCGACCTGCCGGACGTGATTGTCTACGGGCACTCTCACGTTCCCTTCTGGGGAACAGTGGGGGGGGTAAGCATGTTTAATCCGGGGTCGGCTCATCAGGGCCGATATACGGGCGCGGGGACCGTTGGTATTCTCGAGATAATCGACGGGAACGTGAAGGGTGAAATCCTGTCACTGGATCGATAGAGTGCCGGGGAGCACTTTCGGTTGCGGCAGGGACCTCTTAAGGATAGACATGGAACGGATTTGGGCTCCATGGAGGATCGACTACGTCCTCCAAAATGAAAGAGAAGAGGGGTGCATTTTTTGCACAAAACCAGCTTCGGACAGCGATGAGCAGAATTTGATCGTCCATCGCGGCAAAGGGGCATTCACTATGATGAACAAGTTCCCCTATAATAATGGACACTTGCTTATTGTCCCTTACACTCACGTTTCGGATATTTGTTTGCTCGACGCGCAAGAAAACGGTTTGTTGGTCCAGGAAGTCTGCCGTGCCATCAAAGTGCTCAGGACTGTCATGAAGGCCGAAGGATTCAATGTCGGCCTCAATTTGGGCGAAGTGGCGGGAGCAGGCATAGAAGAACATGTGCATTACCACGTGGTTCCCCGTTGGAAGGGGGATACGAACGTCATGCCCGTGCTGGCTGATATCAAAGTGATTCCCGAACATCTCGTCAGCACCTGCAGAAAACTGAAAGAAGGTTTTCAGACGCTACACTCCGAACCATCTGAAGAGGTGAAGAAATGACATTCCTGCTGAAACTGATAAAAAGGCTCATTGAGGTGGCCTTGGTCATTTTTATTATTTCTTTGTTCATGAAAAACAAGAATATTGAATTTCAGATTGACTATTACGGCTTGCGGGAGCCTATAAAAGTAGCTTTCTGGGAATTGGTCACCTTTTGTGTGGCGGTGGGAATTATTGTAGCGGCTCTGGGCGATTTTATTACACAGCTCAAGTGGATCGGCGAAAGACGACGAATGGTGAAAACAGACCGCGGACACAAGGGAGATATGGAAAAACTCAATACGAAAATCCGCACCCTGGAATCAGAGAACCAGCGGCTGAAAAATGAATTGGACCTGAAAATGAAGGAATCCGCGGTTAACGACCCAACTGAGCCCTCTGCGCCTCCCTCGATACCGGAAAAGACGTGATGAGAATTCGCTGGAAACACAAGTGTTGATTCGAACCCGTCATGTGATGACCGTGAGACATTGTGTGCGATAAACACGGCAACCCCCGTCGGAAGAGCGGATCGTCCCAAGCGCGCCGAATTATCCGACAGGAAGAATGATTAGTATTTCAAAATACTCCGGACACCGGGAACAATGAGAGGATCGGGCGCGAGCCCATTACACGCATGGAAATTATTCGCGTTCGCGAAAAGATCTACCAGAATTTCAATGCTCCTTCAGTGGCTCTGGGTAATTTCGACGGAGTTCACCTGGGGCATCAACAGATAATCAGAAAGACCGTGGAGTCCGCGCATGCCAAGAATCGGGCTGCCGTGGTGTACACGTTTGATCCGCATCCCAGGCTCGTGTTAGCGAAAGTTCCGGATGTGCCACGAATAACGACCCCTCGCGAACGAGCAGACATTCTGGAGCACCTGGGAATAGACGTGCTGATTCTCGCGGAATTCACTTTGGAATTCGCTGCTCAATCACCGGCCGATTTTGTTCAAAACATTCTCGTCGAAGAACTCGGAACAAGGCATTTGTTTGTGGGTGAGAACTACCGCTTCGGCAAGGGCAGGGCGGGCACTGCCGGGGTGCTGAAAAAGATGGCCTCTGAGCTGGGATTCTACGTTCACATCGTGCCCCCGGTAATGATGGGAGATGCGGCGGTCTCGTCCAGTCGCATCAGAAATCATCTCATGCAAGGAGAAATCCGGGAGGCCAATCTTCTGCTGGGGCGGGAATTCACCATTGAGGGCCGGGTCATCCACGGACATCATCGGGGCAAACAACTCGGATTTCCCACGGCGAACATCAAGCCAGAGATCAAACTTCACCCGCCTGAAGGCGTGTACGCAGTATATTGCAGGGTTGGTGAGATGTATCATCAGGGTGTCATGAACATCGGATACAATCCCACGTTCAAGGATCGCCGGGTTTCTTACGAGGTCCACATCCTGGATTTCGAACAGGACCTGTACGGCGAGACCATTCGGGTATATTTGGTGCATCGGCTCAGAGCGGAAATGAAATTCGACGGAGTGGAGGCTCTCAAGGATCAAATACGAAAGGACATCGGACTCGGCCGCGAGATCCTTACCACAGGGCCGAAAATGCCGTAGTCTTATACGGAGGCAAGCGGGAAATGGACCGGTCAACGAATGGCCCGACCCGGATGTCCGGGGTGAAATCACTGGGCCATCTCAAGAAATTCCACACTATTCCCCATTTCAAAATCGGTGGCCTTTACGACATAGGCAATCCCGAACAGTACAAGTTCGGCGGACGGGACGGTATTACACTGGAGTCCAGGGACGCGGGATCCCTGAGAACCGCGTATATAGCCGTGGGCAACCCGGAACGGGATGCCAGCGGTGGCATCACCAACGCGATTATCATAAGCCCGTATTATTCGGGTGATTCTGCCTGGTGTTATTACTATTGGCACGAGGCCCAGGAAGGGAATGACTTTTCCTTGGGGCCGGTAGTGGGGCCCGGCCGTCTCCTGGACACGAACAGGTTCTACGTGATTTTTCTCGACGCTCTGGGAATCTGGGGTGCGAGCAAACCCAGTGACGGACTAGGTATCCGATTTCCGCCGTATACGGTATTCGACTGCGTTCAGGCGAACTACCGCCTGTTGAAAGACGAATTGAACGTGGCACGAGTGAGGCTTGCCACGGGCGTCTCCTTGGGCGCGATACAGAGTTATGCATGGGCGGTGCTCCACCCCGGGTACGTAGACGCGATCATGCCCATCGGCGGCAGCACTTCGACCGGCAAGGATGCCGTGCTCAGATGGAACTTCGATCTCATGACCGCGGCCATGAAGAGCGACCCCGTATGGGGAGAGACGAAAGGCGATTATTACCACTTGCCCAAGGACAAACACCCTAACCGGGGAATGATGTTCGGATGGTCCATTCTGCTGCACAATGGTCTGGATCTGGATTTCCGAATAGACCAGGGATGGGACGAAGTTCAAAAAGAGGTTTTCTCCTGGGAGCCGAGAGACGACGAAGGGCTGATGCTGCACGAGAAGGCCCGGGATTACGACGTCAATGACCTGATCATGCGCAACAATTCATTGGGTCGCTTCGATATTGACGAGCACCTGCCGAACATCAGCTGTCCCGCTCTCATTCTGCATGTTGCCAACGACCTCTGGATGAGAGAAAAACTGGCAAGAAGATCCGCAGATCGGGTACCGGGAGCCAGATTTGCTTCGTTCGAGAGTCCTTTCGCTCACTATGGGGTATTCAGGGCACCCAATGTTCTGAAGAACGAAGTAGTCAGATTCTTTGAGAAAATAGGTTTGAAATAATTCGATTCTTCGAAGGTGGCAGCGTGGGCGGGCAGACTGGTCGGGAAGCCCCCCGTGCTCCGGCCCTATTGTGAACCAATGATACGAAGCCCCTTCAAAGCAGTGACCCAACTGGCATCCCGCCGCTATTATAGCAGTTGCCAAAAGAAATGTCCGATCGGTAGGTGCCCTATCAGGGGATTGCCCTCACTCCGGACAACGCAAGGCCGTTAAACCTTCGTTCGACAGCCCTCTGACAGGGCGGCAGAAACGGTCAAAGCTTTTGGCACTGGCTATACACTGCGAAACGTTCCTCGGCGAATGGTCTTTTGCTCGATAATCCCAAACCATATTTCCACTTGGTTAAGCCAAGAGCTGTAGGTGGGCGTATAGTGGACATGATAGCGCGAGCGCCTGGCGAGCCATTCTCTCACTTTCTGGCTCTTGTGGGTTCCATAGTTGTCCACAATGAGATGTATGTCCAGGTCAGCCGGTACGTTGGCATCAATGTGCTTGAGGAATTGGAGAAACTCTTGCTGACGGTGTCTGGGCTTGCATTGAGTCAGCACTGATCCCGTCGCTACGTCAAGAGCAGCAAAAAGAGCAGTTGTGCCGTGTCGGATGTAGTTATGAGTAATACCAATGCGCTTTCAAAAGAGTAACATTGAAGGGCTGGTTCACGGCCTGTCCTGCCGGATCTCCTCCGCTACGAACGGAGCGGCCTGACTTCGCTTCGGAGACCCGCCAGGACAGGCTTCATCTATCGTCACTTGTCTGATAGTGCATTGGTATAATACGTATTCGCTTTTTTACAGGTAACTCGATTCCGGGCAAAGGCTGGGGGCACTCCTTCGCTGCGGACGACGCAGAGCCGTCTCATCACTTCGCTCAGGAGAGCCCCCAACCCTGGAATCTCATGAATCTTGTGGCGAATGCGTATAACATCCTCCAGATAGCCCAAGCCCAATGGCAAGATCGGTTGCGTTCGGTCCAATGCCTGGATCTGGCTCTTCTCGTCTACACTCAGCACCAAAGCGTTATCGGGCGGATACAGATACAGTCCAACAACGTCATGCACCTTTTCCACGAAAAGCGGATCGGTTGGAAATTTTTTTGAGGCCGGAGGGATGCCAGCAGCTTCTCAAGTTTTGACTGTTTCCACTTTTCCATCCTGGCTTGGCAGATCTCTACCTCCTGGGGTTACTCTTCTTTACACGCATAACTTCTGTATGGATAACTCACAAAAGGATGGTTGTCTGGACGCTTTCCGCGTTCCGACAAAGGAGTGAGAGACAGATAATATTCAGGGACAAGATCGTCTTCGTTTTGATCGTATTCCGGGCTTAATGCCTGAATAGACAGCAGGTACTCGCCCGGACGGACGGACACACACGCCCCTTCGTCAGTAGGTTCATCATCTCCGATAGGGAGTGAGTTCATGCTCTCGACACGCAGTCTCCCGCTTGGAAGGCTGAGAAAGGCTTCTTTGGGCTGGCTCCAGGACGTGTTCCCCCACTCTTCCGCCTTAAGCGGCGGACCGAAGCTCAGTTCAGCTTGAAATTCGTCGTCTTGGAACAGTTCAAGGACAACCAGTTTCCCTGTTTCGCCGAGTTCAAGCAATCGGGCATCGATATCATGCGCCGGATCACCGTAGAATCCGCCTAGAAGCGATGGGTGAGCCTCCTTGATTATATCCCCATTTCCCTGATCATAGAAAAATACGGTAGGGCCATCGTTGTAAACGTAGATTTGCTGTGCGCCATTCCGCAACAGTCGAACTTTGTAATCCGACATGCAACACCTCCTCGTCGGCTATCTGAAAGAATACGGCATCATTGCTGATGTTGTTCTACCACGAGTAACTAAACTATTTTCCTTCTCTTCTTGGTCAACGTCTCAAATACTTCCAAATCGCCCCTAAGTACGCTGTCGCAATGCTTGTCGATTAGTTCCGCATAATATCGGAGGACCGGTACCGCATCTGCTGAAGTTATCGTCCAGGGGGGCATGAGCGGGGGGTCGTTGAATGCCGTTGCACTGAAGAAGAGAATCGTTTCTCTAAAGGAGAATTCCCTCGAAATATACGGCCGGAACAGCGAATTTTCCAATTTGACCCTGAATAGGATGTCGATTTGTCCTTTGTGCCACCCAATCTCAATATCATACCCCGGCCCCTGGAATATTATGGTCTCCAGACCGGTTCTCCATTCCGGAATCATGAGATGAAAACCATAGTCCTTAACGAGGAAATTGTAGATTTCCCTGACTGACTCCAAAAACCTGTCCTTTTCCGTCATTTGATCCAAACTTTCTCGACGCTTGAGTTCCGCAGAACCGCAACGGCAACCTTTCATCAATGATGGTGTTGAGCAAAATAGCCTGCAAATCGTTCCGGTTCAACCCGTCCAGTCTTTCTGAACTCAAGGTGGCCGCCCCGCTAGTGTGCTGTCCCACAAGTAACTTACGTAACAGGCCATTTGAGCCTGTCCCGAAGTTTTTATCGAGCAAGGGAAACCGGCTTTGTCATTGCGAGCGAAGCGAAGCAATCTCGCGTAGTTGCAGCATAAGGACCGGAGATTGCTTCGTCGCGTCGCTCCTCGCAATGACACTGATTCTCGTGCCGACCAAGTCGGCGATTTGAAAGCTGTTTGCGGGACACCACACTAGTGGATTTTCCAGGCCAAAAGGAGTTATCTACTTGGATTTTCACTGTGAGTTTTAATTTTCATTGGCTGGGATGCCCGGCAGCCATCGTGAGGGATGACAACTCCCCCTCGAACGGGGAGTACGCAGCGCAGGGGTGCGAGCATAACCCGGCATCCGTGGGATCCAAAAAAGAAAGTCTTTGAGGCATATGCGCAGCAGAACACCCCCTCAGCCTATCGGGTCTTCCGGTGCTACGGTCCTGCCCAAGGGCAAATTACCGTTATAGCCATCATTGCCCATCCGTAAGACTCACTTGGGCCGCTTTGGCGGGCTCACCACCGCCTGGCCGTCCAGAACGGTCGCCCCGTCCTGGTTGAGGCAATACGTCTTTATTCTCACCCGGTTCTTTTCCATTATTTCCAGCACTTCCACGCGAGCGGTGATGGTATCGCCAATCATGACAGGCGCTAGAAACGAGAGTTCCTGTTTCAGATAAATGGTTCCCGGTCCCGGCAGCTTGTTGGCGATTACTGCGGAAATAAATCCCGCGGTAAGCATTCCGTGGGCAATCCGCGTCTTGAAAAACGTATTTGCTGCGTACACCTCGTTCACATGAGCAGGATTGAAATCGCCCGTGATTCCGGCATATAAATAAATATCCGACTCGGAAACCGTTTTTGCGAACTCCGCAGTTTCACCCACTGAAAGCTGGTCGATGGTTTTTCCCGTCATGATCACTCCTTACCCCGGAGTCGTCGTCTCCGGTCCGAACGGTAAACGTCCGACAATCCGGACGAACAGGAGATAGACGAACGGATAGAAATACCGGGCGCACTAGAACCACGAACGATGGCTCCAGATATCCTGTTCCAGATTTTTCTTGTCTTCCTGCAGCAGCAGGTATCTCGACGCGTTCTGGATGGCAAGACCGCCCTGATGCGCCAGGGCGTTCACCAGTTGTATCATCTCTTCCGGAAACTGACGTTTCGTTTCGCTGCACAGCTTCATCATTCCTATGACTTCGTTTCCCGCTGTAATCGGTACGCACAGCATCGATGCGATGCCTTCTTTGCGGGCTTCGTCCTGGTATTCCGTGTTGTCCTCGGTGTTCACCACCACGGTTTCGCCCTGGAGGCATCTGGCTACACCGGTTTCCGAAGTGATACGTCCTTTGTAGAGGAATGCTTCACTGAGCCCGTAACTGGCCATGAGATCGAGTTCTTCCGTATCCTTGTTCAGGAGCCGAATCGCAACTCCCTTGATGCCGAAAACATCGGCAATGTCCGCGGTCATGATGTGAAGTATTTTCTTTATTTCCAGACTGGAATTCACATTGGAGGCAAATTCGTAAAATAATCTCGCATTCTGTACCAGCCGCTCGAACAATCGTGCATGGTGAATGGCCATTCCGCCGTGCTCGGCAAGCGCTTGGAGGAAGTCTATTTCCTTCTGCGAGAAATCCCTGGTCTCCGAGCTATACAGCGAAAGCACTCCAATGGCCTTGTCCATCAAAATCACGGGAACCACCAGAATGGAAGCTATCCCTTCAGCCTTCTTGGCCTCGCGATTCTCCAGCCTGGGGTCGGCGGTTGCGTCCTTGATGACCAGATATCCCCCTTTCAGGATGTCTTCCACGACTGCCTTGGCTCTCATGGGAGCTGCATGCAGGTAGTTTTCAGACAGGCCATGGCTGGCCACCGGCACGAACACATCCTGATCTTCATCAGCCAGGAAAAGGCAGGATGCCTTCCCCCTCATGGTTTCCACGGCGCTGCGGACGATGAGGTCGAGCAGCTCCTGCTTGCCGAGGGTCGTACCAAACGCTCTGCTGACTCTGCAAAAGGTTTTGAAGTAATCATTGCCTTCCATACCCACCCTCCTCGAACTTGCAACCGAACATCCCGCTTCCCGTGAAAGCGGGTTAATCATCTCGTTGCTTCAGCCATTTGACTATCTTCGGAGCAAATTCCTTCTGACTTTTCGAACTTACATAAATACCGATATGCCCCGTGTCCAGGCAAATGTTTTCGGCATCCGCTGTGCCCACCTTGGTCGTCAGAAGTTCACAAGCTCCGGGGGGAACCAGATGGTCGAAATGACCGTAGAAATTGAGAACCGGCATGGTGATGTGCTTGAGTTCCACGCGTTTGCCCCCAATTTCCAGCTCACTCTTGATGAGCAAATTTTTCTGGTACAAATCTTTGACAAATTGCCTGAATGTCTCGCCCGGAACATCCGGGCTGTCAAAGATCCATTTTTCCATGCGAACGAAATTTTCCACGAAATCCTTGTTGTCCATGTGTTCCAGGAAACCGACATACTTGTCTATCATCAGGCGAGCCGGGTTCAGGAGAAGGAATCCGAAGTTCATGATGTCGCCCGGAATATTGCCGAACGAATCAACGACACGATCCACGTCCGTGTACCTCATCCATATGTGCAGCAATCCCTGATCTGTATCGAAATTAGTCGGTGTGACCGTCGTAATGAGGTTCTTGATCTTGTTCGGATGAAGAGCGGCGTATATTACCGAAAAAGTCCCTCCCATGCATATCCCCATGAGGTTGATCTTCGGAACGTTGTGCTTCTCGCGTAGGAATTCCACCATATTGTCCATATAACCGTTTACGTGATCGTCAATAGTGAGATAGCGGTCCTTGCGGGTCGGGTATCCCCAATCTACCATATACAGCTCCATACCTGCTTTCAGAAAAATTTCGACGACACTTCTTCCCGGTTGCAGGTCGAGCATGGTTTCCCGATTTATGAGTGCATAGACCACCAGAAGCGGCGTCTTGAATCGCGCATCGGCTACGGGTTTGTAATGCTTCAGTTTTACTCTGTCTTCTGCGTAGACCACTTCGTACGGGGTACTCGCAATTTCCGTATTCAGGGGTTCCAGCAACACGTCAGCTGCTTTTTGCGCACGGGTGTGCGCCTTCTCGACATCCTCGGCCAAAGCAGACAAAAGGAGATCAACAGGAATTTTGGGCTGCGTCATACATTACCTCCTTGTGGTGCGTTTGCGGCAAATGGTAATTGACATGTCTCAGTTCGGCGTGTCGGTTCTAAGCTTGTTCATTTTATCTTGCTTTTCCAATTGCTTGACGCGCTTCTTTAACAGGTATATTTCTTTGTACAGCTCGTCCATGTCTGTCTGGGTGGGTATAGGGAAGAATTGAAGGATGTCCTGCAGAATCTGTTGCCTTGCCGTTATGAATTCACTCAAAGCATCAATGGTCTTCCCCAGGGTGGAAGTGTATTCCGGAGATTTGAACAGGGTCATATAGTGGCCTTCCAGAACCTTTAGCCATAAGTTGTAAACGTCCTTGGAGGTTTCCGGCAATTTCCCTTCGTCGGCCAGCGATGCGATCTTTTCCTGAACCACTTTGACGGATTTTTCCACCGGAAGATACAGGAGAGAAACGAACTCTGCCATAGTTGTCTGAAAAATATTGAATCTGTCGGCAGCCTGGCTCATTCTTTCCTGGTACGCTCTCATCAGCCCGAGACGGGGGATGTTCAGAAATTGCCTGAATTCCTTTTCATATAAGTCTGTAAAGGCTTTGAATGCGTCCTGGTCCAGATTTTCGAATTTGTATGCGGCGGTAGTCTCGCCTATCCTGCCGGCTCTCCTCATCCATTCAAGCTGCAGATGAAAAAAACCGTTCCACGCCGGCTGGATGAGTTTGATCATTACTTCGGGAAGGGAGTCGATCCCCTTGGCCAGGCTTTCCATAGCCCCAGGCTCTGCCATGAGAGCGGAATACGCTTTCATCGCTTTTGCCGTGGATTCCCACGTTTCCACGACGCGCGGCTTGGAGCCGTTTGAAGCCTTGACCTGAGGGTTTTCAGGAGCTTTTCCTGCTTGCGTCATCGAATCAAAAAATTCGGAGGAAGCTTTCATCCACGCTTGAAGCAGCGCTTGAGGGCCGATCGCCTCATGTTGTTTCTCGTTCATAATTCACCTCACGAGTTGTTGCATCAATAAGGGCCCAGAGAATCGGTCCGGTAGGCAAAATTACGCAATTAGGACACTCCATTCGTGCTTAGGTTCCGCAGGCGATTTCCGAAGAAGTCGCTCCCGCGGAATATCTATTTGCCACAGATTTTTATCTTCCGACCTGGAGTGACCATTGTCAAACGAAAAAAAGCGTGTGCGTATCCCCGTTACAGAGGGGAAAGACGGTCATTGCGAGGGTAGCGACGCAACCTTTGCCTCTAGAGCAGTTCTCGAAAGTTCTGTCGGATTCGTTCATTATTCTCGCCCACATTCGAACGATCGAATCATGTCATTGCGAGGAGTGGACCGACGAAGCAATCTCTGTTTTGGTTAATTGGAGATTGCTTCGGGCTTCGCCCTCGCAATGACAGTCTTCGAATCTTTTCGCGTAATCTATACCGACGCTACTTTTGAGAACCCCTCTGCATGTCGAGATTGCTTCGTCGGTTCCACGCCTCGCAACGACGGGGAAACGATGGTGTCCTCTCGAGCATGGACGAGCGGACAACCAGGTATTTTCACGTCCCACAATTCATTCGGAAATGATATAATGCAGTCCATTCGGATCGGACGGGCAGGGGCGAAGCCGCCGGTCCGTTTTGTTTCGGTGGGGCCGGACAAGAGAGTCCCGACCGGTATGAGGCACGTGAAAGGGAGAACCATGAACCCATTAAGGCCGGAAGAACTGATCCCCTTGTTCGGGAAACTGTTT
>DATHCX010000086.1:0-37482 GCA_035319325.1 Desulfomonilaceae bacterium
ATTCTCGTGCCTCTGTCTTTCAAACCAGCCGGCTTTGATTCAATTCGGGTACTTGGGGGCTTCAGGCCTCGGTTTCACTCTAATATCGACTTTGTTTCTCGTTCCAGCGCTGGCCAAAATCGCTTCAACGCGCAAGAAGGACTATTTTCCCCGGATTCGCGTTTCATTCAGGTTTATCAGCACCTTCTTTCAGACGCGGCCGGCCGCGATCGTCATAGTTTCCGCATGCGTGATCCTGGCGAGTATGTATTTTGCCTTCCATATCTCGTACGAGAAAGACCTGTTCAAAGTGTTTCTGGCCAGAAACATGACATCCATGGCCCTGTCGGAAAGGATTTCCCAAAAATTCCGCACGAATTTTTCTCGGCCGACGTACCTGTCATTCGATGTGCCGGATCTTCAAGAAGGACTCGTGGTTCAGCGCCGGTTGGACTCCATTCTGGAACAGCTCATAGACAAAGATCGAGAAATCGCGTCGTTCGACTCCATATCCTATCTTACAGCGCCCGACGTAGTGAAAAAGGAGAATGTCAGGACAATATCGGAGATCCTCTCATCGTGGCCTCACCTTGAGGAGATTTTCAGCAAGGATCTGCAAAAATCCAAATTGTCCGGCTCAGCGACTCAGACTATGCGCATGGCTTTCAATTCGACCCGCGACATTTTCGGCTCTCTGCAGCATCTCGCTTCAGGAGAGATCCACAGCAAATTCGCGGACCTTGAGCGATCCTGGTACGTGACCGAATTGCGGGGGAAACACCGATTCTTGACTCATATTCGGTATTCCGAAAAATTGACCGATCCCGAAGAGTTGAAGAGAGCTGACGCAAAACTTGTTGCGGCAGTGCAAGCGCTTCCGGTGAAAGTAAGCATTTCAGGCACCAGACAGGCCATGGAGGCGATCCTCAGCAATCTCGTATCCGAACTTGTTACCCTGGGATCGTACGCGTTCTTCTCAGTGGCGGTGATCTTCTTTGCCGTGTTTCCACATCCTCGAGGTGTCGCTCTGTGCTTGATACCCATGGTGGGAGCATTTTGCATTACGCTGGGAATTCTCGGACTTGCGGGCATGGGGCTGCCCTTCTCCATCGTCTGCGTTGCGCCGCTCATATTCGGCTTCGGCATACACAACGGCATCCATATCGTCATGGGAAGCTTGTTTGAAGAGGGAGGTTCCATATCCAGAGCCACCACACGGGTGACTCCCCGGGCAATGGTAACCTCTCTGACCATCATCATGGGTTTTGTATCCATGATCACGTCTCAACATTACTCTCTAGAGTTCTTGGGTGTGGCCATGGTAATAGGAATGGTTGCCGCGGTTCCTCTGACCTTGACTACTCTTCCCGCAGTCCTGCTGCTTCTGGAGAGGCGTCGAAATCATCGCGAGAGCGTAGCTGCAGCCAAGTCGTTGACACCGTAGGAAAAATGGAGCAAAGATAAGACCGTGAAGCGTTTGAAATCAGGCAACAGATCAGGAGGATATATATGATACCGGGTCCCTCGGAATTAATTCTCATACTTCTCATTGTCGTCATGATTTTCGGTGCCAAGAGAATTCCGGAAATCATGAGCGGTCTCGGCAAAGGAATCAGGACGTTCAAGAAAGCAATGGATGGAGAAGAAAACGCCGAAACACCTCCTCCCACGCTACCCACGGCGCAACCCTCCCCGCCCCCGGTGCAACCCCCTACCGGGCCCGAAAACAGCGCACAAAAGGAGAAGATAGAACCGAAGTAGCTTCCTACAGACTGTCCCGATGCTCAAATATCGTCTACGTACGGCTTCAGGGCTGCCACGTCAACGCAGTTTTTCAATTCCTCGTCAGCAGCGTTTCGGGGGTCTTTTAGCATGCTCACAGGACATAAGAATTCCGCGCCCGACGCATCTTTCACCCACACGTACGATTTCGGGGATTCTTTTTTATCTTTCATTGACTGACCCGACTCGCTTTCCACCGGATTTTTTATGGTTTGGACACATGCGGAATTCTCCGGTTCCCACCATACGGCCCCGCCCCCGAAGCCTCGCATTTCCCTCACTTGACCCGGTTACATTTTTTTATTAGATTGAGCGACAAGTTTCTCTCAGGAAATCTGACTCATGCCCGACAAACACGGCCAGGAAACTCGGCCTGTTGCCCGATTCACATGGCTGCGAAGGAAGTCTCGTCCCGTTTACCCGGGAACGATACCTGAAGGAGTGCCTTATTTCGTCGGTCCGCGGCCTTTCGTTTTGCTCCTGATACTAGCTCTCGTTGGAACATTCGCTACAGGATTCCTTACGTACAGACATGTGGTCCTGGCGAGTCAAACCGCGCAGGTGGGGGACTCCGCACTCTGCAGAGCAGACGGAACGGTGAATTGCGACGGAATCCTTATTACCGATTACGCAGTACTGTTCGGCTATTTTCCTTCATCGGTTCTGGGTCTGGTGGGCTTCACATTCGTGCTGTGGATGGTCGTCAACGCACTTGTGAACGAGCGTATCAGAAAGGTTTCCTGGGTGGGGCTCGTTCTGTACTTTTTCGCGGCGATCGGATTCAGTTGGTATTACGTTTACATCATGGCTTTTGAGGTGGATTACATTTGCACATGGTGCATTGTGGTGCATGTCGTTAACTTGTTGTCCTTGATCCTGGTCATTATAGTTTCGGTGAAAAAGAAAAACGAATTTCTTCTGCCGGAAATCGCATCGAAGGCGGAGAGGATCTATTTCGTAGCTGGAGGCATTCTTTTATCCTGCTTCGTCTTCTTTGTGTCGATGAGTGCCGAAAAGGCTTTGAGCTTCGAGAATGCGAAGACCAAGTACGAGGACCTGGCGAACGATCCGGTCGTTATAACGGCACTCCTGAAGGGCTCTCCCACGTATGAGGTTGCCATGTCTTCAGGCGACCCGGTTTTCGGGAATCCCGCGGCTCCTTATCCGATATTTTTTTTCAGCGATTTTCAGTGCCCTGTCTGTCCGAAGGTAGAGCACGAATTACGGGCGATCGTGGCGCTCAATCCGGATGCTCTCTGTCTCGTGTACAAGAATTTTCCCCTTTCGACGGATTGCAACGCCTCGCTTGTCGGCAATCTGCATCCTGTCGCGTGCGCTGCCGCTCGAGCTGCGTACGCTGCTTTCCTGCTCAAAGGCGCGGATGCTTTCTGGGCTTACGGCGATTTGCTTTTCGCAAACCAAAAACAATTGAAAACAGCCCCGTGGTCTGAGTTCGCAGCCAAAATAGGGCTGAATACGACAAAATTCGACAGGCTCATGTCACCCGATTCTCCGGCAGCAATGAAAGTAAAGGAAGATACGGAATTGGGCGCGAAGCTCAAGCTTGCAGCGACTCCCCAGATTTTCTTTCAGGGGAAGAACCTCCCACAGGCGTTCAAGGGAGAGTTCTTTGTTGACGCGTTGGAGGAGTTGGTCAAAGCTAGACATCCGGAAAAGACCGATTTTAGACTCAGACACCGCTGATGGAATTCACCCGTTCCCGCGTATTCGTCCACAGGCGCAGTGCGCTTTCTCATGAAAGGATGACTTCGATGTTCCGAAAGAAAGGTGCGAAGCCGAGCACCACCACCTTCTTACTCATGATGGCGGCAGTGCTCCCGCTGATGGCGCTTCACACCGCTCTCGCCGCTGAAGACCCTGTTCCCCGGGAAATCAAGACTCTCTCCATCGGAGCCGACAGGGCGTCACTCATGGATATGATAAGCGGCGCAGGAACCATAGCGTCGGAATCCCCTCAAGAGAAAAGAAGGCCCAAAATAACCTGGCAGCCGCTCGCCAATACTTTTTATCAGGATATAGAATTCAGCTTTACCGAAAAGGATCGCCTCTATCTCATCCGATACAACCTCAAGGAAGTTCCCAGACAAGAATTCCAAAATTTGAAGAAGACGTTTTTCGATCTGTATAAATTCTCTTGGGAAGAGCCGATGAGGTTCAAAGTCAGAGAAAGCGATGTGTTGCTGTACCAGCCGGAGAAGGGAAATACGTTTTTCCTGGAATTTACCGATAAGAAAACGGGACTGAAATCCATAGAATTGTTCGACAAGCGTGTGAGCGCCCAGGACAGGGCACCAGCAAAGGCCCAGGAGAACGGCAAGGAATCTGCCGATACCAAAACGGCTCCGGAACCGGAAAAGCCAAAAAACACCGAATAGACCGATTGCCGGGAAACGTGTTTCCTGATCGCGCACAGTCTCTGTAACGTCCTTCGCAGCCGCGGGCGGCCTTCGCCGGTATGGCGAGACTACCGAATCCGCGGTCATAGGGATTCTCAAAAGTAATGTCGGTTTTGATTACGCGAAAAGATTGGAAGATTGTCATTGCGAGGGCAAAACCCGAAGCAATCTCCACTTAACCAAAACCGAGATTGCTTCGTCGCTCCGCTCCTCGCAATGACACGATTGGCCCACAGGCATGCGGGCCAGAATTCTGAGAAAATCCGACACAGTTTTCGAGAACCGGTATATTCTCGAAAATCGTTTCAGAAGAGACTCTGTCAAACGGCACGCGTACCGGTCACCACGTCCAGGCACTCCCTCGCCATCATGAGTTCTTCGAAGGTCCTCACCACAAGTATTCGCACCCGTGAGTCTCTATGCGAAATGTCCAGGACGGGATCTCTTGCCGTAGGCGTGTCCGATCCGAAATTCCGGGCTTCGTCGATCTTGAATCCGAGGGATTCGGTTCCTTGAAGTGATTTCCACCGAACTATTCCGCTGTTGAGACCTATTCCTCCTGCAAACGCCACGGCATCGCACCCTCCCAGGACCATCAGCATTGCTCCGATGTACCGTTTCACCTTATAGCAGAACGCATTGACCGCCAGCTGAGCCCGGCCGTCTCCCCGTCGAGCCGCAGCCTCAACTTCTCTCATGTCACGGCTTATTCCGCTAATGCCCTGTAATCCCGATTTCTTGTAAAGCAGGTCCATGAGGTCATCCGGAGACAAGGAATCTTCATTCATGATAACAGGGATGAGTCCCGGATCCACATCGCCGGATCTGGTTCCCATGATGAGACCTTCTACTGCCGTCATTCCCAGCGTATTGTCGATGGATCGCCCGCGATCCACTGCAGTAATGCTTGCACCATTCCCCAGATGACACGAGATTATTCTCAAGCTGTGCGTGGGCTTGCCCAGAAATTCCGCAGTTTTCGCCGAAACGTACTCGTGGGAGTGACCGTGAAATCCGGTGCGGCGATATCCTCGTTCAGCGAAATACTTGTAAGGCAATCCATAAATGGCTGCCTCGTCGGGTATGGTCCTGTGAAAAGAAGTGTCGAACACCGCTACGTGAACCGCATGAGGCATACGAAGGCCGCATTCCCGAATTTCCTGGATCATGGCAGGATGATGGAGAGGGATCATGGGCGTCATGCGCCTGACCTCGTCAAGAACATCCTGAGTGATCACAACCGGTTCTCGGTATTTTCCCCCGTGGCCCACCCGATGGGCCACCGCGGGAAGTTCATCCAAAGACACGAGAGGACCGCTCAGGAGAGTTCCGAACAACTCGTCCAGAGCCTCGCCATGATTCGCTATGCTAACATGCTGCACCGTCTCCGCAACTGCACCTTCCCGTTGAAACGAATGGATCCCTTCATCCAGCCCTATTCTGTCGATCAGCCCGGAAAAGATCACCGATTCGTGATCCATTTCAAAAAGCGTGTACTTCAGTGACGAACTGCCGCTGTTGATTACAAGAATCTTCACCCGTACCCCCGTGGCATGCTGAAGTGAGCCGGAGCACCTGTCATCGCCCCGCAACACTCTTTTTCTCCTGCTCCGATCCGTATGAGCGAGGATGCGCTTATTTCATGCATCTAGATCAGTTCTCGAAAGTTCTGTCGGATTCGTTCATGACTCTCCCCCACGTTCGAGCGATCTAATCATGTCATTGCGAGGAGTGGAACGACGAAGCAATCTCTGTTTTGGTTAAGTGGAGATTGCTTCTGGCTTCGCCCTCGCAATGACGGTCATCGAATCTTTTCGCGTAATCAAAACCGACACTACTTGTGAGAATCCCTATAAAAACGCAATGGTATGACATCGATTGCGCAGGTCCTCGAATGGTTCCCCGGCTTGCGCGGCCGGGAGAATACCTGTACAGTTCTATCCCATATCGCGTATCGCCACAATGAAGCGAAGTTTTCGGTGAGCACCCGAATCGAAGCAGCAAGTCAATATCCGCTGAGGTCGTGTCGAATACCATGAATGGAAAGAACTCCATAGCCGAAAAAATACACCAAATCGAAAAAAATCTGATTCAGTCCGGTTATTTCAGGTCGGATTTCTTCGGAAGACCCCCCCGACAGGAAAGCCTGGAACAGTCGAAGGTGGAATTCGCTCTCAGGACCGCGAGGGAAGCGAGTAACGAGTTGAAGCAGGTAGCGGAATTCCTCCACACCTCCGTGGTGATGGAAATTCTGAACCTGGATCACCGGACCCAATCGCCAGAGGATTTCGATGCGATTCGCGGCCTTCTCGAGAAGCTGCTCGCAGCGGCCAAAGGATTCAAGACCGAGCATGAACTCGTTCCGGTGTACGGCGAGCTGCTCTCCATCTACTTGCTGGCTCTCTACCGATGCGGCAGCCCTGATAGGGAAAGCCCCATTATCCGGGCCATTTTGACAAATATTTCCCGGAGAAAAGCCATCGAATTGGATCACAGTCGTTTGGCGCAAGCGTTCAGTAGACTGGAAGACAAGATCACCATCGCTATCCTGGCGAAACGATACGCGACCTACGTCCTGGCCACCCGGGGCCTCAAGGTGCTTTTTCGCAGCGAGATAGAATTCAGGACGTTCGGAACTTCACCCGAAGCGCTGGCGCTTCAGATCACCAATATCCTCCTGAGAAACGGCATACGACTCTCCGACGTCACCGATGTCGTGTGCGGAGGGGGCGATCTGGGCACTATTCCTGACGGGATATACGTCCTGACTGAAAAGGTGAGGGACGAATCGTGGAAAAGGCTACACAACAGCTCTCTGAACCGAGGGGCTCTCATTGCCTGGGAACTGCGGAACCTCCTCAAGCCCCAAGGCCACAAGCTCCGGATACATGCATCCCTTTGCAGTCCGTTGTCTTTTTCGACACTCGACTCTCACAAACTGGTTTCCCTGTTCAGGGAAGAATCCCGTGAACTGAAGCAGAGCCTCAAGGGATTCGTTAAAGTGACGCCGCTGAAGTCCATAGCTGCGCTGCTGTCCGAAATCGAGGGAATCAATCCCGAGACACTCAACCTGCTCGTAATGACGCTCGACGAACTGTTTGCCTCCGCTGCAAAAAAGATCGGGCCTCGTATCGTCAGGGAACTCGCGGCTCAGGATGCGAACAGCATGCTTATTAATTTCGACTTCGGCAAAATAGTGGATCATCTGAAGCAGGAAAAATTCCTCATACCTCAACATTTCCGACTGGCTTCCAAGGAAATCGGTACAGGAGTCAAGGAGGTGTGCGAACTGCTGATGATAGTGAATTCGGGAAAGATTTCTCCGGCACTGTCAAACAGTCTGATGCACGTGGTGGACTGCTACGCCAGGCAGGTTGCCCAGGTGCTGGAGACGGCTTCTGCAGGAGAACCGTCCGAAAGACCGCACTACGTGGTCATCACGAGCATGATGGCTCTCGATCCTATTTTTCAGGAGCTGTTCGACAAAATTCGCAACAGGATCGATAACCCGTTTACTCCCATGATGTGCCTGGATTCCTTGGAACATGAGTATCTCATTGCGAGCCAGCTCTTCGAGATGTACATGAATCCCGCTCCGGGCGATAAACGGCTCCATTACACGGTCGAGGCCACAAGCATGAAACAAGCGCTTCAGGTGTTGGGCGCTGCAGGACTTGGGGACGGAGCCTTTTCCTTTTCATCTCTTCTCGATGAAGTCACGGGAAGCATTGCAGGCGGCAGACTTTCTCCGGCGAACCTGGTGCTCGTGGGAGCGGATAACGAGGATGCTCTTGTGGCAGTGTCCAATGCAAAGGATTACGGTCTGGTGGACAGACTGGCCCTTATCGGCAATCCGGAGGACATCATGGCGGCAGTGGACCATGCAAAGGTCCCCCTCTCCCCCGGAACCGATCCGAAGGTTGAGATCGTGCCGATCAATCCTCTTGCGACCGATTACGACAGCAAGAAGACGTCGATGGCCGAAACGTTCCGGAGCTTCCTCAAAGAAAATTCCCAGTACATAGTGATGAAAGGAAGTGTGGATACAGCCACCCTGCTGAAAGAAGCCCTGTCGATCTACAAGACCGATGAGGAACCGGAAGCGAAGCGAACGAGAAAATTGGCTTCTCATACGGCATTGTTCGTGTTGCCGGACGGACGATTCTTCGCCCTGTCCGATGCCGCGGTGAACCCGGGCTTTCGGACTTCCGACGCCCTCCTTCGGGTAACGGAGAATCAGATTGATGTCGTGAGAACCGTGATCCACTCCAATCATCCGTTGAAAGTGGCCATTATCACCGCAGTGGAAAAAGAAACCTCTGCAATTCCTTCGACGCTCCTCGCTGCAGAAACCGAACAGCGTGCGAAATCCCTGGAAAGTCTCTACGGTCCGTTGATCGTCGAAGGACCTCTGTCTTTCGATATTGCCACCGTGCCGGATGTCGCGGAAGAGAAACACTACGAAGGCGGCATCAAGGGAGACGCCAATTGCTTCGTGGCCACGGACATCAATACGGCCAACGTTCTCTACAAGATGCTGTCCAAGACCATGGGAAGCCTTGGATTGATGGTGGACAACGGAGGCATCATTACTGCCGGGCCGGGCACCGTCCCCATTGTTCTCACGTCCCGGGGGGACACGGCCCAGACGAAGTTCAATTCCATTCTCCTGGCCCTGGCGTATTCGTCGTCACCCCAGCGAGACCGGATGAGTGATTAGGGAAATCATTCAGTCTCGCGGGGGAATTATCGTTTCCGTGTCATTGCGAGCGAAGCGAAGCAATCTGCGCCGACAAAAATGTGGGACCTGATGTAAGAAAACCTGCACTAAGGAAAAAAATAATCTGTGAGATTTTTTGCTTGAAATTCCAGACCGGAATGTCATAATTAGTTGTTTAGGACAACTAACGGACGGATCTTACTCCCCTGTCCAGATAATTCCTCGGAGGAAAAACAATGCAGTGCATAACCTTGAAAAAGGGCATAGAGTGCGCATTCATGACCAGAAAAGGCTGCAATTTCAACGGCGGCCGTTGCCACTCGGTCGTCGAGAGCTGTGAAGGCTGTTCCCGGACAGTCGCTTCGGAAGAAGGAACCTTCTGCGCAGTTGCGCCCAACCCTGCCACCAAATGGGCCCGCGGATCCTGCAATTTCGCAACACACCTGGAACGAAAGACCGCAGAACAAACCCAAAAGCTCAATCCGCTCAAAGCGTCAAAGCGAGCCGCCGGCAAGAAGTAAAGACTGTTCGGACGCGATACGCGTCATCCGGATGACTGCGCGTTCTTGATACTGGAATCGTTTTGCCTGCCAGGCGAAGGCTGTGCTTATTATCTCGGGTGCTCACGCGGTAAGTCGTGGCATCCATTCAGGCACGACCGGGAAAAGGCTGTCATTGCGAGCCAGCGGAGCAATCTCGGCCTTTAAGTGTCGAGATTGCTTCGCTTCGCTCGCAATGACAACACCGGCTTCCCTTGCTCGATGAAAACTTCGGGAGAGCCCCACATGGCCGGTTACGTAAGTTACTTGTGGGACAGCACACTAGCCTTCGCCGGAATTCTCCATTTCTCAGCAAGACATGAAGATTCAGGCAAGTGTTAGAGTTTCTTGGACGCCGTCCAGGGGGTACATTCTTCACACAACGAAGGTTCCCCGATTTTACTCGTTCAAAAACTCATCCGAACTACAGGATATACCGGCTCAAGTCGTCGCTCTTCACGATATCCTGAAGTTTTTCTCGCACCATCCGGGGGGTGACCGTCACGGTTACGCCGTGCATGTCCGGAGCCTCGAAGGAAATCTCTTCCAGAAGCTTTTCCATGATCGTGTGTAGACGCCTGGCGCCTATGTTTTCGGCTCGCTCGTTCACTTCTTCGGCCAGGGTGGCTATCTCCAGGATGGCTTCCTCCTGATATTCCAAGTTTACCTCTTCAGTTTTCAGAAGCTCCTGGTACTGGATCACCAGCGCATTCTTGGGTTCGGTCAGAATGCGGACAAAGTCGTCCCGGGTCAATGCGGATAATTCGGCGCGCAGCGGAAATCTGCCCTGAATCTCTGGGATGAGATCCGACGGCTTTGACACGTGGAATGCGCCGGCAGCGATGAAGAGGATATGATCCGTCCTGACAACTCCGTGTTTCGTGTTTACCGTGCTCCCCTCGATTATCGGCAGCAGGTCCCGTTGAACCCCTTCCCTGGACACGTCCGGGCCGAATTGAGCGGAACTTGCACCGGCGATTTTGTCGATCTCGTCTATGAACACGATACCGGTCTGCTCCACCCTCTCTTTGGCCATCTTCGTTACTTTGTCGGTATCGATGAGCTTGCCGAGTTCCTCCTGAATGAGCATTTGATATGCTTCAGGCACTTTGACTTTGCGGCGTTTGGTCTTTCCCGGAAAGATGTTGGAAAACATGTCCTTGATATTGATATCCATTTCTTCCATGCCTGCGGGAGAGAATACCTCGACGACGGGAATGGCGCTCACCTGAGTCTCTATTTCCACCTCACGATCGTTGAGCCTGCCGTTGCGCAACATTTTTCTGAATTTTTCCCTGGTGCGCTGAGCCACTTCCAATTCATCGGCACCGGTTTCCTGCTGCTGCGGTTGATAGACTTGATTGCGCCGCATCTTGCGGGGGGAGCGCATGGGCAGGAGTATGTCGAGAAGGCGTTCTTCAGCCTGTTCTTCCGCTTTTGGCCTGAGCGTCTCGTATTCTTCTTCCCTGACCATGGTGATCCCGATCTCCAGGAGATCCCTGATCATGGATTCAACATCCCGCCCCACGTAGCCCACTTCCGTGAATTTGCTGGCCTCCACCTTCAAGAAAGGCGACTGCGCGAGTTTCGCCAGCCTGCGGGCTATCTCAGTCTTACCCACTCCCGTGGGGCCCATCATGATGATGTTCTTGGGCGCTATTTCATCCCTTAATTCTTCAGGGACCTGTGTTCTGCGCCATCGGTTTCGAAGGGCAATCGCAACCATGCGTTTGGCCGTGCCCTGCCCGATGATGTATTTGTCGAGTTCCTCAACTATCTTTCGAGGGGTAAAAGCTTCCATGTGTCCTCGTGTCAATGTATGCTTTCGGCGAGAATTGCCGCACAGATTTCACAGCTCTTCCATTACAATATTTTCGTTGGTAAACACACAGATATCCGCGGCTATGCCCATTGCCACCGTGGCGATCTCTGCAGGTTCCATCTCTGTATGTCTGAAAAGGGCTCTGGCAGCTGCAAGAGCGTAGTTTCCGCCCGAGCCTATGGCGATGATGCCGTCATCGGGCTCAACCACGTCGCCTGTTCCGGACAGGAGAAACGTCTTCTCCATATCGGCCACGACCAGGAGAGCCTCCAGGCGCCTGAGCATTCTGTCCGTGCGCCACTCTTTGGCCAATTCTACAGCGGACCGCGTGAGGTTATTCGAATACTTTTCCAACTTCTGTTCAAATTTCTCCAGCAGAGTGAGGGCATCCGCTGTCGAACCCGCGAATCCGGCCAGTATGCGAGTGTCCTTGCCGATTCGGCGCACTTTTCGGGCCGAGTGTTTGACCACGGTATCGCCAAGGGAAACCTGCCCGTCACCGGCCATTACCACGTGTTTGCCGCGACGCACGCACAAGATAGTGGTAGATCGGATGATGTTGTTGCCCATTCTACTCCATTTCTCGATCACTAGCCCGGGAACGGGACGTGTTCTTCTCTCGCTTGCCTGCCACTCCGCTCCTGGGGTGTGAGCGATCGTACACTTCCATGAGACGCCCCAGATCCGCTTTCGTGTATCGCTGTGTCGTGGAGAGGCTCGAATGTCCCAGAAGCTCCTGAATCGATCGCAAATCTGCTCCGCCGTATAGCATGTGGGTGGCGAAAGAATGCCGAAATGCATGAGGAGACGCATCCCTCGCTAATCCCGCCGTGTCGAGGCACGATTTGAGTATACGTCGTATGCTCCGGGAAGACAACGGCGCCCCCCTTAAATTCAGGAACAGCTTGCCCTTGTCGTGCAGCGCTCCGGTGCGGGTTGCAATGAATGCGCGAACGGTAAGATACTGTTTCAGGGCGTCAAGCGCTCGTGAGCCGACCGGAACGTATCGTTCCTTGTTTCCTTTTCCGATCACCCTCACCCATCCGTTTCGCAGATCCACGTCTTGCACGCTGAGCGACACCAGTTCCCCGACTCTGAGCCCCGACGAGTAGAGCAGCTCAAAAATAGCCGTGTCCCGTTTGGTCATGTCCGGATTTCGGGAAAAAAACCTGTCCATTTCGTCGACACTCAGGGCTTTGGGTAAGGTCTTTTCCGGCTTCGGCGCTTTGATCGCCGCAGCAGGATTTGTTTCGATTATGCGCTCTCTCAAGAGAAATCTGAAAAAAGTCCTGACAGCCGCGAGCTTCCTCCCTGCGGAGACTTTCTTGATCTTACCGAATCTGCCTGCCAGAAAACCTCGAACATGGAACTGATCGATGCGATCGACCTTCTTCAGTTCTTTTTCCGCGGCAGACTGCTCCAGGTACGTTCGGAAATTGCGGAGATCAGACGTGTACGCACGGACGGTTTCCGGGGATCTCACCTTTTCGGATACGAGGTGTCGAATGAAAACGGCCACTGCTTCGTCAAAATTCACGGCATCATTCCTCGAGCGCGATGCATTGCGCGGAGTTCTCATTCCACATAGAATACTATTAAATTACTTGTATAGCAATACGTTATTTAAGTTTATTAAACTTTAAATTGAGCAATTCGCGTTCGAGCCATGGCCCACTCGCGCTGCGCCGCTCGCGGTCGAGGCCGTGGACGCGCGGGCGATATGCCGTCATTGATACGGATTCGCTTTTTCGCAGGTAGCTCGATTCCGGGCGCAGGCTGGGGGCTCTCCTTCGCTGCGGACTACGCAGAGCCGTCTCATCACTTTGCTCAGGAGAGCCCCCAGCCCTGACGTCTCATAAATCTTGTGGCGACTGCGTATGAGAGGAGCCAGGCGACGAAGCGATTTCGGTGTGGTACGCTCCCAGTCCATGAAGTTGCTTCGCTGGCAAGGACACCGGCCGGAGGGGCCATTGTCCCTCGTGTAATCTGCCACACGCACGAAGCTCTCTATTGGTCGCGGTATTTCTTGGTCAGTTCCCGAATGTCGGTTTCCGTGAATTCCACGCCGTGCTCTTCCATGAGCTCTTTTTCCACTTTCAGCAGTTCTTCCAAACGGATATCCGCTCCGAAAACACCGAGCATCTTGTCCTTCTTGTCTCTGAGGGGAGCCGACACCGTGATACAGAGTGCTCCGGTGATCCGGGACTGAAAGGGTCCCACTACGTGGATCTTTCCGTCCTTTACGGGCTTGATAAACCACGGCCGGTCAGAGAAATCTTCATTGGGTTTAAATTCTACGTACTTGGCACGTTCCGTGATGTCGGTTATATTTTCCGTAACCTTTTTCCCTTCCATATCCGCAACATAGCAATACTGGATAAAGGGATATTTTTTCAGGAACTCCTGCATCACCTTTTCCATGACCTTGGGTTTGCCCGACTTCAAGTCCGGAGTCTGGGTGAACTGTTGCACGATCTTGAACGCCATCTCCCGCGCGATGAGTTTCATGCGATCCCAGTCGGAAATGAAGAGTTCCGGCATGTGCCGCTTTACGAGGGCCAGCATTTCCTTATCGGATATGGCTGTGACGCGACCTTTCTCGTACTGTTCCATGATGATGTCGTAGATCTTGGAGATTGCCGGATGGTTCTTGTCAACTGCATCCTCGTTGGGTACCTCCATTTTCGTGCTTATCCAGTGAGCAATGCCAGCAAGACCCGATTTGTCGGTGATATTCACCACGGGAGGACGCCCGAGGATTTTGGTGGTATCGAAGACATTGTAGATCTCTTCGTTTTTCAGGACCCCGTCTGCGTGCACTCCTGCGCTGGTGGAGTTGAATGCTTTTCCCACGATGGGATAATTCTCGGGGATATGGTGGCCGAGCTCCAGTTCGAAATATTCGGCCATTTCCGTGATGGCCAGAGTGTTCATGCCGTCCGTGTGCCCTCTCAGGGAGATATATTCGATGAGGAGCGCTTCGATGGGGGTGTTTCCCGTCCTTTCGCCGATTCCCAGGAGGGTCCCGTTCACTGCCGAGCACCCGTAGAGCCATGAATTCACCGCGTTAGTGAGCCCCTTGTGGAAATCGTTGTGCCCGTGCCATTCCAGCAGGTCTTCGGGCACGTTGGCATCATCTATCATTGCACGGACGAGCTTTGGTACGCTTCTCGGGAGCGCCGCTCCGGGATAGGTGACGCCGAACCCCATGGTGTCACACAGTCTGATCTTGACGTCCATCCCTGATTCTTCACGGATTTCCATCAATTTTTGGGCAAGCGGAACACAGAAACCGTAGATATCCGCTCGGGTGATATCCTCGAAATGACATCTCGGAATAATGCCTTTTTCCAGGGTGGCCCGTACCATGTCCAGATACTTTTCCATGGCTTTTCTACGATCGAGTCCCATTTTGAGAAAGATGTGGTAATCGGATACGGATGTGAGAATACCCGTTTCGGCCAGCTGCATGGCCCGGACATTCGCCAGATCCTTTTTTTGTGCCCGGATCCAGCCTGTTATCAATGGGTACTGGTAGCCTTTGGCCCGGCAGCGTTCCACTGCTTCCCGGTCTTTTTTCGTGTACACAAAGAATTCGGATTGCCGAATAATGCCCCGCGGCCCGGCAAGCTTATGGAGAAAATCGAACAAGGTTGCTATCTGTTCGACCGTGAAAGGAGGCCGCGCCTGTTGCCCGTCCCGAAAAGTGGTGTCCGTGATCAGGAAGTGACGCGCCGGGTTGATGGGTAGAATGGCAAAATCGAAATCCACCTTCGGAACCTCTGTGTACGGAAAAATGTTCCGCAAGAGATTCGGCTTGTTCACCTCCCTCAGGGACCTTTCTTTATTAAACTTATTGAACTCGTGATACAAAACGCCCTTTTTCGGGTCCCAACTGGCCATTGCCCCTCTCCTTTGCGTTACTTTTTCACCAATACTCTCAGCCCCAATTCCCTGAGCTGTGCCTGAGTCACCGGAGCGGGAGCGCCTGTAAGCAGACATGTGCCTTTCTGCGTCTTGGGGAAGGCTATGACGTCCCGAATGGATTCAGACCCGGTGATAATTGCCATGAGCCTGTCGATTCCGAAGGCTATGCCTCCGTGCGGAGGAGCCCCGTATCTGAGCGCCTCCAGGAGGAAACCGAACTTTTCGTGCGCCTGTTCAGGCCCGATGCGGAGGACTGAGAATACCCGCTGCTGAATATCGCTCCTATGGATTCGCATGCTTCCACCGCCGATCTCCGAACCATTCAGTACGAGATCGTATGCTCGAGCCCTGACTTTTCCGGGATCGGTCTCCAGCGCATCCAGGTCCTCCTCTTTGGGGGAGGTGAACGGATGATGCATGGCCTTGTATCGGCTCTCCTCATCGTCATATTCGAACATGGGGAAATCGGTGATCCACACGAATTTGAACTCGCCCGCGGGAATTTCTCCAAGCTTGGCAGCAAGGCTGTTCCGCAGGTTTCCCAGCACGTCATTGACGACCTGGGGCGTGTCTGCCGCAAACAGGAGCACATCTCCGGGAACCGCATGCATCCTTTCGTTTATCGCGGCAATATCGGCCGTGAGGAACTTGGCGATGGGCGACTGCCACTCTCCCCCGTCTTTGATCCTGGTATATGCGACGCCCTTGCCGCCGTATATCTGGGCAAAGTCACGCAAATCGTCCAGTTCCTTCCTGGAGAGCCGCTCACCTCTTTCCACCTTGAGTGCCTTCACAATACCGCCGCCCGTTAGAGCGGACCGGAAAACGCCAAATCCCGTTTGACCCACTATGTCCGAGATATCGACAAGTTCCATTCCAAAACGGATGTCCGGCTTATCCAGGCCGAATCTTGCGATGGCCTCATCATACGTTAACGCAGGAAACGGCAACGTGAGATCCATGCCGAGTATTTCTTTGAAAACCCTTCCCATCAGACGTTCCATGATGTCGAAGAGGCGTTCCTCCTCGAGGAAAGAAGTTTCAATATCCAACTGAGTGAATTCCGGCTGCCTGTCCGCTCTCAGGTCCTCGTCTCTGAAGCACCGCACGATCTGATAGTATCGTTCGAATCCTCCCACCATGAGAAGCTGCTTGAAAATCTGAGGCGACTGCGGAAGCGCATAGAAGCTGCCCGGAGAAACACGACTGGGCACCAGGTAATCTCTCGCCCCCTCAGGCGTGCTCACGGTAAGGAACGGAGTTTCAATATCCGTAAAATCTTCATTGTTGAGAAACTCTCTGACGAGCGACATGAATGTGTGCCTGATCAACAAATTCCTGCGAATCCCGTCTTCTCGGCGCATGTCCAGGTATCTGTACCTGTAGCGGACCGCGTCAGTGGGCGGCGAATCCTCGTCCAAAGGAAAAGGAGGCGGATCCGACCGGTTCAGGATCTTGACTTCAGCCACAAAAATCTCCACCCGGCCCGTGGGAAGGTCAGGATTTATCGAGTCGTCCGGCCTCAGCCGCACCTCTCCGCGAGCGGCGAGCACCCACTCTGATCTCACGTTGTGGGCTGCAGCGTGGGATTCCGGCGAATATTCGGGATTGAAAACGAGCTGCACCAGTCCCCGACGATCCCTGAGGTCCACGAAAATAACTCCGCCGTGATCTCGGCGTCTCAGCGCCCAACCCATTACCATGACTTCGTTTCCCGCGTCCTGTTCGCTTATTTCCGTCGACAGATGTGTTCTCTCCCATCCGTTGAGTGCGTCGGGTTTCACTGTGAGTCTCCTTGTAGACGATGTACGATTTCATCGAGTCGCACAGAAATTTGCTCCCTGGTATGCATGTCACGCACGGTGACTTCTTGCCTGTCCAACTCGTCGTCTCCGATCATGATGACTTTTGCCGCGGCCACTTTATCCGCGACCTTCATTTGGGCTTTCAGGCTCATGGGCGAGTACCGGGTTTCCACCGAGAAACCGGCAGATCTGAGATCGCGGACGAGCCTGAGACCCGTATTTCGGCTTCGGTCGCCCAAGACCGCAACGTACACGTCCACTGATCTGGCAAAACGGCGGTCGTCCGGAATGCCCATTGCCAGGCGCTCCAAGCCTATGGCAAACCCAATACCGGATACCTCCGGGCCGCCCAATTCTTTGAGAAGACTGTCGTAGCGTCCACCGCCGCCGACTGCTTTGGTGCGTCCCAGTTCGCCGTGGATGATCTCGAACGCGGTCCGGGTATAATAGTCGAGACCCCTGACCATCCTTGGCTCGATCCTGTATGGTACCCCCAGTATATCGAGCGCGGCCTGCACCCCCTGAAAATGCTCGAGGCACGGCTGGTCCAGACTATCGAGAATCACCGGGGCATTTCTCGCGATCTCCGAGCATTTCTGCTCCTTGCAGTCCAAGAGACGCAGGGGATTCGTATCGTACCTTCGCCTGCAGTCCGGGCATAATTCATCCAGATACGCGCTGAAATACTCCCGTAATTTGGATTTGTAATCCGACCTGCACATGACGCATCCCACGGAGTTGACCTCCATAATGAGATTCGTTGCGCCAAGTGCGGTCATTATGGCATGAGCCGCGGATATCATATCCGCATCTGTGGCGGGAGAATCATCTCCCAGCACTTCCGCGTTTATCTGGAAGAACTGTCTGAATCGCCCTTTGGACGGACGTTCCCGCCGGAACATGGGACCGATGGTATAGAGTTTCAAAAGAGGATCGCGTCGCAGCAGCGAATGTTCCACAACCGACCTGAGGATGCCCGCGGTCGCTTCAGGCCTGAGGCTGAGGGATTCTCCCCCGCGATCCATAAAGGTGTACATCTCTTTTTCGACAATATCCGTGACCTGTCCGATACCTCGTTCGAAGAGTTCGGTTCGCTCCATGATGGGAGTTATAATTTCCCGGAATCCGAACCGCTCCAGGACCTTTCTGGCGGTGGCGACAATAAAGGCCCATTTCGGAGTGTCGTCCGGCAGGATATCGTGAAATCCTTTTATAAGCTGTATCATTGAGGCACTCACAATCAAGGCAGGGAATCACTTATTCAAGCAAATTTTTTATTTTAGATACAACCCCTGCTCGGGTCAAGAACATACTGCCGAAATGCCTATCCATTGAGTTACGGGTGAGAAAACATCGTCATTGGGAGCGAAGCTAAGCAATTCCGCCCTGAAGCATCGAGATGGCTTCGTCGATCCAATCCTTGCAATGACATGATTGGACCAACGAAATACGGGCGAGAATCGACAGAGAATCCGACACCATTTTCGAGAAGCACTCTCTTGGAAAAAATGATGATTCGGGCTCAATGCACTGAGCTTTTCCGGTACAGCTGTTTTCGTCTGAGGAGAGTGGATTTTGATACGAGGCCATTGCGGTACAATTTCTTGAATAAGCTTTGCAAGCCTTTCGGCGAGAGTCTGTATTTTTTCATCAGCTCTGTGTCTGACAAATTCTCAGTGAGATCTCTCACCACATCGGCAGCATCCACCACCAGCTTTCTCGTGCTGAGCCCTTCCAGGCACGCGGTGAGCTCTTTGGTTTCCACTCCTATCCTACGGGCCAAGGCTCTGCGGCTTATCAAACCTTTTCGCAACAATTTCCTGAACAGGCTGGCCAGGCCTTTTCTGGAGAGGCCGTGTTTTCGCATCAGCTCCTTGTCCGACAAGCCGTTGGCCAGATCCTGCAAAAGCTGACGCGCGCTCAGCACGGGTTTATCAGGGATAGTCATCACCACCGTGATATTGGAGATATCCACGTACGGCTCAATGAGAGGATCCACGTTAACGAAGCGAACGTTCAGTCCCCTCCCTTTGATGTCAACGTAATACCTGTTCAAAGCAACAGTGAAATCGGCGCAAACCGCCTTAACACCTTGAAAATCAATTAATAAACCCTTTTCGGGATTAGAACTCAACCATTCCACGGTCTTGTCCATAAATTCTTCGACGTGATCTTCTTCGATTTCCGATTTTTCGATTTTGAGGCGGTAGGATTTGGCTTCTTCCTCGAGGGAGAAGATTGATTCCGCATCCTCAAACAAGAACTTCATTTCGACGATCCTCCGGGAAATGAAATCCCTGTCTCGTGGTGTCCACGCGTTCCAACCATACGCCGGTCTCCCATGTCATTCTGTTCTCACGAATGCACAGCAAAGCTGCACACCTCTCTCGTTCGGTCAAGGCGATTGCCGCCCCCATCGAATTCCCTGAATATGTCGCGAACCGGGAACACTTCCCTTGTGAATATACTGCCACAGTCACGGGTACATCAAGAAAAAATACAGTACGAAAGCGTGCAATCTCGATTCAATGCCGGGATGCGTGAAGCCCCCTGCGTCTGACCCGATGCTGATTCGTTTTGGATCGCAGCATGCCGGAAATGAAATTCTCATACCGTTTCGCCAACAGGGAAGTACCCTGGGGCGAGCGCGGGCATGTCCCCGAAGCGCAGTAATACGAATGCGCTTTCAAAAAAGTAAGATTGGGGGGAGCCTCTTTGTAAAGACTGTCCCGCCCAAACCCCCTCCCAGAAACTTCTATCATGCGCCGGCATCTGCATTTCCTCAGCGGAAATGCAGATGCCGGCGAGTGCTAAAAGTTCTTGAGGCGGGGTTCGGGGAAGAACTTCTCACAAGAAGTGCCTCCACAATTCTTCCTTACTTGAATGCGAATCGATATCACGCGACGTTTTCTGACTTCAGGCCTTTTTCACCGGGACGAAGGAAAGTGAATCAGACTCCGGGACGCTGCCTGAGCGAAACGTACTTATTCGCGTCCGCGAACGCGATGATAGAACAAATGAGATACTTGAGCTTCCCATTCGTCTATGGTCACGCAGTCGGGACAGTCCATGATTCCCTTCGGGAGCGCATTTCCTGCGAGGGTCACGTACGGTACGGCTACCAGGACACAACCCATGCTACCTTCCGGCACGACCAAAGCCCGTGTCCCCACATAAATCATTTCGAATTCCACGTCGTGGTTTTCGCCCACGGCAAGAACCGAACCGAGGAGCTTATCGGAAACAATCTCTTTTTCCGATTCAATGGCACCCAGGTTTGTCCCGCCGGCCACGTACTCCATGAAGAGAGAGGCCGATGATGCTTTGTCTTCGGCAATGCCTATACCCAGTCCTCCATAAAGAACGACAGGTCCTATTTCGCTGATCGTTTTGTACGCGGCCGGAACCACCGACCCCGGAATAACGGGAAACCTCCTCTTCTGTGCGGTCCCGAACAACCTGGCAGATGCCTCGAAGAGGATTCCTGCGTCGAAAACGGGCGTTTTGCCTGCAGTCACTCCGAAGTCACACTGATGCGCATGGGGCTTCCGGCATTCCATGACGTCATGCCCCCATATGAGGCCGTTCGGGCCGCAGAAGGAGGACACCTGAAACAGATTGATCTGACCGATGTAAGCGCCCTCGGCTTCGGCTGTGTCAAAGGCCTGGATCTGTTCCAGGACCAGGGAGCGATCGTACGTGTTTTTCAACACGGCGGTCCCCCCGGCGATGAGCGGCGTGTTGATGTAGCATCCTTTTGAGTCGTTGTTGCCGAATCCTTCGCAATGGAACGCATATGGGCTCACCGCGCTTTTCAAAATCCTGGCAACATCCTTTGCTTTCTTGCCGCCGAATATTTCCGGCATGCTACTCCACCTCCCGCAATTCTCGGGCCGGCTCAATTCACACGCTCAAGTCATTCTTCGCAATGACACAGACCGGACTTTTCGTCGTCATGTGCCCCCGAGATTATCACAGATGAGCTGAAGCAAGAATACGTGGAACACGAAACCCGCGAACATGCTTCAGAGAATCTTGCTTCCCTTGAAAACGTCGATGACTTGACACGGTTTGAAGAAATGATGATGCTGCCCACAGTACGCAAATTGAAGTCGATAGGGAGCGAACATGTCACTCTGGAAGCAAAAATATGCGTCAAAGCTGGTCTCTCCGGAAGAAGCGGCACGGCAGGTCAAGAATGGAGACAGAATATATCTCGGAAGCATGTGTTCGGAGCCCAAGACGGTTATTAGAGCCATTGAAGCCTCGTATGTCGAAGACGTGGAAATGGTGCAGTTCCTGAGGGGGAGCACCGCATCTCGCCTTGCTGCCAAAGAGTCCGGACGATTCAAGATCAAAACATTTTTCGTGGGAGCGGGCGGCCGCGATTCTGAGGGCGAACCTTCGGAATATGATTATATTCCTCTGTTCCATTCCCAGGTGCCGAATTTTTTCAGAAACCGCAGAATACCCATAGATGTGGCGGTTGTTCAGGTGTCGGAGCCCGACCGGTTCGGACGATTCAGCCTGGGAATTTCCGTGGACACGGCCAGTGCAGCCACGGAATCGGCTCGAATTGTTATTGCCCAGGTAAACCCCGAGATGCCGAGAACTCACGGCGACACGTTCCTATCCTTCGAACAGATACACTATCTGGTGGATGGTCCGGAACCGCTCCACGAACTGCCGGAAGAAACCCTTGGTCCCCGCGAAAAGGCTATCAGTGGTTACGTCAGCGAGCTCATAGAAGACGGGTCTATTCTTCACTTCGGGTTTGCCGGAATCTCTCGGGGTCTCATGGATTTCCTGAAGGATCACCGTCACCTGGGGGTTCATACCGAAATTGTCACCGACCCGCTCATCGATCTCATCGAATGCGGCATAGTGGACAACAGCACGAAAAAAATGTATCGGGGCAAATCCCTTGCCACATGCTGCATGGGAACCCGGCGTCTGTACGATTATGTGAACGACAACCCGCTTGTAGAATTCTACCCCTCGGACGCAATCCTGAGCCCCTCCTTCATCGCGTCCCACGACCGAATGATCGCCGTGAATCTGGCCATCCAGGTGGATCTGAGAGGCCAGATCAGGCAGGGCAGCCCTACCTGGACGGCGTTTGAAGGATCCGGAGGGGATCACGACTTTATGCGCGGGGCAAGCCTGTCCAAGTGGGGTCGTTCGATTATTTGCCTGCGCTCCACTTCTCTGCGGACCGGCAAGTCGACCATTGTGCCTTCCTTTGGGCCAAAAGCGGCGGTAATCATGAACCGGGGGGATGTAAATTACATAGTCACCGAGTACGGGATAGCGTATCTCGGGGGTAAATCCATCCGGGATCGCGCTATGGCTCTCATCGAGATCGCGCATCCGGACCACCGGGAAAACCTGATGAAAGAAGCCCGGGAAATGGGTTACGTCTATCAGGACCAATTCTATTACCGAGTCTGCTCGCCGGAATTCAGACGCCGCATGAGAACGGATCGAGTCTTCAAAGGCGGGATCAAGGCGCATATCAGGATCATCAAACCAACCGACGAATCCATGATGCGGGACCTGTTCTATAATCTGTCTGAAGAATCGGTCTATTTCAGGTACTTCAGCCCTCGACGCAGTATGCCCCACAAAAACCTGCAACAGTACGTGAACCTGAAAGAAGAAGACGGAATATCCCTTGTGGTGACCGTGGGGCCTCGAGAAAACCGCAAGATAATAGCGGAAGCCCGTTTCATGGTAGAACCGGGAAACAGCTATCCGGACGTGGCGTTCATGGTGGATGAAAACTACCAGCGCCGCGGAATTGCGAGCGCCCTGCTACACTATTTAATTGAAATCGCAAAAGAGCGCGGCTTTCCCGGCCTGAAGGCAGACGTTCTTTTTTCAAATCATCCCATGACCGCGGTTTTTGACAAATTGCCTTTCGTGCTCCACAAGACCATCGCGGACGGCGTCATATCACTGACGTTCAATTTTGATGAATACAAGACCGGACAGGAGGAACAGGCTTCTGCAAGAGCCTAATGACGATGGAAATATCTTCACGGGGAAAAGAGGAATCCGCCTGTCTCGCTGCGTCCTGCAGCGCATCCCCTTATTCCGACGAGCGTTCAGAGGTATAGGGATTCTCAAAAGTAATGTCGGTTTTGATTACGCGAAAAGATTGGACGATTGTCATTGCGAGGGCAAAGCCCGAAGCAATCTCCAACCGACGAAAACTGATACGGATTCGCTTTTTCACAGGTAACTCGATTCTGGGCACAGGCTGGGGGCACTCCTTCGCCGCGGACGACGCAGAGCCGTCTCATCACTTCGCTTAGGACAGCCCCCAGCCCTGCAATCTCATAAATCCTATTGCGAATGCGTGTGAGATTGCTTCGTCGCTCCGCTCCTCGCAATGACATGATTGGACCACGGGCATACGGGCCAGAATTATGAGAGAATCCGACACAATTTTTGAGAAATACCATAGTATTCGGGACAGCTGCCAGGTCTCCCGAGCGCACGCGCCCTGCGCTCTCCGTGGGGCATGTTACGAATGCGATTTCAAACAAGCAAGACCGGGGAGGAACTTCTTACAAGAAGATCTACGATTTCATTTACTTGAAAGCGAACCTGTATTAGACGAACCCTGCCACGGCCATGCGAATGGTCTCGATGAGTGGACCCGGATATACTCCCAGCCCCACCAACAGTACCACCAGGAGCCCCAGAACCACTCCTGCTGCAAAGTGGGGGGGCGGTCCTGCAGTTTTCGGGTGGGTTTCGGGCAGCACGTACATGGTCACAATGATTCTCAGATAATAATACAACCCGATCGCGCTATTTATGACCAGAACCACGGCCAGCAGCCATAATGAGGAACCAATCCCTGCAGCCAGCACGTAGAATTTCCCGATAAAGCCCGCCGTAAGCGGAATTCCCGCCAGAGAGAGGAGCATTGCGGCGAACACGCCCGAGAGCCATGGTCTTCTCCAGGCCATTCCGCGATACTCGTCCAGATCGTCGGCGTCTCCTTCGGATCCGGAGATAGCGGTAACCACTCCGAAGGCACCCAGAACAGTGATGAAATAGGCAGTAAGATAATAACTCATGGCAATCACGGCAAAACTGCCGCCTGCAAGAAACGCTACGAGCACATAACCCATATGGGCAATGGACGAATACGCGAGAATGCGTTTCACACCGTGTTGCAAGAGCGCAAGAATGTTGCCCACAAACATGGATGCGGTGGCAATGGCCGCGAAGAGTGCAAAAAACGACACATGGTCCTGAAGATTCAGTGCAGCAAAATAGCGGAACAGGATCGCGAAGATCGCTCCTTTGGATACCGTCGCGACAAAGGCTGCCACGGGCGCGGGGGCACCTTCGTACACGTCGGGAGTCCACATGTGAAAGGGAACCAGTGCCAGTTTGAAACCGATGCCGATCACCACCATGCCCATGCCGGTAAGCATCACCGCATTCATGACTGCTGCACCGGCGAACTGAACGCCGAACTCCATCGTGCCCGTTTGCGAGTAAACGAGCGACATTCCGAACAGGAGAAATGCGTCCGAAGCTGACGCGAGAATCAGGTATTTCAGCCCTGCTTCCAGGCATTTCACATCGGTCCGAAAATACGCAATAAGGGCGTACAGCGATATGTTGAGAATTTCCAATCCCAGTATGAATGAAGCAAAGTGGGCCGCACATACCAGTACCGCTGCGCCGAGAGCGGCCGACAACAGCAAGACGTAATATTCTTCCCTTATCTCCGGCTTTGCCTCAACGTACGTGTACGACAGAAGCGTCACCGCAACCGTGGCGCCAAATATCAGAACCATAAAGAAAAGAGCGTACCCGTCCATAATCACGAGCCGGGTTATCCTCCCGGGCAAGTCGTCGGACACCGCACGTGTTGCTCCCAATGCGCATAGAAGGCTGAAAAGAGTCAGGATGACGGTCAGCAGGTGATTGCGGTAGAAAGCGATCACCAGCATGACAACAACCGGTGCTCCTGCGATAACCAGCAGAGGAGCAAGGGTGAGAATATCCGTTATGCTCATTTGCCTTCCAGAAGACCTCGCACAGCAGCCACATCCGAGGTCCCGGAAAATTGTTGAAAAGCGAGATCATGCCGACGCCCGCTGCCGAGAGATGCAGACGCCGTTCTGGTTACGGCTGCCACGGCAGGTCCCGACGTGTTCAGGACAGGCTGTGGGTGTACCCCCATCCAGAACACCGCCGCTATCATACACACCATGATCCAGGATTCACGAAGAGACAGATCCGAAATTCTCCAATCCACGGACGCGGCTCCAAAAAAGACCCGATACATCATCCACAATGAATAGACCGCGGAAAAAATCAGCCCTGAGGCGGCTACCGCGGCGATCCGGGGATGCCCGGCGTATGAACCCGCAAGCACCAGAAACTCCCCCACGAAATTTGCCGTTCCGGGTAGTCCCAGAGATGCAAGTGCGAAAATCTGGGTGATTGCCGCCATGGTCGGCACCGTAGTCCACAATCCCCCCATCTGGTCCAGGTCCCGGGTATGAGTGCGTTCCTGGAGCATGCCCACCAGCATGAACAACGCGGCGGTACTGATTCCGTGACTGATCATCTGCATCACTGCGCCCTGCAGAGCCATTTCAGTCCCCGCGAAGATTCCCAGAAGAACAAAACCCAGATGGCTGACGCTGGTGTATGCGACCAGGCGTTTGAAATCTGTCTGGCTGAATGCCATGACTGCCCCATACAGAATTCCCGCAACCGCGAGCACCATGGCGGTTGTGGCCAGTTCGCCGGCAGCACCCGGGAACAACGGCCACACAAAACGGATAAGCCCATATCCACCCGTCTTGAGCAACAGGCCTGCGAGAATGACACTTCCCGCAGTGGGCGCCTCAGTATGGGCGTCGGGCAGCCATGTGTGCAGGCCCACGATCGGCAGCTTCACGGCAAATGCGACGAAGAATCCCAGCATGAGCCATTTTGCAACGGCTGGCGTCATGGGGGTGTCCAGCAGCTGAAAATAGTCGAAGGTGTAAACACCGGTAACTGACGCATGAATAAAAAAGAGGCCCAGGATGGACAGCAGCATCAATAAACCGCTGGCCTGCGTAAAAATGAAAAATTTCATGGACGCATATATGCGGTTTTCATGGCCCCATATCGCAATAAGAAAATACATGGGCACAAGCATCAATTCCCAAAAAACATAGAAGAGAATGAGATCGGTGGCAACGAACACTCCTATGATTCCGCTCAAAACAGACATGAGATTGAAATGGAAAAAGCCCACGCGCTCTCGTATTTCCGTCCATGAAACCACCACCCCCGCTATGCCTAAGAAAACCGTGAGCACCACCAGGAGAAGGCTCAAGCCGTCCAAGGACACATGAAAACTGATACCCAGTTGCGGAATCCATTCCCTCCGGAAGTCCACCAGCCAGGACTGCTCTGCCGGGAGTCCCGCATGCCAGTGCTGCGCCCAAAGCCCAAAAGCAATGACGAATTCCGCTCCAAGAGCGACAAGAGAGATCCATCGCGGCCAGCGGGCGCCCCAGCGACCTGCAGGCCAGGCCAGAATCCCGGCCGCAAGAGGGATGAATATGAGGAGAAGAAGAATCATACGAACACCAGTATCGCTATGGTCAACACAGCGCCCAGAGCAATTCCCATTGCATATCCACGCAGCCTGCCCGTCTGGGTCCAGCTCAATACGTGGTGCATGACTTCCACCATTCCTGCAACCGCGTCGAAGACCAGATCGACAATATCGTCCCGATTCACCCGAGTTATCCAGAAGAACGGCCGCACGATTAACATGCCGTACATCCAGTCGAATCCCCATCCGGCAAACAGAAACCTGTGCAGAGCGGCACCCCTTGCGCTTTCAGCAATAGCGTCCGCATAAGGCCATTTGCCGCCAAAGAATACGTACGCAAGACAGATCCCGAGAACCGTGCCAAGAGCCACAATCACAGTGGACACCAATTCCGCTACAACTGGGCCTTCTCCAATGGATGGGAGAGCGGTTTCAATAAAAGCAGAAAAACAGCGGGTGTTCCCCAGCCAGTGCGGCACCTGAACGAATCCCGAGACAACCGAGAGAACTGCCAGCACGACCAGTGGAATGGACATGATTTGCGAAGGTCTGTGTGCGGTGTGAGTCTTGGCCGTTCCGAAAAACGTGAGGAAAACCATGCGAAACGAGTACACGGCGGTCACAATTGCCCCGAGAAGACCTGCAGCCCAGAGCCAAGAATTGCCGAGAGGGGACGACCAGGCATACCAGATGATCTGATCTTTGCTGTAAAAGCCGTTGGTCACCAGAGGAAAGGACGACAGAGCGGACGCTCCGATGAGAAAAACCCAAAACGCGAGCGGCAGCTGCTTCCGAAGCCCTCCCAATTTGAGCATGTTTTGCTCGTGATGTGCGCTCTGGATCACCACCCCTGCAGTCAGGAACAATAAGGCCTTGAAAAACGCATGATTGGCAAAATGGAACAGCGCTGCAGACCACGCCCCCACGCCGAGAGCCAGGAACATGTATCCGATCTGACTGATGGTGGAATACGCCAGCGCCCGTTTGAGATCCGACTGCACCAGGGCGCTGAACCCGGCCACCAGCAACGTGGCCGCTCCTATTATTGCCACGGCACCCTGAACCGCAGGTGCGAGTTCGAACAGAACGTGGGTTCTGGCAATCAGATAGACCCCCGCAGTGACCATGGTGGCCGCATGAATGAGGGCGCTCACCGGTGTTGGGCCGGCCATGGCATCAGGCAACCAGGTTTGCAGGGGCAACTGTGCCGATTTACCCAAAGCCCCTCCCAGCAACAGGGCAGCTGCGAACGTAGCCGTGGCCGAACCCGCCGCCCACTGCTGCGAGGCCCTCGTCATCACATCCTGAATCTGTAAGGTGCCAAAAGTGTTGAACAGAAGAAACAATCCGATTGCAAATGCCGTATCTCCGGTGCGGGTCACAATGAAGGCTTTCACTGCAGCTCGAGCGTTCGTGGGATCTTCATACCAAAACCCGATAAGAAGATAGCTGCACAAACCTACTCCCTCCCAGCCCAGATACAGGAACAGCAGGTTGTCGGCGAGAACCAGAATGAGCATGGAAGCCATGAACAGGTTCATGTACGCGAAGAATCGCGCATACCCCGCATCGTCGATCATATATTGCGAGGAATACAGGTGAATGAGAAATCCTACGAACGTTACGACGAGCACCATTACCGTCGACAGAGCATCCAGTCGCAGGCCGAGCCGGGGACTGAACGACGCAACGTCCATCCAGGTCCAGAGCGTCTGAGTGACCGCCTGTTCCTGGGGTGGCCACCAGATGAAATTCCCGCCTATCCATAGAGCAACAGCTGAGGAGATCGCGACCGACCCAACCCCTATGAATGCCACTCCTGCCCGTGGAAGTCGGGACCCTGCAACAGCAAGCACAAAGAAGCCGGCAAGCGGCATTGCAGGTATCAACCAGAGCACTTCGAACATCTCAGCCTCGCATCCTGTCGGCCGCATCTGCGTCCAAGGTCTTGAAGCGATGATAAAATTGCAACACCAGCGCGAGTCCTACCGATACCTCGGCAGCCGCAATTGTCAGAATAAAAATGAACATCACCTGGCCGTCCGCCTGCGCCCACGCGGCCCCGGAAACGACGAACGCCAATCCGGCGGCATTCAACATGATTTCGAGAGACATCAAGATAAAGAGGATATTGCGCCTCACGAGCACGCCCACAGTACCGAGAGCAAACAGGATACCGGCAAGGAGCAGGCCGTGTTCTACGGGTACAGGCGCCATTACGATTCATCTCCTTCACCCGCTCTGCGGCGTCCCAGATGATAGGCGCCCACTATTGCTGCAAGCAAGAGCATGGAGGCCAACTCGACACCCAGTACATACGGTCCGAACAGGGACAACCCCACTTCTTTCGGAGTCACCTCTTTCACACCTGACAATTGCCCGCCTCCGAAAGCAAGGACATAGATCAGTTCAAGCAGGAGCACCACGGCCAAAATGGACGGTCCCACCCATATTCCCGGAGTCAGCCATCTCTTCTCCCGATCGGTGGCCTCGGAACCCGGATTTATGAGCAGGATGACGAACACGAAGAGCACCATTATGGCTCCCGCATAGACAATGACTTCCAGAGCAGCTGCAAAATTGGCCCCCAGAGAGAGAAAAACCAGAGCCACGGAAAAAAGAGACAGAACAAGATACAAGAGCCCGTGAACCGGATTCGGTCGGGTCACGACCATCACCGTGGACAGCACGGCAATCGCGGCGGATATGTAGAACAGGAAATTCATGCTCACTGCCTCCTGCGTTACGGCAAAAGAGTGCGGACATCTCCCGGAGGAGATTCGTTTTCCGCTTCGCCTTTTTCTTTTCCGCCTATCGCTAATCCGGCCACCCGGTAAAAATTATAGTCGTGGTACTTCCCTGGGCCGCTTATCAGCAGGTCTTCCTTTTCATACACGAGATTCTGCCGGTGATACTCCGACATCTCGAAATCCGGCGTGAGTTGAATGGCATACGTGGGACACGCTTCTTCGCAAAAACCGCAGAAAATGCAACGGGAGAAATTGATCCGAAAGAATTCGGGGTATCTCCTTCCCGTTTCGTCCTCAGTGGCCTGGAGAGATATGCAGTCAACGGGGCAAGCGGCAGCGCATAAATAGCATGCTACACATCGCTCCGCACCGTCCGGATCCCGGGACAGAATGATCCGGCCGCGCCACCTGGGGGAAATATTCGGTTTTTCTTCCGGATATAACAGAGTTTCCCGTTTTCGAAACATGTGCAGGAAAATGTCCCAGATGACCCGCAACAAGCTGAACATACTCTCTCCTATGCAATCCCCGCGACGATGATTCCGCCCGTTATCACCAGGTTGACGAGAGCAAGGGGCAGCATCACCTTCCAGCCGAACGAGATGAGTTGATCGTACCTGGGCCTTGGAAGAGCGGCTCGCACGAGAATGAACCCGCAAATGAAAACGAAGGTTTTCAAGAAGAACCAACCCAAGGGCGGGAGCAAAAATCCTACATACGCAGGTGCAAGCCACCCGCCGAAAAAAAGGATGGTGATGAGCATGGAAACGAGCGTTATACCGAGATATTCTCCCACGAAGAACATGCCGAATTTCATACCGGAATATTCCGTGTGGAATCCCGCCACCAGCTCGTTCTCCGCCTCCGGCAAATCGAAAGGCAGTCGCCTCGTTTCCGCAAGTCCCGCGATCATGAACAATATCAAGCCCGGGAACTGCGAAACACAGAACCACAGGTGCTCCTGAGCTTCCACGATCCTGCGCAGGTCAAAAGAACCGGCAAGCATCACCACACCCATGAGCGATAGCCCCATGTATACTTCGTAGCTCAGCATCTGAGCCGCAGCACGCATCGCTCCGAACAGCGAATACTTATTGTCGGAGCACCAGCCGCCAAGAGCAATACTGTACACACCAAGCGAAGACATGGCCAGAATGAACAGCAAGCCCACGTTCATGCTCACCACCTCGATGCCCGGCGCAAAAGGAATAACGGCAAATGAAAGCAGCACCGTAACCATGATGACCGCAGGAGCAATGACGAACACCGGTTTGTCCGCGAACGGCGGTATCCAGTCCTCTTTCGTGAATATCTTGACCATGTCCGCGGCAACCTGAAGCAGCCCGAAGGGCCCCGCTCGGTTCGGTCCGTATCGATCCTGCCATAACCCCAACAGCCGTCGCTCCAGCCAGATCAGCCCAGCGGCGATAGTGAGTGTTACGATCAAAATCGCAATAATAATTATGAGTTGTACGACTATTCCGTACATGCAGCCCTATTATCCCTGCTCGTTTCCGTTCGCATTCATCGGATATGAGTGATTGATTTTTCTGCACTCATCCTGATGCGTTGTCATTGCCTACTCTTTGCCCAAAACTCGGCCGCGGCGCCCCTGCATCAGAGAAGTGGCGACCAGGATTTTGTCTCCCCCTTCACTGTGCTTCACTACGGCGGCAGCCGGTAAATCAACATATGCGAGATCCGGCACAACAGGCAATGCCGCCACCCGCGAGGGAAGACCCGCACGGAGTCTTACCGGCAGGAAATGGTCCTGTCCGCCCAGGGTCACCCTGATGCTGTCCCCTTCCCTGATACCCAGAGAATCCGCGTCGTCGAAACTCATAACGAGATGCGGTTTGGAAACTCTCTCCGCGATTCCGGGAGCCGACACGCTCAGTTCTTCCGATCCGAATACCTCATACATGGGCAACAACAACCATTCGGATTCACCCGTTCGAAACGGACTCGGCACGGCTGAGAAATATGCCGTTGTGTCGCTGGTCGCCGGTTCGATCAGCCTGCGCCCGGGGTCTCCGCCCACAAGTCGGCCCCCTGTTTCAGCCTGGAATTTGTTTACCGACTGCACCGAGTTCCATTGGGGAGCCCAGAATCGAGGAATGAGAGCAGACGGAGGCCTGCCCTGGTAACCTTCCATGGAAAAGGAAAACGGTGCATCAAGATCTACCGGCGTTTCGGGTTCGTGTATTTCCCTGTCTGCGTGCATGGAAGTCCGGCCGCTGTACCGGTGCGGCTGCCTAGCTATTTTCATGCCCTCAATCCGGAATCGGGAATCCGGCGCAGCTTCACGGATTCCGGCAAGAATAGGGAAATCTTCCGCGATACTGCTCACCACTTCATCCAAGGTTTGCCATTTACCTGGATCCACCTTTCCGGTGGACACCATGACATCCCTCAACCACCGCCAGCTTTCCCGGATCTCTTCCACAGGATCCATCACCTGGAAAAAACGTTGCCCGCGACCCTCATAATTTATGAAAGTCCCGTCCGACTCCGCGAAGGTTCCGGCCGGGAGCACAGCATCCGCGTGGATGACTGTTCGATTCAGCATATGATCCAGGACCACTATCTGTTTGGCAGCACTGAAGAAACTCTTCAGCGCCGGTTCGCCGGCATGTTGGTACAGGTCGTTCTCCATGACGATGACCGTATCGACTGTGCCGTCGCGAACGCGATGCATGGCGGCATCCAAGCTCGGGGCGGCCATGAGTCCGGCTCCCATGGTATTGCATTCAGGCACGGTGAAGCACAATTTCGGCGATTTACCGGATTCCCGCAAAGCCCGGGCTACGTTGGCAGCGGCTTCGATCACCCCGCGATTCCCGCAGCTCGTCCCGGAAACAACCAGCGGCCGAGCGGCGTGCATGAGGGCATCCGCTATTTCCCGGCAAAAAAGCCGCACTTCCTCAGGCAAATCAGCTACGTGTGGAGCAGAATCCGCCAACTGTGCGCCGATCTCGAACCCAAGCCGCGCCACGTCATCAGGAGCAGCGCGATACGTCCGAACCGCGACATCGTCCAGCCTCGTCGGGAATGGCGTTGCCAAGTAGAACGGAGCTTTTTCGAATTGGGCCGCAAGGCGCACCGCGCGGTCATTCCACCGCGGCACTTTAAGTCTGTCGGACACGGAATACAGACTCTCCCGAGCGGATTGACGCAGCGCCAGGGCGATGACTGGAGCCGAGTTCGGAACGTCCTCTCCAAGAACCAGGACTGCGTCGGAAGTTCTCACCTCGTGGAGAGCGGCCGAAGGAACAGGTCCTGTTCGGAGAATCTCCACGATGAGTTCAACAAGCTCCTGTTCTCCGCCGGAAAGCCCGGAATAAAAATTCTCCGGTCCCACAAGTGACCGCAATGCAAAATTGGATTCCAGGGAAGCTCGGGGAGAACCGATGCCGATAACTCCCGAACTGCTCCTCACCATGTCGCACACGTAGGCGAGAGTGTCTTTTGGAGAAGACCTGTGCTGGGAAGCATCGGTCCCGGATCTCAGCAGCGGCGAGCGGATTCTCCTGTCGCTGTTTACGAATTCATATCCGAATCGGCCTCGATCGCACAGGAAATAGCTGTTCACTTCATGATTGTATCGGTTGCGAATCCGCCTGAGTGTTCCGTACCGCTCCCCCGGAATGGTATTGCAGCCGACTCCGCAATGGACGCATATCGATGGGGCGGTTTGCAAGTCCCATGTTCGGGTATAGTGCTTCTTCAAGGTTTTGTCAGTGAACACGCCCGTAGGGCATATTTCCACGAGATTGCCACTGAACTCGTTTTCCAAAGCACCTTCCTGAAAACGTCCGAAGAATACGTGCATACCTATGCCGAAAACGCCAAAATCACGACCTCCGGCATAGTCCCCATAAAACCGCACGCACCGGTAGCATTCGATACACCTGTTCATCTCTTGATTGATGAATGGACCCAAATACTGATTGATCCACGTACGCTTCTTGAACCGGTAGTTTCGGTACGCGTGCCCGGTCATGAGGGTCATGTCTTGAAGATGGCATTCGCCGCCCTCGTCGCATACCGGGCAGTCGTGGGGATGATTTATCATGAGGAACTCAAGGACTGCCGCTCGAAACTGCTTCACCTCCGGGTCGTCGATGGAAATGCGAGTGCCGTCCAGTGCGTCCGTCATGCACGACATGACGATCTTGCCCCTTTTGTCGTTTTCGTCACGGAACTGTTTTACCGCACACTGCCTGCACGCACCCACCGAATGCATGGCCGGATGCCAGCAGAAGTACGGCACGTCGAACCCGAGCGAAAGACACGCCGAGAGAAGATCTTGCCCGTCCTCCACCTCGTAGGGCACGTCGTCTATGTAAATGGTGGCCATTCTATCTCCAGGGGCACCGTTTCTCGGTTATATGCCGTTCAAAATCCTCGTGAAAGTATTTCAAGGCACTCTGCAAGGGTTCCATGGCTCCCGGGGCCAATGCACAAAACGTGTTGCCCAGTCCCAGATACACGGTGTGGAGCTTCAACCGTTCGAGATCTTCCGGTCGGCCTTGTCCTTCCTCCATGGCCTTGAGGATGGCGGCAGTCCACGGAAGCCCTTCACGACAGGGAGTGCACCAGCCACACGATTCCTGTGCAAAGAATTGTTCGAGGTTGTGGAGCATCCCCACGGGGCACGTCCTGTCATCGAGCACGATCATGGTTCCGGTGCCGAGGCGGCTGCCGAACGGCTGCAAAGAATCGAAATCCATTTTCGCATCAAGATGTTCTTCAATAAGAAAATCCGTCGAAGCTCCGCCCGGAAGCAAACCCCGAAATCTGAATCCATCGCGCATTCCGCCGGCGTATTCTTCCAAAAGTTCCCTCACTGTTGTACCCATGGGCAGTTCCCACGCCCCGGGTCTCTTTACCCTGCCGCTGACCCCGTAAATCTTTGTGCCGCCGTCGACCGATCGACTGAGGCTCTTGTACCATTGAGCCCCATTATTCACGATGTGCGGTACGTTGCACACGGTCTCCACATTGTTCGTGATCGTCGGCCGACCCCACAGGCCGACTTCAGTCGAGCGCGGCATTCTGTACCGAGGTATTGCCCGCTTGCCCTCCAGCGAGTCGAGAAGGGCCCCGCCCTCCCCGCATATGTATCTCCCGGCGCTCACGTGAAGATGCAGATCGTGGCTGAAACCGGACCCCAAGATGTTCTTGCCGAGAAGATTGTTACCGTATGCCTCTCCGATAGCGTGGCGCAATCGCTTTTGCGCCTCCGCATATTCCCAGCGAATAAATATGATCGAGAATTCCGCTTGTGTCGCATATGCGCCGATAACTATTCCTTCAATCAGTTGGTGCGGATCTCCTTCCATGAGGAGCCGATCCTTGAATGCTCCGGGCTCCATTTCATCGGCGTCCACCACAAAGTATTTCGGATGCCGCCCTTCGTCTCCCGTTGCAGCCCATTTCAAACCGGTGGGAAAACCGGCTCCCCCGCGCCCCCTCAAACATGATTCCTTCACCACTTCAACCACTTCGGCCTGACTCATGCTCTTGAGCACTTTCGCAAGGGCCTGATATCCCCCTGTCTTCCTGTACTCATTGAGAGTCAGTGTCTCTCCGTCCGGTCTGAAACGTGTGGTGAGAGGTTTTTCGTTCAACCGATTGTCCTCATTTTCTATAACTTTCGATCAGCATGTCGAACTTTTCGGCAGTCAGGTCCGTGTAAAGTTTCCCGTCTATCATGAGAGCCGGTGCCTTGTCGCAAGCCCCAAGGCACTGTATGGGAAGCATGGTGAACAACCCGTCTTTCGTCGTTTCTCCGAGGTCTATGCCCAGCCTTGAGGTGATGTGCTCCCGCAATCCACGGTACCCCATGATCCAGCAGCACACGGAATCGCAGATCAAGATAACGTGCCTGCCTACCGGCTTCCGGTAAATGTGATTGTAGAAGGTCGCTACCCCGTCAAGCTCTTCCGGAGTCATGTCCAGGAACTCGGCTATGTCGCAGATTGTTTCGTCCGATACCCAGCCAAGATGCCGCTGGACAATCTGCATGGCCTCGATGCAAGCCGATTGGCTGGTTCGACTATGCGCCAGTTCCGCAAGGAGATCTCGTTTCATATCGTCAGTCAGCATGGGTCTTCCCGCAATCTCACTCTTTTTCGACCTTAACGGTCGACGTCTCCCATGACGAAATCAATGCTTCCCAGGAGAGCCACCAGATCCGCAATGGTTGTTCCACGGCAAAGGAAAGGAATCATTTGCAAATGAGCGAACGACGGTGTTCGGATTCGGGTGCGATACGAAGTCACGTTCCCATCGCTCGTGAGATGGTATCCGTTCGCGCCTTTTGTGGCTTCAATGACGCAACCTGCCTCACCTGGCGGAATGACCGGCCCCCAGCTCACATTGAGGAAATGCGTAATCAAAGTCTCGATATCGTGCATGGTCCGGTCTTTCACGGGCGGCGAGGCAAGGCGGTCACGTGATTTATATGGACCGTCCGGCATGTTCTTCAGGCATTGCTCTATAATTCTGATACTCTGGCGAAGCTCCTCAACTTTCACCACCGCACGATCATAGCAGTCGCCGTTGTGAGCGACGGGGACATCGAATTCGAACTGATCGTAGCCGGAATACGGCATTTTTTTGCGGACATCCCATTCGAGACCGCACGCCCGCAGGCCTGCGCCGGTAACTCCCCACTGTACCGCTTCTTCCAGAGTATAACTGCAGACCCCCTTCGTGCGGGCTTTGAATATCGGGTTCTTCAGGACCAGTCTTTCGTATTCTGCGAGCCTATTCGGCATGTGGTCCACGAAGTCTCTAACCAGCCGGTCCCAGCCTCCAGGAAGATCGTCGGCTACACCACCGATGCGGAACCAGCTCGGATGCATACGACCGCCGCAAATTGCTTCTATCACCCCGAACAAGCGCTCTCTGTCGCTGAACATGTAGAACACGGGCGACATCCCCCCCATGTCCTGAGCGAAGGTGCCGTAGTACACCAGGTGGCTGGAGATGCGAAAAAACTCCGCCAGCATGATACGCATGACCTTCGCTTTGTCCGGTACGTCGATTCCCGCAAGTTTTTCCACGGCCAGGACGTACGGGAAGTTGTTCATGACCCCGCCCAGGTAATCAATCCTGTCCGTGTAAGGAATGAACGTGTGCCACGACTGGCGCTCTGCCATTTTCTCCGCACCGCGGTGATGGAAGCCGATGTCAGGAACGGCATCCACGATTTCTTCGCCGTCAAGCTCAAGAATGATGCGGAACGGTCCGTGGGTTCCCGGGTGTTGCGGTCCCACATTCAGAAACATGAACTCGGAACGTTCCCGGTGACGCAGCATCCCCCAATCTTCAGGCCGGAACTTTAGACCGAGTTCTTCGGCCACAGCCTTCTCTTCCGGCAACCGGAACGGCCCCATTTCCGTGGCGCGAGCCGGATACTCCTTTCGCAGCGGGTGGCCTTCCCATCCGGGGGGCAGCAAAATCCGCCTGAGATGTGGATGGCCGTCAAAGGTTATTCCGAACAGGTCCCAGACCTCACGTTCGTACCAGTTGGCCGAAGGCCAGATCTCGACAATGCTCCGAGCAGAAGGATATTCCCCCTGAAGCGGCACTTTTAGTCTGATGAATTCATTGCGATCGAAGGACAGGAGCTGGTAGACGAGGGTGAAATCACGACACGGTTCCTTGCCGTGTTCTCGAATCCTCTCGTCAATTGCGGTAAGATCGAAGAGCATGCGATATGGCATCGAAACATCATGCTTCAGGAAACGCAACACCTCCTGCAGGCCATGTTCCGCCACCCACAGAGTAGGAACTTCGTCGCGCGTCGACTGGAAGGAAAGAATCTGATCTGTGAACGTGGTCTTGAGTTCCTCAAGTATGGGTATATCAGCCATAGGCAACGACTTTCTTCGCCTCGCCGAACTCCTCGGCCAATTCGCCGGCTATCAAATTTCGTCGGGCGACCGCAACCGGGCTTCCCGAATCCGCTGTTCGCGCTTTAGAGTGCGCATACTCGGTCTCCGCGCAGGAACCATGTCTTGCGGTCCCGCCACCCAGCTCAGCGGTCGCCTTTCATTTCCCACAGAATCCTGCAACAGGAGTAATCCTTCGAGAAACGCGTCGGGTCTCGGCGGACATCCGGGCACATACACGTCTACGG
>DATHCX010000087.1:0-26060 GCA_035319325.1 Desulfomonilaceae bacterium
CGCTGCTATTATTAGCGAATATATTACCAGCGGAGAGCCGGTGGGTTCGCGGACTATATCCAAGAAAAAAGAAATAGGACTCTCCGCGGCTTCCATCCGGAACATCATGAGCGACCTGACTGAAGCGGGCTACATACTTCAGCCCCACGTCAGCGCCGGCAGAATTCCTACGGACCTGGGATACAGATTCTATGTGGATTCCGTCGTTCGTACTGGTCCCGTCCCGCCGGATGACAGGGCCACCATAACCGCCCTGATCAAAGCCGCCGGAGTGGAAGTAAGGGATCTGTTGCGTCAGTCCTCCTCGGTGCTCGCCGGCCTATCCAAGCAGGCGGGTGTAGTGGCTGCCACTGCCGTCGAGCAAACTTTTAAAACCATTGAATTCATAAAAATCTCGCATGACAAAATTCTCGTGGTGCTCGCTTCGACGACCGGATTCGTTCAAAACAAGATGATATTCGATGAAGACGAGATTCCCCAGGATACTCTCGAGAGTTACAGCCGCATGCTGAACGACATGTTGAAAGACCTGGACTTGTGCCAGGCCCGGGAAAAAATCGAGCAGGAACTTGCCAAAGATAAGACCCTTGTCAACGCCATGATGGCAAAAGCGTTGCGTCTGAGCCACATAATCCTCTCTTCACATCGATCCAGAGAGATTTTCATCGAAGGCCAGACAAACATTATCGACGAACCGGAATTTGCTCAGATTGAAAAATTGAAAGCCGTGCTCATCACTTTCGAAGAAAAAAGCAATTTACTGAAGATATTGGACAAGACGTTGGAAGCACGGGGAATCCAAATTTTTATCGGTTCAGAGCACGGGATAGAAGAAATCGAGACGTGTTCCGTGGTTGCATATCCCATTCGCACCGAAGACACCGTGTTGGGGAGTATTGGCGTGATCGGCCCCAAGCGGATGAATTACAACAAAGTGGTTCCGCTGGTGGATACCACAGCGAAAATACTTACAAGTTTTCTCAGACGAGTCGTAGAAAGCGTCGTTTGATGCCGATTCACTTTCAAGCACGGAAAATCGAGAGGGCATACTTGTAAGAAGTTCGGCCCTGGACCCCACCTCAAGAACTCTTCACATTTTCCGCAGTCTGTTCCAGCTCGTGGATCATTTCGTCCGCGGTCATGATTCTGAAAAGAGGGGCCAGAACGAATCCCCTGAACAATTGCAGTGTCGCCTCATGAATGGCAGGCTTGTGACAAGCGCATGCGTCAGCGACGATCACAGTGCGAAAATCGTTTTGGATGGCATCCATGGCGGTCAGCAGTACGCACACATTGGTTACAATTCCGCACACCACAACCGTGTCCACGCCCCACGTCCGCAATGTCTGGTCAAGGTCTGTCTTGTAGAAGGAGCTCATCCGGCGCTTGGGCAGGAAAAGATCGGACGGTTTCATGTTCAGTTCCGGGATCGGCTGATCTCCGCCTGTTCCGCGGATGGCGTGAGGTGGCATGCGGCCCTGAAAAATAAAATCGCCTTCCATAAAGCTGTCGCACGCGAAAACCACTTTACCGCCAAGTTTTCTAAACGCTTCCGACATAGCCAGTATGTTCGGAATGATTTTCCCGGCTTCCACATCTATGTGGCCATGGCGTTGGGTGTTTACGTTGTCGCGTATCATATCGACGATGACGAGAGCGTGTCCTGCCAAAACTCCCCCTGATCAGTACTTTCCCGTTTCGGGCTTGGATTTCGGAATTCCATGCAATATATTGAGCGGATCCCACCATTTCCTGTCGGGTTTTTTCTGATCCTTGTCGGGTTCTTTCCTGGGCTCGGGTTTCGGTGGCGGTTCCGGCTTCACTTCTTCTTTGGGCTGGACGGTTTCTGCGTCGCCGGGCAGCTTCATCTTGTCCGGCCTATCTGTTCTGGTTCCCCGTTCGTCCGGCTTTTTTGCAGTGAACAGTACTTTTCCCCAGGCCTGATTTCGTTGATCGTAGGTGTAGACGACAATATTGTCACCTTCGCGGCAATGCACCCACCATTCGTCAAACTCGGGGTGGTATTTCACATCGATGATCTTGCCTGAAGTGGGCACTTCAAAAACGGTCGTCTTATCCTTCCTCTTCATAAAAGACGAGGCTTCGCCTCCTATCCATGAGATGCCCACCAGCAACGCACACGCTATTGTGAAAATACGAAAATTCATGTTGTCCGATTAACCGTACGAGTCTATTTCACTACTTTGCCCCACACCGCATAGATCGGGTCACTGGGAATACCGAGTGAATAATACTTGTCGTCCTCGGGACGAGGTTTGCCCTTGCTCTCGAAGAATCCATCCAAAAAGAAGCGCTCCGCGGCGGAAAAAAATTGTTTCACCAGGTCGATACGCCCGGATTCCGTCGTGTTCTTCCAGAGGTGGACCGCTTTGGGCGGAAACATTCTGTTCGAGAACACCACGACGAAAACACCGTTGGGCTTCAGGATTCTGGCCACTTCCCGGAAAATCTCCACCGGTTTTGTCAGGTAGTCGACAGAAACCGTATTCACCACCGCATCGAATTCATTATCCGAAAACGGAAGAACGGGATTCTCATTCACATCGTGAATGACCTTTCTGGTGAGGACCGGATTTGCTTCCAATTCCTGTTCGTTCAGCCCAAGACCGGTAACGGAAGCCGCTCCCGGCACCTGCCGCAGGTGCGAATCCGGTCCTGCCATTAGATCCAGGATGTGGGCTCCTTTGCCAATGAGCCTTGCGAAAAGATCTTCCACCGTTGACAAGGCCAAAGAATCAAGATGGTCCACTATTCGCGGAGTCTTGTAGAACTCCGAATCTGCACTCTCATCATCCCTGGCAAAGTCTTCCGGTGGAAAATAATCCAGCGTTCCTTTTACCTTGGGCACGCACCGAACTATGCATTCCTTGAGATCTTCGCTGGTGAGTACTGCCACAGGACCGCATTTTCCGCGGGAATCGATGCGGCACCGGTAACCCGCACACTCGATTCCCTGATTTTCCATGGCTTGCCAGCTTTTTACAAAGTACAGGCATTCATCGTTGAAACATACATAATGTATTTCACCACCCCAGGACGAATCCAGGGGAGTTTCGATAGGATCCATTTCCGCCCCGCAATGTGGGCACACAGTCGAACCGGACACGTACTATAGTCCTCCTGGAGATTATGGCTTTCGAGTTGTCCGGCGGCCCTATCCGCTGCAACGGACGAACGGCTTCCCAAAATATCCCGCACTATGGCTCAGGTCACAAGGCAGGAAAGCGCGTTTTGCTTGCCGGATTTGTTTCGACCGCACGGGAGCGTCCACTCCCGTACGCTACCGTAGTTATACATCAGGTGGGAACGAGTGACAAGGACTCAGGACGTGAGCTGCAGCGGCGCCAGGCCATTAGTCCGAACCTTGTGATTGGATTTTTCCGCAAATACGATCCTTCAGTGCTTCTGAAGACCATACCGCAAGAGGTCCGCAGGCTCCCCGGGCATCTACCCGGCAGCGATATCCCGCCTTTTCGACTCCTTGGCTGAGCAGGGAGTCCCAACTGTTCCGAAAATAACAACATTCATCATTGAAACACACGTAATGCGTTTCTCCACCCCATGACGACTCCACCGGTGTTTCAATGGGATCCATTTCCGACCCGCAATGTGGGCATGCAGGTTCCTTTGCCATATTTTATGCCTCCTTGTCCCAATGTTCGTCGCGGAGCGCGTTCTTGCATGCGGACCTGAGTCCGTAGGTCCCATCGAGAGGGTCTCTTCACGGACCGCAATGCATGAGGACTTCGTCCGCATATTATTTAGGTATGGCTTCGGGAAAAGATGCGCAAGGACCGGTTCGAGAATCAGCGCTGTCGAACGGCGAAATGTCACGAAACAGCAAGATCTTCTTTGAGTTTTGTGATATGTGTTTTTTTCGAAAACCGGCAATTCTCTTTGTTGTTTTTACGATTGCACTCTGCGACGATCGCAGATCCGGACCTTCTTGTGGCGTCCAGGGGAGACTATCATGTCGGATCAGACGGAAGCCATCGAGAAAACCATTATCCGCAGTATGAACGAAGGCGTGATTACCCTTGAGTGCAACGGCGCTATCTATTCCATGAATCCTTCAGCGGAACGCATTCTGCAAATACAGGAAGAACCCGTAAAAGGTCGATCCTATGAAGAAGTCTTCTCCCAGCCGGAGAATCATGATTTCAGCCTCATAATGCACGACTTGATCAGAAACGGACGTCCCACGTTGAACCGGGAGATTGTCTATTTGCGCAACGACGGCCAAAAAGTGGATTTGTCGGTGGCCGGAGCTTTTTTGGAAGTCGATGAGTGCACTCCGGGCACGCAAAATGCCATGGTGGTTTTTCGTGATGTGACAGCATTCAAATCTCTCGAAAGAGTGAAGCGCAAAGCTGTGGATCACCTGTCCCACGAATTGAAGACACCGCTGGCAATTATCGCCGCTTCGGTGGAGCAACTGGGACGAGAAGACCTGCCGAAACAGAAACGCGAGGGAAATCTCACTCGCGTGAAACGAAATCTCGCCCGATTGACGGCAATTCAAGAAGCAGTGGAAGAAATCCTGACTCCCGTGCAGGTATTTCCCGCACTCATAGACGCTCCGTCGTTCTTTAAGGAGGTTTTGAACGAAATCCGAGGAAAAGCCTCCCACAGGCTTGTGACATTCACCACTCGCATCGAGCCGATCCAAACTCAGGTTCTCGACCCGGCTATCCTGCGAATGGTCGTGGATACCCTGGTGAAAAATGCAGTGGAAAACACTCCGGATGGAGGGGAGATCTTGATTTCTTTCGGGAAAACTCCAGCGGGTCTGCTTCTGGAAGTGGAGGATTTCGGGATTGGTATACCTGTGAGCGACCTGGAGTTTATTTTTGAGGGTTTCCATCACACCCAGGAAACGGACGAGTATTCCAGCAAGAAACCGTTCGATTTCAATGCCGGCGGCAAAGGCCTCGAACTCCTCAGATTAAAAATCCTCGCGGAAGAAGGTTTGTTTAAGATTTCTTTCCGGAGCCGACGGTGCGAATATGTTCCCGCCGGTGGGGACTGTTGCTCCGGGCTTATCTCTTCATGTCCTCACGTGGATGAGACACAGCTGTGTCGTGATTCGGGCGGTACAGCCTTCTCTGTCCTCTTTCATTTTTGAAATATTGATTTCTACATGCCAAAATCTTGCAGCGTTCGAGATTGGTCATCCCTTCCGTGAAAGGACTCGCAGTATGAATGCAGATTTTCGGGAACGTCTGGACAGGATGTTCTCGCCACAGTCGGTGGCTGTGATTGGAGCGGGAGATTCTCCCAACAAAGTTGGTCATGCAATCGTGGACAGTATCGTGACGGGTGGATTCCCCGGCCGTATCTACCCCATCCATCCGCGGCACAAGGAGATACTAGGCCTGAACGTGTACCGGGATCTGGACGAGCTTCCCGAAATACCCGACCTCGCCGTTGTGGCGCTCAATCAGACTGCGGCCGTGCGTGCGACGGCAAAATTGCGAGACCTCGGCGTGGGAGGTGCCAGCATCATAGCGGGTGGATACGCCGAAATGGGAGCCGAAGGATTACGGCTCCAGGAAGAGCTTCGGGAAGCTGCCGGTGGAATGCCTGTGGTCGGACCGAACACGCTTGGATTCCTCAACGCCCAAGCTCGACTTAACGTCACGTTTTATCCGCGGATCTTGCATCCGGGAACTGTTTCGTTCCTGAGTCAGAGTGGCGGAATCGGATTGGGGATGAAAGGCCGGGCGGATGATGAGGGCTTGGGAGTAGCGAAATGGGTGGGTGTCGGAAACCGGGTAAATCTGGAGTTCCACACCCTGCTGGAGTACCTGCGAGACGATCCGGACACGCGGGTGATCGGCATATTTACCGAAGGTTCTGCAGATGCCAGGGCGTTTGTGCATCAAGTGGCGCTCACCACGCCTCATAAACCGGTGGTGGTATACAAAGGAGGGATCGGAGAAGATTCGGATCGCGTGACCGTCACGCATACCGGCGCGGCAGCAGGTTCGGCCCGCATCTGGGAGGGTGCTCTCAAACAGGCAGGCGCTATAGGCGTGTCTTCAACCTCTGAAATGGTAGCCGTGTGTAAGGCGCTTTCCGTGGCAAGGATTCCTGCTGGCAAGAAACTGGGGATATTTACGCACACTGCCGGGCCCAGTATCGTTGCCTGGGATATCCTCAGGGAGGAACCGGGCTGCGTTCTCCCGGAACTCAGCGGCGAAACCATCCGGCGCATTGCGGAAATTCTGGGACCGACAGTTCCCGTCGTATACAAGAACCCCGTGGACGGCGCAGGCGGCGCTTTCCTGACCGATCCATTCCACGATATAGCGGAAGCAATCCTCTCGGACGAATCCATAGAAGCCTTGTTGGCTATCTTTTGCGAGCACAAGAATTGGCCGTACCCTTCCGGCGAACTCATCGAACTGGCATCGCGGTTTCCTCAACCCATAGTTGCCTGCTTTATAGGTTCCATCGCAAAGATCGGAGAGGACCGTTCCCGCTTGCATGAGGCTCGCGTTCCGACGTACGTGCTTCCGGAAGACGCTGCAATAGGCCTCAAAGCACTCCTCAACAGGGTTCGGACCTTTAGGGATTCTCAAGAGTAATGTCGGTCTTGATTACCATAAAAGATTCGAAGACTGTCATTGCGAGGCCGAAGTCCGAAGCAATCCACAACCGACCGAAACTGATACGGATTCGCTTTTTACAGGTAACTCGATTCTGGGCACAGGATGGGGGCTCTCCTGAGCGAAGTGATGAGACGGCTCTGCGTCGTCCGCAGCGAAGGAGTGCCCCCAGCCCGGCATGCTTATAAACCTTGTGACAACTGCGTGTGAGATTGCTTCGTCGTTCCACTCCTCGCAATGACATGATTGGAACACCGGAATACGGGCGACAATTATGAGAGAATCCGAGCCAATTTTCGAGGATGATCTTTCACATACGTGAAACCGGGGAACCTTCCTATGCGAAGATCCCCCGGTTCGGCCACGCGTTCGCGAAAAATGAGATCCCTTCTCTTACTTGTGCACGAAGGGGGCTTTGGAGCGTGCGCCCTTTTCAACGAAATTTTTCAATCCTATGCGATTGTCTTCCGTGGTCCAGCACTCGCCGAAAACATGCGCCTCTCGTTTCAGTGCATCTTCCAGGGAGAGTTTTGCTCCCTCGAGTATGGCCTTGACCGCGAGTGCATCTATCGCTCTGGATAAATGTCCGATATTCACATCAGGCAAAGAATCCGGGACCCGTGAGAGCGGCCCTTTTTCCACGAGCTGCACGGACTTCTTTCCGGACGCCAGGTCACGCGCGAGCTCCATGGCTTTTTCCAGAACATCTCCTTCCGCCAGTTCGTTCACCAATCCGTATTCGAGCGCTTGCTCGCTGGAAATGGGACTCGCTGTGCGAATCATCTGGGCGGCTTTCTCGAATCCGATGAGTCTCGGGAGACGTTGAGTTCCTCCCATTCCCGGAATCAGGCCGAGATTCACTTCCGGCTGACCGGCAAAGAATTTCAAGCCTTTAGGCGCTACTCGCGCGGTGCAGCACATGGCAAGCTCGCATCCGCCGCCGAGAGAAAGTCCGTTCAGGGCAGCAACGACCGGTTTGCCGAGTGATTCCAGTTGGGCCGAGGCGATTTGTCCTTTTCGTGCGAATTGCTCTCCCTGCGCTGGTTCGGTGAGTGCCGCCATTTCTTTGATGTCTGCTCCTGCAACAAACGCCTTGTTGCCGTATCCGGTGATAACCGCGGCCTTGATGTCCGGATCTCCCTTGATGATGTCCACGTAACGGTCCAGTTCCGCAAAGACCTTTGAATTCAGGGCGTTCAAAGCTTTGGGCCTGCGAATGGTGATGATTCCCAGATCGCCCTTTTTTTCAAACAGCACGTCCAGGATCTCCCAAGGTTTTCCTGACGCGGCCTGTGCTTTCAGCGTTTTCGAGACAGGCATGTCGGGATATTTGCTGTGGAAGGACTCCACCAGTTCGAGGGCTCTGGGAACGCCCAGGGAATTCATGAAACTGAACGGCTGTTTCATGTCCAGAGCTACGCTGATGAGCAGGTCGAAATCGCTTGTAGTGATGATTCCCGCATCCAGCATGTCGCAGACTATGGCAAAATATGCGCCTTCCAATTCTTCCGCGATGATCTTTTCTTTGTCGGCCGGCACTTCGATGGTCTCGCCTCTGCCAGGAACTTCCCAGTTTGCACCGGTGTCCACCATCTTCTTCAGCCGTTCGGGAACCTTAAACCACGGATTCAAACGCTCGTGCATCTCCGAAAGACCGTGCGCGGAAATAGGATTGCCTCCCGTCAGATTATGCGCGGTAAATGGGCCCACTGTCAGCCCCAGCGCCTTGGACGCTACCGAATCCACCTGTTTGGTGTCGCCGAGACCTGCATCCACGCACTGCACACATGCCAACAGGAGGCCTTCAAACACGGGGTCCACCGCGTATCCGTACCGGGAGCCGACGTGGATGGGTATCTTCCCGATATATTCATAAAACCGCATCATGAATTCCGTAACTTCCGCATTGGTGTCTTTACCGGGAATGATCTCCAGAGCAGGATTCCGTTCCGCGGGGAAGAAGTAATGCGTGCACAGCGAGCGGCTTTTATGCTGCAGTTCCTCAAAAATACGCTCGGGTTCAAGGTGCGATGAGTTACTCGTGACAATGGCGTCCTGAGCCACGAGGCCTTCCACTTGCTTGAATATCCGCCGTTTCAACGGAAGATCTTCAGTCGCAGCTTCCACCACGAGATCGGCCCCTTTCAATTGACCGTAATCCGACGTGAACAGAACATGGCTTTTCATTCCATCCACTTCATGCGGTTTGAACGCCCCCGTTTCTCCACCTTTGTCCACTTTTTTGAGGAGCTTTGCCTTGCCCTTTTGCAGCGCCTCTTCTGCCACATCCACCACTATTACTTGAACACCATATGCATGCAACACTTTCACGAAATGCAGCGCGATATCCGGCCCGATCTGCCCGGAACCGATCACACCGACTTTATGTATCGTACGTCCGCGGAACGAAAAAGGCATTTTCCATCCTCCTTGGGTGTGTAATTACCAGATGGGTGAACACGTACACGATGGAACCTAGCATTGCCCGGCCAACTTTGTAAAGCAAAAGGAAAAGGGAATATCGAGATTTGACTCCTTTTTTTGGGTACACAGGAAGCGCATTACCGGTATGTCGCCTGGCGAAATGGACTAGGTAACCGTTCAGTGGACTGAATAAGCTCGAATCCGCACGCGTCTTACGATTCATCCCATGTGCGCCGAGAATCGTTTCGGGAATCACTTTTTTTCTCTGTATCTCTTACGCCATATACCGGTACCGTAATGGACTCGGAACGACACATGGGGCATCGGCCAGGAGCTGTGAACCGTTTTCGTTTCAAGAAGGTAAAACCACAATGCAAACATCGCGGGGGTTCGGCTATGATCTGAACTTTGTGACCCAGAGATCGCTGTACGTGCTCCAGGTGCTCGTACACCTCTTTTTCCCTTATGCCCAGCAGCTTGGAAAAATCCCGCGCGGTATAACGCCCTTCTTTCAGCAATTCTGCAATCCTCTGTCGTATGGTCAGGGTGCCCTCTCCTCGTGCTATCCCAAAGGCGTCCGGCGAATCCCCCCTTACGGGATAATCCCCGGAGAACGTCTCCCGGCCGGCTTTGACGTTTCCGCTTTTACCTGCTAATTTCGGGCTTGAAGCTTTCCTCAGTCTCCCAATGTTCCATCAGGCAATTGTGTCACGAATGTGTCATGAGTAGAGGATGCCATGATTATCGGAATTCCGAAAGAGATTAAAGAAGACGAATACAGAGTAGGCATCGTTCCGGCGGGTGTGGCGACCCTCGCTGCTCACGGCCACCGGATTTTGATTCAAAAAACCGCTGGAGAAGGCTGCCGAATCTCCGACCGGGAATATTCCGATGCGGGTGCCATCCTGGTGGACTCCGCCGAAGAAGTTTATGGCGGCGCTGACATGATCATGAAGGTCAAGGAGCCGCTGAAGCAGGAGTACCCACTTCTCAGGGCGGGTCAGATTCTCTTCGCGTACCTGCATCTTGCTCCGGCCGCGGAATTGACCGCCGCTTTATTGGAACACCAGGTGATTGCCATCGCGTACGAGACGATTCAGCTGGAAGACGGATCCCTGCCTCTGCTGGCTCCCATGAGCGAGGTGGCCGGACGAATGGCCGTCCAGATTGGTGCGCATTTTCTGGAGAAGACTCAGGGAGGACGAGGTGTCCTTCTGGGGGGCGTACCCGGTGTGGGCCGAGGCCGGGTCAGTATCATCGGAGCGGGTACTGTCGGCAGGGCCTCCAACAAAATCGCGGTGGGAATGGGCGCTGAAGTCATTGTTCTCGATACTGATCAGCGCCGCCTCGAATACCTGGATGATATTTTCGGTAATCGCGTCACCACCCTGATTTCGACACGGGACGCGATTTTCTCGTCAGTGACCAGATCTCACCTGGTGATCGGCTCCGTGCTCATTCCTGGCGCGAGAGCCCCTCGGCTGGTCACCAGAGATATGATCGCTGCAATGAAGGCCGGTTCTGTAATCGTGGACGTATCCATAGACCAGGGGGGGTGCGTGGAGACTTCCCGGCCGACCACTCACCAGCATCCCACCTATCTCGTGGACGAAGTCATACACTATTGCGTCCCCAACATGCCGGGAATCGTAGCGCGTACGTCTACCTTCGCGCTGACGAATATTACGCTTCCCTACGCGGTCACGCTCGGCGATCAAGGTGTCGAGAAAGCGGTAATTCAAGACAAGGCGCTTGCTGAGGGAGTGAACTGTTACCGGGGATTGGTGACGCATGAGCGGGTGGCACAAGCTCTGGGCTACGGCTACACAGCCCTGTCAGACGTTCTGTGACTGAACGTCGCGGGGCAGGCGATGGAGTCTTTCCGGGCGGACGGAAGCTGCGAAAGACATCAAGGCTGGCAATGCTGGGATTATTGGGAAGTTACGCTCATTGTCTGTTACAGCCCATAAATCACATTATAGTTTTTTTTCTTAACTTACCTAAACTTAATGACACTTTTGTCTTGACAAGATAGGTGTTTTGGGTAATTCAGTGAAATCAGATATTTTGAAGAGGAGGAAGGGTATGTTGAGAAGTTATCCCTTTACCCGCAAGTTTTATCTTAAATTTCCACTCGTCCAAAAATCGTGACAGGCCTTCGGATGCATCGTCCGTTTTTCCGAGCTTCGGGATCGTCGGACCAGGTGAATCCGTTGAAAGCCTGATCAAAAAACGTTTTCCCGGTCTCCCGTCGCCCTGATCCGATACCAGGGCCGGGGGGGCCTCATGACCCGAACCGTAGGTCGCGGGGTACGATTTCGTACGCGTTGTCCCGAGTCCCAGGCGGTCGGGATAGTTGTGTTTGGGTAGTTTATATTTTTAGTTTCAATAGGATAGTTACTATTATTGTTAAGATGGATTAATAAATGAACTTATCTCATAGTAGTTAATCTAATAATGATATTAGAGCAAGTCGATTCTAGCAAAAAAAGCAAAATTAGCGATATGTGGGTTAATTTTTTCTTGACTTAAAATCGGGTTGGGTATTTAAGGCGATACCAGTTAGTTCGAGCTGGGAGGAAGGGTTCAATGAGAAGATGCCCTTGTACACTACTGCTATGTTTCGTCTTTTTGGTTTTTTGCCAAAACCTGGTGGCCGCACAACCAAATAACTCCATAAATGTAATCATTAAACCCGATACATTAACTACTAATGTCGCTGATGTTTCGGCTGACTCCAATTTGTATCACAATTCGGATTCACCGAAATATGTTCCGGCGTCCGTCAGAGGGTATCGGGGTTCGTCCGCCAGGCAATTCGTCAAGCCTGTCGTGAAGTGCAAGCCTGCGGCTTCCCCTGTCGCGTGTGCGCCGCCCAAGCCTGCTCCGCCCTGCATCTTGCCCCGGCGGTACCCGGGCCAGTTTGAGCTTGCCACTCAGGTGTTTTTCGCCAGCATACACGGTACCATTGCGGCTGGGTCTGGGTTCGGGTTTATTCCAGCGTCCGTGATGGATTTCAGCGAAGATTTGGGGCTCCCCGTGCACAAGACGTTGCTGGAGTATTCCGCCTGGTGCCAATTCCGACCGAACTGGGCTGTGTACTATTCCATTATGCCCATCAGCCTCGAAGGCAACCAAGATGCTCCCAGGACCCTGTACTATAGAGGGATGATCATCCCGCAGGGTACACGTATCAATACCAAATGGCATTTCACCTATCAGCGGGTGGGTCTGGTATACCAGGCTATCTCGAACTGCAATGCCATCCTGTCCATATACGGCGGGTGGCTTTTCAACGATCAGAAATTCTCGGCGCACAGCGTTATTTGTGCGGGTCAGACCTGCACGACAGATCGAACGAGAAACATGGTCTTTTCCGGAGTCGGTTTACAGAAGTGCATACGCACCATGTGCAACGGCGGAACCCTGTCCTGCGACACCAAAGTGAATCTCGGATACTTGGACAACACCTTTGCCCTCGACGTTCAGACCGGACTTCAGTTCAGCGTGCCTATGAATGCCGGGCGATGGGGTTTTGCAAGAGGCGGTTATCGCTTGCTCAACTTCAACGAGGATCGGAATGATCTGCGGATGGACTCGTCTCTTGAAGGCGGGTTTGTGGAAGCAGGCTTGATCTTCTGATTCTCCATTGTTTGGGATGGCGCCGGAACTGAATGTCCAATTCAAGGGGCTCTGACCCTACCTTGATTGAATGTCCACTCTCAAGTCGGGTTCTTACAGCCACCCTTCTCCGGCGCCATTCTTTCTTTACCCCAACTCCAGAAAAACGAAAAGCCCGAAAACGGCTGTAAACAGCCGCCCCTTTCAGGGCTTTTCATGAAGACGAAAGGGTATGTTGAGAAGTAGTTCCCCTGTATCACATTTCTCCCATGTTGCAAAAACTTTTTTCCTTTCTTCTCGCAAAAATGTGATCCGCTCCACGGCATTTCCCGTCACTTCAACATCGAACATTCAGAAAAAGTAACAAATCTCAGAGTATTTACAAAATTTTTCAAATGTGTTATCTTCAGGTGGAATCGGTGGATTATTCCGCCTGTGTTATTACTGAAGAGGAGGCTCGGGAATGATCGTTACCGATGATACGCGACGTTCCGAAGCGAGGCAATCCAGACAGGCAGGAGGATGGACCGCGCTCCATTCGTGGATTTTTCTTGCCATTGTTGCTGTGGGTATGCTCGTGATCGGTTTACAAAACAGGTATCATTATTTGAGTCCGTTGGGCCTGGGCAAAGCGTATAGAATAGACAAGCTATTCGGTTCCATACAGGAATTCGATCCCAATCAGGGATGGGTGTCGGCTCTCCTTCAGGTCGGATCACCGCAAGCCCTTTCCATGATGGAGTCGCCGGGTTCCCGCGCGGTCCCGATGAATATGCCGGGAACGATGCAATCATCGCCGGGGGAATCGCCCGAACCGGGAGTTGCTCCGCCCGGGGCGGTGCATAGAGAAGATCCGTCAGTGTCCGCGCGTAAAGAATCTGTGGTTCCTCCGCCCGTTGTACAGGCGGTAAAGCCGAAAGAGGCACCGGAACTCAGTATGGAAGAGAAGTATAAGGCCTTTCAAAAGGCTTTTCCTGATTTCGGCAAGGATGAATTTCAATTAGCAAATGATGATTTGTATCCGGACTGGAAAAAGAATCTTGCTCCGAAAGGCAGCTGGGGCGAATTTCTGGTCGTTTACCGGGATTTCATCCAGTGGTGGAATGATGCCGGGTCACCGCCTGAACCCGGATACAAGTTATGGAAGGATTTTGTTTCAGGCAAGCACTAATCTTCGTGGTTCCGGGGCCGGGTTGACGAATCCGCCCCGGAATTTTTCATCACCTGCCAGTAGATCCTCACAGTTTCATAATCGCAAAGATCATTCTGCCGGCCGTTGTCTGGAGCACACTCGTAACGGTGACGTCCACCGTCTTGCCGATCTGTTTGCGTCCGTTGTCCACGACGACCATGGTTCCGTCGTCCAGGTAGGCTACTCCTTGAGAGTGCTCCTTGCCTTCTTTCAGAATTTGCACTTTCATAGTTTCACCGGGGAGCACGATGGGTTTGAGCGAATTGGCGAGCTGATTAATGTTCAGTACCTGAATCGATTGGACTTCCGCAACCTTGTTCAAGTTGAAATCATTGGTTAGAATAGCGTACCCGGTTTCCTTGCCCATTTGGATCAGTTTTTGATCCACCTCTTTTATGGACGGATAATCCGTGTCTTCAATCGCTATCTTCACATAGGATTGTTTTTTCATCTTGTTCAGTATATCGAGTCCGCGGCGACCGCGGGTTCGTTTCGTGGGCTCGGATGAATCGGCGATGGTTTGCAGTTCTTTCAGGACAAATTGAGGAATCACGAGATCTCCGTCCAGAAAACCCGTTTCACACACATCCGCGATCCGTCCGTCTATAATAACCGACGTATCCAAGATCCCGATAGTTTTATGGTATTCCGGAATAGTCTCCACTTTTATCCTGAGTTCCTTGGCAGCGGCTACGCCGAGTTGTATGCTTATGACGCAGAACATGACCAAAATCAGGCCGTTTACCGGGAGTATGAGTTCCTCCCGGCCTATACCCCGCGACAGCGCTGCACTTACGATGAGTGCCAGCAGTGCGCCCAGGAGCATGCCCGCGGTTCCGCCGACGATTTTGTACACATCGCTTCGCATCCACAACTGCATTGCCTGAAGACAAACAAGTCCGAGGATCAGGCCGACGACACCGAAGACCATGATTACATAATAATTTCCGGAAACATTTTGCCCGATTAAACCGCTGAGAAGAATTGAAGAGATCACCAGAAAAGCGGAGAGCGACTTGCTGGGCATTTCTCGAGGATCACCTTTCAACACGGGAGCGAAAGAATAGAGGAAAACTCAGAAGCTTTCCTCGTGCGAGGGTGAGTTATTGATCGATTGTTGGAATATCTTCATTATGGTGCGTTCTATTTCGCTTTCGTCGGTCTTCTTTGCTATGGAGAGTTCCTTGATGAGAAGATTTCGGGCCTGATCAAACAACCGGCGCTCCCCATGCGACAGATCCTTGGTTTCTTTCAGAAGGCTCAAGTCCCTGAATACCTCCGCGGCCTGAAAAATGCTTCCACTTCTCATTTTTTCCTGATATTCCCGATGCCTTCGGTTCCAGGTCTGGGAGTCTGTTTTCATTCCTCTCTTTTTTAGTATGTCAATAATTATAGGAACTTCATCTTCATTTACTATTTTCCTCACCCGATTGGATTCCACCTTGTCAACCGGTAATTTAATAACGGGTCTTTCATTTGCGGTCTTAATTTCTGTTTCCAGGATGTAGCAGAGCTGGTCGGAATCTCCTATCCTTTCCGTTTTAATATCTGTTATTCGCGCTACACCGTGAATCGGATAAACGACAACGTCTCCGACTTTGAACATTTTTCCCAGCTCCCTTCTTGGCCGCGGTTCAAGTCGCATAGTAGTTAAATTAAGATTATGCGTTCCCCCCTGATTAAGTCGTTGAATGAGGTGGGATTTTTCATTACAGAGCGTTTTTCTCCTCTTTGTCTGGCTTGAAATTATTAGGAGAAGAGACTAAAATCCCGACGACCACGCGGAACCGCTTTTGGTCCCATAAACGGGGGGGAGCATATACAAGGGATAGTGGTTTGTCAACAAAAAAGCACAATATGGAGTAAATATGAGTCACTACATTGTCTGCCTTGTAACCATTGACGATCCCGACAAAGCTGTTCAGATTGCCCGCGTTTTGGTGGAAAAAAAATTGGTCGCCTGCGTGAATATCATCCCGGAGATCCGGTCCATTTATTCATGGCGCGGCAAGCTGTGCGATGAAACCGAAAGGCTTCTCATCATGAAAACCAGGGCTGAACTCTTCGCTGAAGTCGAATCTCAGGTCAAGTCTTTACACCCGTACGAAGTCCCGGAAATCATCGCCATGGACATACAGTCCGGCCTGGCTGATTACCTTCGATGGATTGATGAAACAACCGCTCCCACCGTCTGACCCCGCCCGCATCATTACTGAAGGCGCTCATGAGCTCGGAGTGCCGCTTTCAGAAGCCAGCGTACCCAAACTCGTTCGCCATTTGGAATTGATCAGGGAATGGAACCGCAAAATCAATCTTACCGCTCTTAGGGATCTGCGCGATATGGCAGTGTATCATGTTCTTGACTCACTAACTGTCTTCAAAGTATTATTTTTTTCGAAAATTCGCATGCTGGACATAGGAACTGGCGGCGGTTTTCCCGGTCTTGTATTGCGTATTGTCGATAACGATCTTAATATAACACTTTTAGATCGGGATACAAAAAAAATAGTGTTTCTAAAATACGCCGCTCATGAACTGGGACTCGAACGAATACGTTTCTTGAATTTCCGGATTGCGGATCTTATTCATTCTCCCGTATTATTCGATGTCGTGATATCCAGGGCTTTTTCCTCGGATGTTGATGTACTGGGCAGCTTGCATCAACTGTTGTCCACCGGAGGGTACTTGATTCGTATGGCCGGGCCGGCTCCGCTTCATGCCGATTTCTTTCCGGAACATTTCGTCGAATGGGATCGATGGGAAGGACACCTCCCATTTTCGGACAGTTTCCGACGAGTTATCCTGTACAAGAAGACTTCGTGACGCCACTGTTGATTACATGGGATTCTCAAATACTGTCGATTTTGATCACGTTTGATCACGCGAAGAGATTGGAAGATTGTCATTGCAAGGGCAAAGCCCCAAGCAATCTCCAATCCACCAAAACTGAGATTGCTTCGTCGCTCCGCTCCTCGCTATGACATGATTGGAACACCGGCATGCAGGCCAGAATGATGAGAACGTCCGACACAATTTTCGAGATCTACTATGGTCCTGAAAGCGAGACACCCTTTCTTTCTTGCGCCAACCACTTTGCCATTGGTTTGCTGACCGTTTTATGATAAGAGGGGTCCCCGGCGAACAGAGTACAAGATATTGTGGGTTCATTATCATGGGACGCGTAATCTGCGTATGCAATCAGAAGGGCGGGGTGGGCAAGACCACGACCTCAGTAAATCTCGCCTCGTGCATGGCTCTCAATGAGAGGCGTACCTTGCTCATCGATCTGGATCCCCAGGCAAATGCGTCCAGCGGAATGGGAATTCGTTTGTCGCAGCAAGAGCCCTCGGTTTACGAGCTTCTCCTCACGGGCAAGGAGCATGAGCACGTCATCCGGAAAACGATGCTTCAATTTCTCGATTTGATTCCGTCATCCCAGGATCTTATCGGAGCGGAGGTAGAGCTCGTTTCCATGAAAGCCCGCGAACGAATGCTGGCGCTGGCGCTGGCAGATATAAGAAATCTCTACGATTATATTTTTATAGATTGTCCTCCGTCTTTGGGTTTTCTCACTCTCAACGCACTGGTTGCCTCGGACTCTGTCCTTATTCCCGTACAATGTGAATATTACGCTTTGGAAGGAGTGGGAAATCTCCTGAACACCATCAGGAGAGTGCGGACTCATTTTAACGCGGATTTACAGATCGAGGGTTTTCTTCTCACCATGTTCGATCCTCGGAACAATCTCAGCAGGCAGGTCGTGGAGGATGTGCAAACAAACCTGAAATCTCAGGTATTTGAAACAATCATTCCCAGGAACGTAAGATTGTCGGAATCTCCGAGTTTCGGCAAGCCGGTTGTTCTGTACGACATCACCTCGCGCGGGGCTGTCAGCTATCTTTCCCTTTCAAAGGAGATCATGGATGCTGAAGACGGAAACGGGAAAAAAACGTACGGCTTTGGGACAAGGTCTGAATGCTCTCATTCCTCTTGACGAGCCTACAGGCCGAGCGCTTTCGAACAGAGACATCAAGCATGTTCCCACAGAAGCTCTGCTGCCGAATCCGCATCAGCCGAGAAGGATGTTCTCAGAGGATTCTCTGATGGAGTTAAGTAATTCCATTAAAGAAATGGGTGTCATCCAACCATTACTCGTACGACCTGCATCAGTGGATGGAAGTTATGAGATCGTAGCAGGAGAGAGACGCTGGAGAGCCGCTCGAACCGCCGGGTATTCACTCATTCCTGTAATTATCAGGAATCTGTCCGATTCCGAGTCGTTGGAAATTGCGCTCATTGAAAACTTGCAACGGGAAGATTTGAATCCTCTGGATACCGCAGAGGCTTACGACACTCTTATTCGGAAATTTGCCTACACGCACGAAGTGCTGGCGCAGAGAATGGGCAAAGATCGCACCAGCATTACCAACCACTTACGACTGCTCAAGCTTCCTGAACCCATAAAGAACGACTTGCGCCAGGATCGCCTGTCCATGGGTCATGCCAGGACCCTGCTGGCCGTCGATCATCTACAGACCCAATTGAATCTGTCACGACAAATTGTCAGACGAAAACTGTCTGTCAGGGAACTCGAACGAATCGTCCAAAACTATAAGAACAAGCAAATCGGTGGCTCTGGTTCTCCTGTGGTTCGTGATCCTGAAGTGCAAGCCCTGGAAAAAGCGCTCTCCGGCCATCTCTCCACAAAAGTGCGTGTTCGAAAAACAACCGGCGATTCCGGGAAAATAGAATTATATTTTCAATCAAGGGACGAATTGGACCGCCTTCTCGAGCTGCTCGGTTATTCTGAAGATTTTTCTTGAAATGCGACGCCCCGCGTGATAGGGTTGAGTTACGTATAGTCTTAAAAATATTTTATTTTTTGGAAAATGAACACAATCTGGGCACGTTGTAAGGAAGTGCTGCGGACCAAGGTCAACGAGCATACCATGACGACCTGGTTCGAGCCTATCATCTGTGAAGACGTCTCGGAGGATCGCGTTGTCCTCTCGGTGCCGAACAATTTCTTTATCCACTGGATAAAGGATAATTATATAAAATTATTCAGAGAATCTTTAATAGAGGCTACGGGCAAAGCGCTTGAACCGGATTTCCGATCTCGAGACGATTTTGCCTGCGATGACACCTCTCCGATTGCCGAAAAGCAGTGCGAAGAGATGTTGGAATCGTTGAGTATGACGGATGAATTCGCGCTCAAGCGAAACCTGAATCCTCGATACACGTTTGAAAGCTTCGTTGTCGGTGCTTGCAACCAGTTTGCCCATGCTGCAGCCCTGTCGGTAACTGAAAATCTCGGTAAAAGCTACAACCCACTGTTTTTATATGGAGGAGTCGGACTCGGGAAGACTCATCTCATGAGCGCCGTTGGGTACGCCGTCTTATCCAAACAGAAAACGAAAAAGGTCTCTTTTAGCACCTCCGAGGAATTTACCAATGAAATGATCAATGCCATCCGTTACGACCGGATGGTTGAATTCAGGAACAAGTATCGCAATGTAGACCTGCTGCTCATCGACGACATTCAATTCATAGCGGGAAAAGAAAGAACTCAGGAGGAATTTTTCCATACGTTCAATGCCATTTATGAGGCGAGAAAACAAATCGTGATCACGTCCGACAGATTCCCGAATGATATTTCTGAGATGGAGCACAGGCTCAAATCCAGATTCGGCTGGGGGCTCGTAGCGGATATGGGAGTACCGGATCTGGAAACCAAGGTCGCTATTCTGAAGCGAAAAGCTTTTGAAGATGCCGTGGAGCTGCCTGACGACGTGGCGTATTTCCTGGCGGAACAGGTTGAATCCAATATCAGAGAACTGGTGGGTTATTTCATACGAGTCATCGCGATGAGCACCCTTCAGGGTATACCACTCACCAGGGACCTCGCCCAACTTGCCTTGAAAGAGATTCTGCACCGGCATTCCAAGAATATTACCGTCGAGGATATCATTTCAGTCGTGTCTAAGGCCTTCAACATCAAGACGTCCGATATCAAATCAAAGAAGAAACACAAGCTGTACTCGTTGCCCAGACAAGTGGGAATGTATCTGGGGCGGGAATTGACCGAGCTGTCGTACCCCGACATCGGCGCCGCTTTCGGAGGAAAAGACCATTCCACGGTTATTTATGCATGCAGAAAAATCGAAAAGAAAATGGAGCAGGACCACTCTCTGAAGAATCTGGTGGAAGGATTGCGCAAAGATATCAGAGGGTGAGTAAGATGGAAGATTTTCTGTGGAAAGGCTGTTAAAGAACTCTGAATACTTTCCGCTTTCCATCTTGTTCACAGTTTCATCGCGTTTTCATGAACGAATCACTAACACGCTCGATCTAGTCCAGGAGAGGCCGACAGCAACGTTTCCACAAATTCACAGCCCCTTCTAAAACTACGATGTTTTTATTATATTGTTGTTTTCAGAAAAGAGGAGACACGCATGTTTCTTGAAATCGAAAAAGATTTGCTTCTCGAAGGACTTTCCAAAACTGTACCCATAGCGGAAAAAAGATCGACGCTGCCGATCCTGTCCCATATTCTCATGGAAGCTGTAGATTCCAAACTCATTCTGACTGCCACGGATCTGGAAGTCGGGCTCCAAATGATTTATACTTGTGACGTGAAAGAACCCGGCTCGCTGGCAGTTCCTTCCAAGAAGATTTATGAAATCGTGAGGGAACTCGCGTCCGGACCGGTACAGATACAAGTGATGGATTCGAGTCGGTTGAAGATTACTTCCGGTGAAAGTGTTTTTGAACTGGCGGGAATGGAAGCGTCAGACTATCCGGCCTGGTCTTCCTTCGAGGACGTTGAAGTTGCCGTTATTCCATCGGAAAAATTGCTGTACATGGTTGACAAAACGCTGTTTGCTTCTTCCAGCGATGACGCGCGGTTCAACTTGAACGGAGTGCTGTTTGAACAGAACGATCAAAAAACAAGGCTCGTGGCAACGGACGGCCACAGATTGGCGCTGACGGATGATGAACTCGGTTTGGTTCTCAGCGCCAAGCAGGTCGTACCGAAAAAAGGCCTCATGGAATTGAAGCGACTCCTTGAAAATGTTAAGGAACAGGTTCAACTCGGTTTTGAACAGAAAAACGTGTTTGTGAAAACCGATCGGTTCATGATGACCGTTCGACTTATTGAAGGCGACTATCCGGACTATCAAAAAGTGATACCGGATGGCGGAGACAAAATTGTCAGGGTCAATCGTCTCAATTTCATGCACGGTCTCAAGAGAGTTGCAGTTTTGACTTCGGATCGGAATAAAGGAATAAGTGTTCAGGTGATGACCGGCAAAATGGAATTGACGGCGTCTCATCCGGATTTGGGCACAGCCAGGGACGTCGTTGAAGTTGAATATACGGGCGATGATTTCGCGGTAATAGTGAATGTGAATTATCTCATCGAATCATTGAGCGTGGTGGATACGGAATTCATTACCTTTGAATTTCATAAAGATGGAGCTCCTATCATCATCCGGCCTAATCCTGCCAAAACGTATTTTAACCTTGTCATGCCTATGCGCAAATAAAGAGCGCAACAAGAAAGGGAAACGGCTGACGTGCAAGATTCACAATCGTACGGCGCTGAACATATAAAAGTACTCGAGGGACTGGAAGCGGTTCGAAATACTCCAGGCATGTACATCGGGAACACTTCTTCGGAGGGTTTACACCAGCTTGTTTGGGAAGTGGTGGACAACGCTGTCGATGAAGCGCTCGCGGGGTATTGCCACAATATTTCTGTCACAATTCATCTGGATTCGTCCGTAACCATCGAAGACGACGGCCGGGGCATTCCTACGGAAATCCATCCCACTGAGAGGATTCCCGCAGCCGAAGTCGTCATGACTATGCTCCATGCGGGCGGTAAATTCGACAGTGATACGTACAAGGTATCTGGAGGCCTGCACGGAGTCGGGGTCTCCGTCGTCAATGCCCTGTCCGAGCTCCTCAAGCTGGAAATTCGGCGTGATGGTCAAGTGTTCAGACAGACCTATCGCCGCGGCAAAAAAATCACAGACCTCGAAGCAGTGGGAACAACGAAACGGAACGGAACGAAAATCACGTTCAAGGCGGATCAGACTCTCTTTGGAGATCTTGAGCTGAGCTATGAAATCGTTTCCGCGAGGCTGAGAGAATTGGCGTTCCTCAACAAGGGCCTGCGTGTCACCTTCGACGACGAACGGTCCCAGAAACCACTGGCAGTGTTTGAGTACGAAGGAGGGATCGTCTCATTTGTGGAGCATCTGAACCGCGCGAAAAAAACCGTGGAAGAGCCTATCTATATTTTCGGGGAAAAAGATTCCAGCATGGTGGAATGTGCCATCCAGTACAACGACGGGTATTCTGAAACGGTATTTACTTACTGTAACAATATCAACACCTTTGAAGGAGGGACGCACCTCTCGGGCTTCCGTGCGGCTCTGACGAGAACCGTCAACCAGTACGCGAATACGAAGGGATTGTTGAAGAACGGAAAGACTCAGCTTTCCATCTCCGGTGACGATCTGCGGGAAGGACTGACGGCAGTCCTGAGCGTCAGGATGCTTAATCCCCAATTTGACAGTCAGACCAAATCGAAACTGGGTAATATGGATATCCGCGGTATCGTCGAGCAGCTCATTAATGAAAAGCTCTCGGAATATCTGGAGGAAAATCCGCAAACAGCAAAATGGATCATCAACAAAGCCCTGGAAGCAAGTAGGGCCAGAGAGGCAGCCCGCAAAGCGCGAGAACTCACGAGAAGAAAAAGCGCACTGGAATCGTCTGCGTTGCCGGGGAAATTAGCGGACTGCCAGGAAAAAGATCCGAGTGTGGCAGAGCTGTTCATCGTGGAAGGCGAGTCAGCAGGGGGATCGGCCAAACAAGGAAGAGACCGCCGGACCCAGGCAGTTTTACCGCTCAAGGGCAAAATACTCAACGTGGAAAAGGCCCGTTTTGACAAGATCGTGCAGAGTCAGGAGATCCGTACGCTGATCACGGCTTTGGGGACAGGAATCGGCGAAGAAGATTTCGACATATCCAAGATCCGGTATCATAAAGTGATAATTATGACGGATGCGGATGTGGACGGTTCTCACATCAGGACGTTGCTGTTGACGTTTTTCTTCCGGTGGATGGTGGATGTCATCAACAGAGGATATCTCTATTTTGCTCAGCCGCCCTTGTACAAGGTCAAAATGGGAAAACAGCAGCTGTATGTCAAGGACGAGAGCACCCTGGACGACATCATACTCAGGAATGGCTTGGAAAACGTCAAAATAAGAAAGAGAGACGGCGAATTCATCGAAGGCGCCGTGTTGATAAACATTGTCAAGAACCTGTTGCGCATGGAAAAGATTCTCGATCTCTATGAGCGCAAGAACATGGAAAAAGTGATACTCAAGAGCTTCGTTCAGGAAGGACTAAGCGTTGCGTCTTTGGAAGATTTTCAGATTACGGAAGATCTTGTAGCACGCGTCCAAAATCGTATTGATGCAGCTCACCCGGAAATCTCGCCCATAGAGATGGTCATCGAAAAAGACGAAGAGGAATCAAAGTATTATATTGATGTAAGCTCAAAACGCAACGGTCTGGACCGCAGGACCAAGATAGACTTCGACCTCACGGAATCCCCGTCTTTTGAAGAAATAGTTTCCATTACAAATAAGGTCCTGTCCGTCGGCGAACCACCGTTCGTAGTAGAGACGGGGGAGAAAATAACAGAAATACCCTCGTTTTCTGGACTCGTTGAAACCATTATGGAAAATGGCCGCAAGAATATGCAGTTCCAGAGATACAAGGGGCTCGGTGAAATGAACGCCGACCAGTTGTGGGAAACCACCATGAATCCCGAGTACCGTAAAATGTTGCAGGTAACTGTTGCGGACGCGGTCAAGGCGAATGAAATCTTTTCCACTCTCATGGGAGACCAGGTGGAACCCAGACGCGAGTTTATCGAAAAAAACGCACTCAATGTGATGAACTTGGATTATTAAATTCGTTCCGGACGGCTACGGAGACGAGGTCGCAAGGCTACATATACACCAAACAGAAAAAGAGACGGATGACGCAAGACATTCGTCTCTTTTTCATTTCGGAATTGTGCTCTAAAAAGCCCGGATCAGGTTATTTCTTCATGAGATCCTGCTTCGACGCATTCATGACTCTGATAGCTTTGCGCTCTTTGCCCCCGTCTTTCTCCTCGTAGGCTATTCTCAGGATATCACCCGGTGCGGGAGTAATCCCGATCAGAGCATCCGCGACATTGTATGTGGATTGTTTTCCTGTGGGATTTCCGTACTTGTCCTTGGAAAAATCCGTGCCGTAATCTTCTATGACAATTACCTTCTTTTCTTTGTCATAGCTGATGCATTTCCCTTGAGCCACAGTCGCCGCCATGGAGGGAGCGGACAGACACAGCACAAGGAGTATCGCTGCCAAATAGATAACCATCCTGTTTTTCATGCTTCAACTCCTCCGTAAGTGTCGAAATAGCGCTCACAGCTAGGCGGCAAGCTTTGCTTTTATTCTGTTTTCCCTCAGCTCATTGGCGGCACCCTTGAACATGATACCGCAGATGTAGATACAGATGGCTCCCACCGCACCCAGAATGACGACAGTGGCCGGAAGATCGAACTTGTACTGCTTCAGGATGATCGATACCATACACGCAACGACTGCAAGGCCGAAAGCGACACGAATGCCGTATCCCTTGGCATACTTCGTCGCGACGGTCCCGATCTGAGCACCGATAGCAGCACCGGTCAACATGACGGCCACAGCCCAGAGTTCAATTCTGCCTTTCATACCGTATGTAAACGTCCCGTACAGGCCTGAAATCATAACCTCAAACAGGTCGGTTCCCACAGCGATATGCGTGGGACATCCGATGAGGTAGACCAGCGCAGGCATCCGGAGTAATCCACCGCCGATACCGAGAAAGCCCGCCAACACGCCTGTAAGGAAGCTCACGAAAATCGGCAACCACGCTGAACAGGTAATTCCCGCGATAGGAAAATGCATCACCGGAGGTATTTTTATCTTGTGGAGCGTTCTGTACCACGTGAATCCTTCAGCGCCATGCTCGCCTACAGTTCCGGCCTTTTTCTTTTGAAGTGCTTTTCGATAGTCCAGGAAGACTATGAGAGCTATCAAAGCCAGCACTCCGACGTACACCCAGCGAACAACCGGTCCGACACGACCGATTCGTTCCAGCCACATGACCACTTGAGCGCCGCATTCAATTCCGACGACGGTCCCAATAACCATGATGACGCCGAGCTTGTAATCGACATTACCGAATTTGGAATGCCGGAATGTGGAGATCATGGATTTGCCCGCGATGTGGGCTATGTCCGTTCCTATGGCAAACGCCATGGGGAATCCGAGGATATTCAGACCCGGCGTCACCATCCACGCGCCGCCCATCCCGAAAAAGCCGCCTATAACGCCGACGGAAAACCCGATCAACGCCAGGCCCGGCCAGAAGATGTTGAATCCGGCAATGGGCATGTACATGTATAGCCAGTCCATACTAAAACCTCCCTACTGTGTTATCTGTGACTATTGCGCTATTTTTTTTCGGATCAGTGTTCCACGATGGTTCTCTTGGTGAGATCGATCCCGGTACGTTTCATGATGAAATCCGTGGTGAGACCCAAGGTGAGTCCCATTGCCAGGGTAATGAGCGTGCACCAGACGCCGAACATGAATGGATCGGTGTTGTAAGAGTTCAAAAAGAAAATGGTAATTTCGGACTGCACCACCCTGGTGTCCGCCACATGAATGAGCATGTCGGCCTTTTCTCCGGCAGCCATGGCGACACTGGGCAACAGAAACACGCCAAAGGCCGACAAGGCCGTGATGAGGTAACGAATTGCACTCATAGATAGACCTCCCCTGTCTCGTAGGTTGAGTCCTTTCTGGACTTACTTTCTACGGACCAAAGAGGTAAGCAACGACCATGCCAAACACTCAACCGCGCAGGAAATCAACGGAATCTATGACGAAAGACGGAAGTGTCCATGGTACACGCCACGAGCTTGGTTTCTCCTTTCGTCTCATTGCGTGTCATTTTTTTTTACAGTCTGTAAAGGAAATCATGCTGAAACGCGCTGCAGGGGCAAGTAATCCTCATGCGGTGTAAAGAAGAAAGATTGGAGGAACCTGATAAAGGAGTGACCGAACCC
>DATHCX010000088.1:0-9663 GCA_035319325.1 Desulfomonilaceae bacterium
AACCGTGTTGCCGGAGGCCGACACGAACGGGTTCTTCGGGATTCCATCGAACAGGCGGCAGAAGTTCCGGTGATCGGGTCCGTGAGAAAGCTCGGCCTGGAGTGTTTTCCGCAGAGACACCTGGGGCTTCTGTCCCTTCAAGAGCATCCGGGAGCGCTGAAATTCGTCAGCGAGGCCGCTGACATAGCGGAACGGCATATCGATCTCGATGGGTTCAGCGCAATTGCACATTCCGCGGGAGAATTCCCACCGGCCTTGTTGGAGGCGCCCGGTGTTTCCGGAAGCGGTGGTCCACGGGAAGTGGCGATCGGAATTCTCAAAGATTCCGCGTTCCAATTCTATTATCCGGAAAATCTGGAAGCTCTCGAACGAGGGGGCGCTCGCCTCGTGGAAATCAGCGCGTTGGCTTCCCGGGAGTTGCCGGAACTCGACGGCCTGTACATTGGCGGAGGCTTTCCTGAAACCCATGCCGAGCGGCTCGCGAGGAATTCCGTTTTTCGCGACTCCTTATTGCGTCGCGCGGCTCAAGGCTTACCTGTTTACGCTGAATGCGGCGGATTAATGTATCTGTCTCGAAGTATCCGTATAGACGAAAAAGTATTTCCCATGGTTGGGGTGCTCCCGGTGGACACGGTGCTGGAGCGCAAACCGCAGGGTCTCGGGTACATTCGCGTTCGAGTGGTGGCAGAGAATCCATTTTACCCCGTAGGCGCGGAATTGGCAGGACATGAATTCCACTATTCACGGTTGTCCGGCCTGGATGCAGGGGCTGAGACATGCGCATTCGCTGTCTTGCGTGGTCACGGAATGGATGGCGCTCGGGATGGGATCTGCAGATGGAACACGCTTGGCACCTATGTTCACGTGCATGCCCTCGGCGAGGCGCTTTGGGCGGAAGGGCTCTTGAAGAGGGCCGGGGAATTCAGAAATTCACGGATTGCTTCGTGCCCGCGGGTATTGGCGCGCGGATAAGGTGATGGATAGGCAAGAAGACACACGGAATTCCTTCCAATTCACGCGTCCCAAGGTGCGCTCGACTTCCCGCGAGGAAAACGTGAGCGTTCGGCCACTTGCAGAGAGAAATCGCGGCGCGGCACAACGCGTCCGCACGCTATGGTGGACATGCTAAAGAAAACCCATATTCCGAGGCTGGTTATTGCGGCTCTCCGGGGCGGAGCGGGAAAAACGTTCCTGAGCGTCGGCCTGGTGGCGGCTCTCCGGCAACGCGGGTTGTCCGTGGCCGTTTTCAAAAAAGGGCCTGATTACATAGACGCTGGTTGGCTCGGAAGAGCGGCGGGAAGCGACTGCCATAACCTGGATCACTTCTTGTGCGACCAGGAAATCGTGAAGCAATCGTTCATCGAAAGATCCGCGGGCACTGATCTGGCGGTCGTCGAAGGAAACCGCGGACTCTTCGACGGCGTGGACGCGCAGGGTAGGTACAGCACCGCGGAATTGGCCAAACTGCTCAACTCTCCCGTGATCCTGATTGTGGACGCGACCAAGATGACCCGCACGGCCGCAGCTCTGGTGCTTGGCTGCCGGATGCTGGATCCGGGAATGAATCTCCAGGCCGTCATTTTGAATCGCGTGGCCGGAGCGCGGCACGAACGCATACTCAGACAAGCCATAGAAGACTCGACGTGTATACCCGTCATCGGTTCCGTAAGCAAACTCCCCCTGGAAAATTTCCCCCAAAGACATCTTGGCCTTTTGCCTCTGCACGAACATCCCCGCGCCGCGGAATTCTTGGAAGAAGCAGCACACGTCGTCGGCGAATCGGTGGATCTGGATAAGGTGGCTGAGGCTGCCCGGACCTCGGAAGACCTGTACTGTGCAGCGCAGCAGCGTCCCCGGAGATCCGGAACGGAAAACCTCCGGATCGGCGTTCTCAGGGACTCCGCATTCCAGTTTTATTACCCCGAAAATCTTGAGGCCCTGAGCGCAGGGGGCGCGGAGGTGGTCCACGTGAGTGCCTTGATCTCCGCTCCTCTCCCTGAATTGGATGCGCTCTACATAGGAGGCGGATTTCCCGAGACGCATGCAGAGCGCCTGGCAGGAAATTCCGTATTCAAGGACTCGCTGTTCGGGGCTGCTCAAGACGGAATGCCCATTTACGCGGAATGCGGCGGATTGATGTATCTGTCCCGGAACCTCCGTATCGATGAGACCAGTTTCCCCATGGTCGGCGTTTTTCCGCTGGAGTCCGTTCTGGAACGAAAACCCCAGGGACACGGGTACATAGAAGTGGACATTCGTGAGGAAAATCCTTTTTATCCTTGCGGTACTCGGTTGAAGGGCCATGAATTTCATTATTCTTATGCCACAGGCCTGGACGAGCCCGGAGCCACGTATGCATTTCACGTCACGAGAGGCCACGGAATGAACGGCAGCAGAGATGGGATTTGCGTCCGAAATGCACTGGGCACGTACGTTCACGTGCATGCGCTCGGCGAACCGCGCTGGGCCGAGGGAATCCTGGAAAGCGCCCTGAAGTATAGAAGCTCAAAGATCGGGTGAGCGAAACAACGGATCACGATACAAGAGTGCCCATTGAATTACGGGTGGGAAGATTGCAGTCATGTGCGAAGCGATCTATGCCCTTACTCATCGAGATTGCTTCGTCGTTCAGCTTACAGCAACGACACCGATACGATGGATCCCCCGCAAGACTGAATGATTCCGTACAAGCGACAATTCTTCTTGCAATCGAGGTAAATCCTGAATTATTGACGGACACGGATCTTGCGTGATGTGGGGCTTTTTACTTGGTTAGCGATCCTCTGAAACAAATTGAAGCTATTCTGGCACCGGGTGGAATACTCGCCAATTCCATTGAGGGATACGAGCACCGGCAGCAGCAGATACGAATGGCTAAAGAAGTCTACGCCGCGTTGAGCACGGACGATCGCCTGGTGATCGAAGCGCCGACCGGGACAGGCAAAACCCTTGCGTACCTGATTGCGGCTTCGCTCACGAGAAAACGCATCGCCATATCGACAGGCACGAAAAATCTTCAGGAACAGCTCTTTTTCAAGGACATCCCCTTTGTCCGGGACAACATTTTTTCCGGAATCAAAGCCGCTCTCTTGAAGGGGAGAGCGAACTTTGTTTGCCACACGAGGTTCCGGCGATTCCTCAGGCAGCCATATCTCACGGAAGATTTCGGATACACGAAAGACATCATTGCCTGGTACCGAGATACCAGGGAAAACGGGGAGGGCGATCGGTCGGAGCTGGCAAATCTTGCGGACGACGATCCTGTCTGGCCTGAAGTCTGTTCTACCACGGAAACCTGCATAGGAAGGAAATGCCCGGACCGGGACGAGTGCTTTGTCCTAAAAATGAGGACCAAAGCCATGGAAGCGGACCTGATGGTGGTGAACCACCACTTGCTCATGTCCGATCTCGCAGTGAAAGAGTCTGGTTTCGGAGAGGTTATTCCCCGGTACGAAGCTTTGATTTTGGATGAAGCACACGGACTGGAAGACGCGGCGACGCAGCATTTCGGATTTCACATGAGTCAGTTCAGGGTAACGCGGCTCCTGAGAGACGTACGGTCCGAGTTGAACGAAGCCAAAATCGATTCCGAAAAATTTCAAAAGATTTTGGCGTCTGCTGATGAAAACGCTCGGCGGCTGTTCGCGGGTTTTGCGCATTTTAATGGTACGCGGGCCAAATTGGTATCAATACATCGTGAAACCGCGGAAGTTCGCGACGGGCTGTGCACGCAATTGGAAGTCATTGCTTCCATGTTGTCCAATGTGCCGCAAGCCGCGGAGGGAGTCAGGGCGGTCGCGGGCAGGGCGCTGGCAGTAAGCGCCGAGTTGGGCACCATTTTGGACGACGAACCGAGCGATGAGTACGCGTGCTGGGTTGAGCGCCGCGATCGGGCCCTTTTTCTGCACGCATCCCCCGTGGAAATCGGCGACCTCCTAAAAACACGGCTATACCACACAGTTCCGGCCATAGTGTTTACCTCTGCCACGTTGTCGTCCGGAGGCAATTTCGAATATTTCAATTCCCGGCTTGGCCTGGACGAAGAACCTCAGCCTGCGCAAACGATCCTGGACTCGCCTTTCGACTATGCCCATCAGACCATGCTGTATATTCCCCGGCACGTACCCGAACCCAATTCCCCGAATTTCACGGACGCGCTCGCTCCGGTTCTGGAGGATGTGCTCCTGCGAACGTCGGGCAGGGCTTTCGTGCTTTTCACTTCATACAGAAACATGGAGGCTGTTCACCGGAACATGTCCGGCCGGGTGCCTTTTCCGCTGCTGATTCAGGGCCAGAAACCGAAGAGTCGCCTTCTGGAGGAGTTTCGTGAACGAAAAGGCTCGGTGCTCTTCGCGACGTCATCGTTCTGGGAGGGGGTGGACGTTCAAGGCGAAGCTCTATCGTGCGTTGTCGTAGACAGACTTCCCTTCGCACCGCCGGATGATCCCATCGTGTCCGCTCGGATAGAGAGACTGCGGCGAGCGGGCCGCGAGCCGTTCTATTCCCTGCAGGTTCCCATGGCCGTAATTGCGCTGAAACAAGGTTTCGGGCGACTTATTCGTACCCGCGCAGACCGGGGAATCCTCTGCATCCTCGACATACGGATTCTCACAAAATCATACGGAAAAATCTTCCGGAGAAGTCTCTACGAGTGCCCCCTGCATCGGGATCCGGCTGACATAGACCGGTTTTTTGCCCGGAGCGCCGATTTTCCCAGCTAAATTATATAGGGATTCTCAAAAGTAACGTCGGTTTTGATTACGCGAAAAGATTGGGAGATTGTCATTGCGAGGGCAAAGCCCGAAGCAATCTCCAACCGACAAAAACTGAGATTGCTTCGTCGCTCCGCTCCTCGCAATGACATGATTGGATCGTTCGAATGTGGGCGAGAGCCACGAACGAATCCGACAGAACTTTCCAGCACTGCTACAGCATACATGCTTGCCCGAGCCTTGAACGAGAAAGTCCCAAAAAACCATGACGTAATTTCATGGGACAATTTCCATTTTCACGACAAACTCAGTGGTCTCTGTTACGGGAGCGTCGTCGCTGCGTCGAAGATGCGGTATCCACACAATTGTTGCGCCCCGTATCACGAGCGGCACCCTGTTGCGCACACGAAGAGGAATCTTTGCGTCTATGAGCACTTTTTTCAGTTTTCTCGTCCCGTCAAAGCCCCATGGTCGGAATCGGTCGCCCGGCATGGGACCGCGCACCGTAAAGGGAAAATTCACCTGATCCGCGTCGAAGACCACGAGAGAGCGCCCGTCCAGATCCTCGGGACGGACCTCGCTTTTCGGACGTACGGAGAACCCCAATGTCATGTCTGCAGAGGGTACGGCCACCGTGCCGGGACCGGATACGGTCAGAACGGGAATTCCTTCGATTACGGCCGCAGTCCGGTCGAGCAGCAGCGCGTCATACTGTCGCCAAGCGGTTACGCCTGCCGGAAGGTGTATCCGGCCTGAAGGATTCCCCGACTGAATCAACTGCAAGATGGCGACGACATGAGACCGTTGCCAACGTGCTTCAGGACCTCCAATTTCATGCAGGGCCTTCATGATGAGCCGCGCGGCCACGGCTTCATTGCCGGATCGCACCTTTTCACCCGCAATGGACAAACCGCCACCCGTTCTTGAAACGGCCTCATGTGCGAATTCTGCGGCCAATTGGTCAAGAACTCGTTCTTCGTGGCGGAGAATATCCATACTCCTTCTCATTGGCTCCCCAAAATCCGGAAACCGTTCTTTTATCAACGGAATAAGCCGGTTCCGGACAAAGTTCCGGTCCGTGTTGTCCTGGAGATTCGTGGGATCGACTCTGAATCGTATCTTCTCGCTTTCCAGGAAAGTCATGATGTCTTGGCGAGTTGCGCATAAGAGCGGCCGCACGACGCGATCCCTCACCCGGGCAATTCCTCTCAGACCCTTAGGGGACGTCCCGCGAAACATCCTCAAAAAAACGGTTTCGATCTCGTCGTCCATATGGTGGCCTGTTGCTATGACATCTCCGTTCACAGATTTTCTGACGTCCTCGAAAAAAGCGTACCTGGCTTCCCTGCCCGCCTCCTCGATGCTTACCCCCCGTTGTCTGGACCATGTCCGTACGTCCGTACGTTGTATCACCGTGCTGATTGCAAGGGCCTGGCACGCATCGCGGGTGAAGTCCGCGTCACGGGCCGAATCGTCTCTGAGCCCGTGGTCGAGGTGCGCAACGACGATCTCAAGACCCATGACCGGTCGCAATCTTGCCAGCACGTGGAGCAGAGCCATGGAATCGGGACCTCCGGAAACGGCCGCAATCACCTTGTATCCACGTTCGAACATATGGTGCTTTTCAACAAAGGCTCTTACGGATCGGAGCAGATCGATGTTCGGAGGGCTCTTCATGGGCGTGAATATAGCAAAAAGCAGAGGGAATACTCATGGGAATTCCGGGTGTCCGGTTCTCCATGGATTTCCCAATAGCCGGTACGTTCGATTTTGCTCAAAGGTTCTGCGGGCGAACACGTGACGCGCATTTTCACGGGGAGACTTCTCCGGTAACCATATACACGACGTCTTCAGCAATATTCGTGGCGTGGTCTCCAATCCGTTCAAGGTGCCTGGATACCAGAAAAAGCAGAATCAGCTGTCGCGCTTTTTCGGGTTCTCGAGCCAACCGTTGCACGAAATCGCTGTGGAGCTGGTGTTTCTGCAAGTCTATCCGATCGTCTTCGACCAGCACTTCATATGCCTTCTGGGTATCGAGATTGACAAAAGCGTCCAGGCTCCTCTTCACAGTCCGTACGACATCTTCGGACATAACGAAGTAACTCTGAGGGATCGAGACCGGCTGTTCATTGCTCAGGTCGAACGCGTTTCTCGCTATGTTCGCTGCCATATCGCCCATACGTTCCAGGTTCTGATTCATTTTGAAAATACCCACAATAAAACGGAGATCCGACGCGACAGGCTGATGGAGCGCCAGAATTTCCAGACACTCCTCCTCGAGATCTATGCCCATTCGGTCTATTGCCCTATCCGCTTCAACCACCCGCGATGCGAGATCTTTATCCAACGTCTTCATGGCCCTTATGGAAAGGTGAATATTTTCCTCAACTTCCGTTCCTATGGCCAAAATGATGGACTTCAGTTTTTCAATTTTTCGGTGAAGTCTCAAACGAGGATGTTGAAACATCGAGCTCAGGTTTCCCTTCGGTATGAATGTGCCTTCGCTGAACGAAAGGCGATTAGAGCAGTTCTCGAAAGTTCTGTCGGATTCGTTCATGCCCCTCGCCCACATTCGAACGATCCAAGCGTGCCATTGCGAGGAGTGGAACGACGAAGCAATGTCTATTTCGGTTAATTGGAGATTGCTTCGGGCTTCGCCCTCGCAATGACAGTCTTGAAATCTTTTCGCGTAATCAAAACCGACACTACTTTTGAGAATCTTTATATGCGCCCGATTCTTTCCCGCAATCATAAACCATGTTCCGGGAAAGCGTACCCGTTTTACCGGTCCTCAGGAAAGTGCCTGAAAACACGTATTAAATTACGAATCTGTGCGGAAAGCTCCGCGTCATTTGCGGTCGTGTTCGTGAAGGATCCGGCCGCGAACGACCTGGAAATTGGTCGACTCGGACTCCACGTCGGGTTTCGTCCCGTCCGGGTCGGTATTGATCACGATCCAACGCCAAGCCCCCACAGCGTCTGGGGTAAATTCGAACGAAGTCCTGTGTTCAGGCACCTTTAACAACACATAGGTCCCGGCAGGCCTTATGAAGACCACGTAATAACCGCTGCCGGCTTTGTCTCCCCCCTGGCAGGACCAGGAGAACACCCCTGCTTTTCCCAGCTCTATGGCCTCGGGCGAGGTCAATATCGGCCGGCAAATACCTCCCCGATGGTCGCCCTCGGAACACGATCCCACGCACGCCTCTCCAGCGAAGACGAAGCAGATGACTAGCGTCGCGAATATAACAAGGTACCTCATGTGAGATAAGGCCGTTGGAAGGACAATTACAGCGCGAGTCGTCGGTGGAGCTTTTCCGCAAGAGAGAATAGAACTCTGACGGCGCCGTGAGAATGTTCACCCATTCCCGGGTGGAAAGGTAACTGAAAGCGATCCTCTTTGCAAGATGACGGGCGTTTGGTCTTCACTTGCGGCGTGTGGACAGCTATTCCGGATTATTGTTAATGTAATTTCTAGTTTTTTAGTACAACCATAAAATTATCTTGCCATTTTTGTATCAATTTGTTATAACACTCACGCACTGCCATGCGAGGTGAAACACCATGAATACCAGTCAAGCAAATCAAGAGAAGCGCACCATTAAGGTCAAAGATTTTCTGGACGATTTCCGTAACGGCCTGCCCGACACCGATATCCTTAAGAAATATCATCTCACTCCCGTAGGCCTGGAAAAATTTTTCGCGATGTTGCTCGAACGCGGCATTCTGGCAGCGTACGAAATCGACGAACGGTATCGCCCGCAACTAGAGACTGAAGAACCGCCTCTTGAACTGGAAAAGTCGAGTTTCATTTGTCCGTGCTGCCTGTCTTCCCACGACACCATGTTTGATATCTGTCCCAACTGCGGTGTCTCTTTTCAAGAACTGATGAGCCGCAGTGTCAGAGAAGAAGAAATCCTGGCGGGAAGCGCAGCTGTTCCGGTGGAGAGTACGAGCGAACCGGAACGCGATGCGGCTAAAACCCTGGGCGATGGCGGGGATCGGGATCCGTCTTGTCCTCCGGACGCCGAATTCGTGAACCAGGTCGATGAAATAGCTGAAAGGCCGGAAGCCGCACCGGAATTCTCCATGCAGTCGGAAGCCTTGAACAACGATCGAGTCGAGTACCATGACGCCCTTGATGAGATTATTCCGGGCATGCCTCTGGACTATGTGAACGATGCGGAACCCCATGGTTCGGAAGAGAAGGTCCGCTGCGACTCGTGTGACGGAGCCATGGAACCGGCCTTGAGAGACGTGTACGACCGCGGGCGAAGCTATCTGGCGATTCTCCTGGCCGGCGCATGCCTCGTGCTCGGTATAGTAGGGGTTACTCTTCTCAGTCTGGTGGGGACCTTGTCTGTCACCCGACTGCTCGTCCTTTACGGGACAGGGTTGTTTCTCTTGTCAGGAGTAGCTCTCTTGACTGCGGGATCGTTTATGTATTTGGCTAGAGAACGGGTATACTACTGTTCGTACTGCAATCGCGTATTTCCGAGGGGTTAGCCTCGGGACTGGCTTCTCCGATAATCGTATCCAAGGACAGGGCATAGACTTCGGAGACGTGTTCCGGATGGACCGGATGTGATTGGGCAGGATTGGTACATGAACGTTATTTCAGAAGAATGGGTTTGTAATGAAAATGCTGTTTCCAGTATGCGGGATGTTGCCGGACAAATATCCGGCTTCCAGCCGCTTTTCCCGGACGACGGAGGAATTCTTCAGACATTCGACCCGGGTCCGGACATGCAGGAATTGCACGAGGAACTCACGTACGCTCTGAAACAGGTCGAGCGTTTCTTGTCTGATTTAATAAACAAATGATTGAATCATACTCTTGACACAGAATCGGGTCATAAAGGATCGAGAACTGCTCTAGGAGATTGTTGCGGACGTGCGCCCTCTCAATGACGGCCACATTCTTTCCCAAGGGAAGAGTTCCGGTACATAA
>DATHCX010000089.1:0-14326 GCA_035319325.1 Desulfomonilaceae bacterium
GTGCTTCGAGAACCTTTTGGACGCTTTCCACGGTGATGAGCACCCCCCAGAACGTTCCTATCAAGCCGAGAAACACCATCACACCCAGCACGTAGCGGACAAAGGCGCCACGGCTCTCTTCAGAATCCACGTCCGCGTCGGATATGAGTCCAAGCGCCTCGGTATGAGCCGCACCCCTACGAATGAGTGCTAGCGTTCTGGCGACGCGGTCCTTCACTATTCCTCCACGGACTCGATTTACGGCTTCGTCGGGGAAATCCGGGAACCCCACTGCCAAGCTATCGGCAAGACCGGACATTTCCTTTGCCTGTCTGTACAGCCGTACGAGCTCAGTAACGCAAATGAGAAACCCCATAAGACCCAGTCCGAGGATGACGCCGTTAATGGAAGGGCGTGTCATAAAAAATGGCCCCAGCTGATCTCTGAGGTGAAACGCTGCGAAAGCTGTCGCAGTCCCGAATACTCCAACGAATACCAGGTGACGGAGTATGCGCGAGGAAGTCTGTAAACCGTTCATGAAACGCCCCGTAGAAGTAAGGCCCTGTGCAGGCGATCGGACCTATTGAGAAAGGTTGGCCGACAGATATCTTCACGTATGCAAGCACAAGGCAGATAAATGGGTACAGGCAGTGAATACGGCGGAACAGCGAATCCTAATCGGAAAAAAAACAAAATTTACTCGAAGATACACGCCAAGGGTCGGAAAAAATTCTCAATATGAGCAATTCCTAGCTGCGGGGCGAGGATTCGATCCTCATCCTTATGAAAAGAGATGCCTGTTTGCGCCCGTTCATATAGAGGAAACCTCTCACGCCCGTCGTTTCGCGCTCTTGTATCTCTCGGAGCGCTATCCATGTCCGGGAATACGGTGTGCCCGTTCCTGGCGCCAAAACCAACGCAGTAGGGTGTCCAAGGGAGAGCAGGCACAAGCCCTTTCCGGGCCGGATCCAAGGGGATAACCCTGAGCCCCTTCGTCTTGGTAAGCCTCGCATCGATCCCCGAAAAACCGTGCCGTGTAGTCATGGGACCATTGTTAGCATCCACATCGCCATATTGCAAGGTCCCGGACGCCCTTTGCGGGATCCGGGAGCTGCCTGAAACCCCTGAGGTCGGAGCCTTCCCAAACGGACACTATTTTGGCCACCGCGACATGCCGTGCGAATTCATGCGGAGTTGTCGAGTTATAGGGATTCTCAAGCGTACTGTCCGTTTTGATTACGCGACAGGATTCGAGGACTGTCATTGCCAGGGCGAAGCCCGAAGCAATCTCTAACCAACCAAGACCGAGATTGCTTCGTCGTTGCACTCCTCGCAACGCCATGGCAGGATGGCCGGAATGTGCGCGGAAGCCATGAACTCATCCGACAGAATTTTCGAGATTTGTAATGATCTGAGTTGAAAGCAGGATGACGGAGACAGTCTTCTCGTTTTCGCCACATGAGGTGCTCACAATGTGAGCTTCCTCTCGTGATCTATACTACTTATCCTTAGAGTAAACGCGGTACTGTGTGCACTGGCACGGTGTCATAATCTCTTCAGCGCGTGATATCCGCTTATGGTTGCGGCCACCGCATCATCGATAAGACCGGGAATTGGATCGCAAATGATATAGGAGATTCCCAGAAGGGCTATCAAACCGAATTCTGAAAGTCTCCGTCCCTTCGGGGAAACCTCTCCTTCAAGCGCGATTTCTTTCTTGAGTTCCTTCACTCGCTCCGCGAGGGACCTGCCGCATCCGTTCATAGCAGGCGTCCGGGAATCGTCCCAAACCCATTTTACGCGATAAGGCCCAAAACCGAGCCGTTTCTTGAAGAAAAGTAAGCCCGGAGTGCAACCCCATACGGTGTCGTACGCGTACCAGTTGGGATACCCGAGTCGGTTCCGCAATTCAATTCTATTCCCGATCGTTTCAGTGATAAGCAGATACATTGCCCCATTGCGCAAATGATCGTTGTCGCCCAACATCTTGGTGCCAGTAAACACATCTCCGCATACGACGTCGTGATTGTACGCAACGAGACTTCCGTCGGCTGCAAAGACACCAAAGATCTCCCCCACGCCGGCACAGAATTTTCTCACCAGATCTGGGACCACATATTCCCGATGCATGGGCATACCCTGGCGGATCGGACTCGAAGTATTTATGCCAACAATTTCGTCAACATGATCAATAGCTCGGAAAGTCCGAAATGTATACCCCAACTTCAGGGCTTTGTTCCTTGCTCGTCGCACCGGCGGTTTATCGGCCAAATAGTCGTCAAAAGTTTGAGGCAGCCGCAAGAGCGCTACTCCTACACTTTTGTTTCCGACAAAGAGAAATCGGGGATGACGTTTGACGTACAGTTCATAGACAATTCTGGCGGCAGCATCTCCAAACATGGCTATTTCGACTTTGGGTGCTCTGAGCACTTCCAAGGTCCTGGAACAGCGGTGAAATAGTACCATAGTCATTACGCTTGTCCTTGCAGTGGTGTCTGTCATCCTGGGCACCAACTGGTGCGTTCAATTCCCGTGCCAAGTGATGTGAGAGTCAATTTGGCGTGTTTGAAACTTGTGTATTCGTTTTCTCCGATGATTGTTGTTAGTTTGCATGCGGGCGAAAAAAGCCTGCCCGCTTTCGGTTGCTTTATAATTTCGGTCGGTTAGGATGTCAGCACGGAGGGGGGTTTTTAGTCCAAAAGTGGTTGTCTTGCACCTGGCACGATCAGGAAGGCTTACAATTCTTTTTCATGAAGCCGCACTACTAGCCACGGCACTCTATCATTGACCTTTATCATGCGGTGATGTTGCCTTCAGGGTGGCCGCACAAAAAGTGACCCTGGAGGACAAAAAACAGCCTATGGCGATAACCGGAATACAGTAACTGCAATCAAGTTAACTTCTTAACGAGTACTGAACAATGGATCAGGAAGCACGATGCTTGCGAATGTGCAGAACATTTGATGGCTGGGGGACGAGGATTATAATGGGATCTTCGCGTAAATGCGTACCCGTTGAAAAAAAAGACATGATTTCTGCCTCCTTGCTTTGGCACCCACCTGAAAAGGCAAAAGCCGCATGTCAGCGAGCAACAAGTTGGCTTTTGAATCTTCACAACTCAGGTTGCATCAGATTTTGCAGAATTGGATTGAGACGCAAATTATTGAGGTGATGTAACCATGGACAGCAAATTAGTATTATTCGTAGCGATCTTGACGGTGGTGATTTCCCTTTTCATTCAAATGGAAATGGTCCAAGCTGGTCCTACAGGGCCGACTAAGCCTCGACCCAACCCCTGCCCACCAAAGTGTGATGGCCTACAGACTGGTCCGGGACAGACGAATCGCACGACCGAACTCAGGAGTTCTTCGTCAAAACATTTGGGAGTGGATTCCCCTGTAAGTGATTCGTTGAAGAACGCCAGACAAGGCATTAGTCCTAGTACTTCGACGACCCATCGTTCCCTACGCAGGGGAAGACATTGAGTGTGTTTCCGAAGACTTATCTCTTTTCAGTCAGGTATGCACTTACGCGAAGACCCTTATATTGGACCCCGAAGACTGGACAGCAACTGTGTTTACTGTCAACCATTTCTTCCACTCAAAACCGTTCGGATCACGCGTGTTGGTAGCCCAGAACTCGCCAGAATGTTCGTTCGCGCACCATGGTATTGAGAATGGTCAATAGCTTTCTCATACATGCCGTAATAGCAACCTTGTACGGTTTTCCAGTGGCCACTAGGCGCTCATAGAAGTCCTTCATGGTGGGATTCCACAGGCGAGCGGTTCCACAACACCAGCTTCGTTGTTTGGGGTTCTCCACGTTTGGTCACCTGGGTACACTCCTGTGTCAAGCAAACAAAGACCATTTTTTGTCTTGACAGAGGGGTCCACCTCACAGGCGTGCCCATTGCAGGAGATGCTCATACCAATGCTATTTCAAAGCAGTAATATCTGAAAAATTAATCCGCGTAATGTCGGACTATGTTTGCTGCCTGGGACTGTCCAGGCTCACAGCCCAAGGTAGGCCTTTCGAACAGCGGGATCGGCAAGTAATTCTTTGCCTGATCCGGATAGCGCAATTCTGCCGGATTCCATGACGAAGGCTTTGTGAGCTATCGACAGTGCGTGCTCGGTGTTTTGCTCCACCAGCAAAACAGTCACTCCCAGCCCATTCACTTCCTCGACAACCCTGAACATCTCCTCCACCATGACCGGCGCCAAGCCCAGGGATGGCTCATCCAACATCAGAATCTTGGGCGCAGCCATCATGCCTCTTCCTATCGCCACCATCTGTTGCTCTCCACCGGAGAGGGTACCTGCGCTCTGACGTTGCCGGGTTTCCAGGACCGGGAAAACGGCGAAGACCTGCTCCAACCTTTCCCGCCGCTGATTCACCGGTGTACAGTATCCTCCCAATAGCAGGTTCTCCAGCACCGTCATTTCGGGGAAAAGTTTGCGAGCCTCGGGCACATGAATCAACCCGCTTCTCACTATTGTGGGTGGGGCAGCTCCGTCCAAGCGTGTGCCCTCAAAGGTTATGGAACCGCCGGTGGGCCTGATGAGGCCCGAAATGGTCTTGAGCAGGGTGGTCTTACCTGCGCCGTTGGCCCCTACAAGGGCAACGATTTGCCCCATGTCAATACTTATGGAGACACCCCACAGCGCCTGCACTTTTCCGTAGGCGACTTGAAGGTTTTCAATCTGCAGCATGGGATCTAGCTCGCTTGCCGAGGTAGGCGGCAATAACGTTCGGATTTTCCACCACTTCTTGAGGAGTGCCGTCCGCTATCTTCTCGCCGTAGTTTATTACTATCACTCGATGGGATGTGTTCATTATTGCCCTGAGAACGTGTTCCACCCAAATGATTGTCACGCCATCGGCACAGATGTCCCGAATCAAGAGGGTTGCAAGGTCCACTTCAGTGGCATTGAGCCCTCCCATGGGTTCGTCCAGAAGCAGTAATTTAGGGCCGGTTGCAAGCGCACGCGCTATTTCGAGTCGTTTTTGATCGACTAGAGTCAAATCATTGGCTGAAAATTTGATTTTGTCCTTGAGTCCCATTTTTTCAATAAGGCGGGCTGCCTCCGCCTCCGCCTGGCGGCGCATGGGGAATCGCAGAAACGCCGCAAGGGTCACATTCTCCAGAACGCTCAGGTTACGAAACGGTTTAACGATTTGAAAGGTTCGGGCAATCCCTCTGCGTGTTACGGCATGCGGTTTGAGACCCACCAGATCCTTTCCTTCCAGCAGCACTTCACCTGCGCTCGGCGGAAGAAAACCTGCCACAAGATTGAAGACCGTAGTCTTTCCCGCTCCATTGGGTCCGATAAGGCCTATGATGGCCCCTTTTTCCACGGTGAAAGAGAGATCGCTGACAGCCAGCAAACCCCCGAAGGATCTGGAGAGTCCCTTCAGTTCGAGCATGGCTTCAGGCATTTCTCACCCCCGAGCGATTTCTGAATATCAAGCGAAGACGGCCCCATATACCTTCGGGCATGTACCGGATGGCCACCATCATGAATAACCCATAGAAAATCAAGTGACCGGTCAGAAAGTGGGACCGAAAGGTCTCCCCCAACGTTACCAGAAACACGGCGCCGATCAGGGGACCAATCACTGTGGTGAGACCTCCCACCACGGCTATGAAGACCATCTCCACCGAAAGGGCGATGGAGAAGACCGCGTCGGGATCTACGTAGCGCAGATACATTGCGTAAAATCCCCCGCCCACCCCGGCCAGAAACGCAGATAATGCCAGCGCGGAAACCCTCACCTGCGCTGTATTGATACCGATGGCCTCGGCAGTATCAATATCGTCGCGAACTGCCAGGAGGTAAGCTCCCAGGCGACTGTGCGCCAGCATTGCGACGGAGCCGAGCGACCCGACGGCAAGCACTGCTATAATGTAATAAAAAGGAGTTTTGCTCTCCCAGTCGACAGGAACTCCGGCGAATGTCACCGGGGGTAAGGTTGTGATCAAAAGGCCTACGGGACCGTTGGTCAAAGATTCCCAATTAAGGGCCACCAGTCTGATAATCTCAGCTACCGCCAGTGTGGAGAGAGCGAAGTACGGGCCGCGCAACCTGAAGCAGACCAGCCCTATCGGCAGTGCGATTGCAGCCGCAGCCAATCCGCCGATGACGATGCCGTACCAGGGGGACAAACCCAAATTCAGGTAAAGTATCATCGTTGCGTATGCGCCTACTCCCAGGAACGCCGAATGACCGAATGAGACCTGTCCCGCGAATCCTCCCAGGACATTCCAGGATGCCCCAAGCAATGTCCACATAAGGACCATGATCATCAAATGCACGTAAAAAGGATCAGTGATGACCCAGGGAGCGGCCAGCAATGCTGCCAAAGCCACGAGTATCAGGATAAATCTCATGACTTGCCCTCCCCGAACAGGCCCGCGGGTCTGAACAATAGAACGAGGAGGAAGAGGACGAACCCAATAGCATCCTTGTACGGCACCGAAACGTACACCGCCCCCAGGGATTCCGCCAGTCCCAATAAGACCCCGCCGGCTATTGCCCCAGGTACCGAGCCAAGGCCGCCCAAGACCACTATGACAAAGCACTTGGCCACCAGGATCTCGCCTACCGTAGGATAAAGATACAGTGAAGGCGCAAGCAGAACCCCCGCTCCGCAAGCCAGAGCGGTTCCTAAACCGAAAGTGACCATGGAGATGCGGCCAACGCTGATCCCCATGAGAGCCGCTGCCTCCGGCTCCTGGCTGGTGGCACGTACGGCACGCCCGGTGTCGGTATATACAAGGAACCAGTAGAGTCCCGCGGTTACCAGGATGGCCATGACGAAAGCGATGGCAAGCGGGATAGGGACCGAGATGCCAAAAGGTCTAAGCGGCATGATCGCATAAGACAGCTTGATCGTACGGTAGTCACCCTTCCAGATGAGAAGGGCGAGATTGGCTATAAACAAGGATAATCCTGCCGTATATAGGAGAGTGTTCAGTTCACCGGCAGGGACTATTTTCTTGAGCAAAAATCGGTATACCAGGACGCCACCCGCGAAACCGGCGGGTACCCAGAGAATGATGGAAAGAAAAGGGTCGATTTTCCACGCATAATGCGCCCAGAATGCGCCGTACATGCCCAGCATGATTATGTCTCCGTGGGCCATATTTATAATGCGCATGACCCCGAAGACGATAGTCAAGCCTACACCTATCATGGCATAGAGCGATCCTGTAAGCACACCGCTTACAATACTTTGTATCAACGTTTCCATATGCCCGGTTCACTGGTGCAACCGCTGGCCTGAGCGGTCTTACCTATTTATGAGATCTTCACCTCTTGAGATATCTGAGAATTGGTGCATGCAAGTAAAGGCGCCGAGCGGAAAACCGCTTCCAGCGCCCGAAACGCATGCTCACTCTCGGACCAAGAGCAGATTTTCAGCTGATTAACCAGAGCCGGCGTCAATGCATGCGCAGCTGCTTCTATCCGTTTTCCCGGAGTTGGGGATGCCACATCAGTTGAATGAATTCACATCACTTGCCACTTGTTGACGGATCCGGAAAGATGAAATCCACCTCGGCATTGGCCTTCGGATACACATTGAGCAGTTTACCGCCCCTCCACTGGGCCAGCACAGAGTGCTCCGGTGAATAAATGTTCTGGTTCGTGTACTGATCCCCCAGCGGACCTTTCCAATCTCCGAATTTCACCTTGCCGAACACAGTGGTCATGTCGGTCTGAAGAAGTGCCTTTCGAATTTCGTCGCGGTCCTTGGCCAGATCGCCGGTCAAGTTCGCACGCTTCATCGCATCGGCTATGATGTAAATGGCCGCATAACCCTCAACTTCGTGTTCCTTGGGGTAGATGCCGTAGAGTTTGTGGAATTTCTCATAGAAGGCTTTGGTTTTCTCATCATTGGGATTGCCCGACCAGGCAGCCGACGAGAAGACGTTTTCGGACAGCGGGCCCAGCTCGTTGGCCAGATCTGCCACTCCGAAGCCGCCACCGAAGCCCACGAAAGCTCGCGGGGTTACCCCGATCTCTTTGGCATGACGAGTCAAAAGGATCGCGTCAGTGGTGGAAACCGCCACCATCAGCAGGAAGTCAGGATTCTGAGCTTTTACCTTGGTCATGACCGGTTTGAAATCCAAGGTGTTCACAGCGTACGCTTCGTCATTGACGATCGGCACATTCTTGGATTTGAGAAAGCTCATGGCGGAATTGGCTATACTCTTGCCAAAAACGGTGTTGTCGTAAACTACTGACGCGGATTTTGGCAGAGCACCCGGTACCTCGCTGATGAATAGGTTGAACGCCTGGGGATAGATAGAGCCTGTCGGATTATCGCGAAACACCCACTCAAAGCCCTTGGCCGTGATTATGTCTGCTGACGGATGATCCACGAGATAAGGGCATTTCAACCGTTGCGCCACCGATGCTATCTCCACCGCCTGCCCTGAGGCACGCCCTCCGGTCAGTACCAGCACCTTGTTCTGGGTGATAAGTTTTTCGGTAACTGTGGCTGCCAAAGGATTCTTGGCCTGATGGTCCTCAATGACTACCTCTATTTTCCGGCCGTTTATGCCTCCAGCCGCATTGATTTCGTCCACCGCCATGCTGTAGGCTTTCTTGAACTTGTCTCCGAAAGGAGCGTCCGGACCGGTCATGGGTTGCGGCGCGCCGATCTTCAGGGTGTCTTCTGCCGCGACACCAACCGCCCATGCGGCCAAACTCAGGACCAACAGACCAGCCAAGAACTTCCTGAACATGATCCTACCTCCTTGTAAGGGAATTGGGCTTGGGATAAACGCCAGCAATCGCCGGAACTGCCGACCAGTTGTTTCCCCCATGTCAATTTTTTGTCAGCGTTTTCTTTTTACGGCTACTGAAGGGCCGCCAAATAAGAGCTCCCTGTACCGAAAAATAGCATTGTTGAAACAGCAGCGCAAGGTGAATAATGCCCAGCCGGAACTCAATTTAAACGCCAAGAATTTTGTCCGAATTCCCACGAAAACCGGTTTTCTTGCAGAAAGCGGGTTTTCCGGTAATTCCGAAATGGCATTGGTATGAGGTCAACGAGCAGATGTTGGCACACTATACCGGTTATCTTTGTTTTCGTGAACTCAAATAGGAGTTCCACATCCGCTACTTGTATGATTTTGATCTGGGTTCTTCGGTAACCTTACCGATAACTGACGCAGTTATTTTCTTTTCCTTGAATAGCTCTCGGAAGAAATGTTCGTCGTCAGCGATAGCAGCACGGCAGTCGTTGCTGCAGGGCTAGATCGCTTCTTCTTTGCATTGCCCGTTATGGCTCGTGTGGCAAGAAGTCCTGCTACTAACAGATTCACAACGGCAAGGAACCATCCTGTTAAATGTTCCAATACGTAATCCACCCTGCCTCCTCCTTGTGAGTCGTTTGGCGGCAAACAATATCCAATTTATCACGAAATGCTTCAAAAGATGGGACATTTGGTTTCTTTATGCTCCCGGAAACCGCAAGTCTTCCCCCCGTGGGAGGGGGGCTGAACAAGGTTAGATCTATCTGATAGAGGGGCCCCACAGACATCCATATACACACGTCCTTCACTCTTGTCACTGCCCTATCCTCGAATGAGCTCTCGTTGATTGGCTTTCCTCCGACCCGGAACGGGTAGACAGGATACCCAAGAACCAACCAAATGTTTTATGTTGCCACGAGCCTGATATCAGAGCAAAATTTAATATCCAGCAGTCCAGGTATATGAACGGGGATTTCAGGACCTCAACCTTTTGAAATGATGAGAGTCGCAGGAGAGTGGCTAGGGGGTAACCGTGGCGAAACGGACAATTAGAGCAAGATTAGTCGTTGAAGACATCCGGGCCGGCTTATCAGACGAACAATTGATTCAAAAGCATGAGATAACATCCGGCGCTCTTCATTACATTTTCAGGAAGCTGGTTCAATCAGGCTTGATGACGGACTTAGAGTTTTATGAAAGATCAAGATTGGCGGAAAGTGAAGTGTTTAGAGCTTTTTCTGAAGAACCTGATGTGATCCTGAACTGCCCGGACTGTGGTCAGCGACTGCCCGAATACCCTGCCCAGTGCACTTTCTGTCAAACAATAAGCACGACTGTGAAAGCGTCAATGCCGTAGAGTTCTTTTCATCAGGACAGCGAAGATAACTCAATACCTGTTGCGACCTGGCTGACTGGAGACTTGAGCCTCTCCAGGTTCAATTAGGTATCAGCGATACCCAAGGTGCTATTAATTTTTTGGTATTGTCCCAATTTTCTGCTTTGCCATAATACAGGGAGGGGGAGGAGACGTGGAATTGTATGTGATGCGTCTTTCGTTCAGACCGGGTGAGAGTATATTTGTGTGGTCTGAACAGACCAGCGGTGCAATTACCTAATTACGCGACTAATAGTACTAAGATGGCTCGCTGAAATGTCCTTCCAGAATTATGGACAATGAAATCATCGGGGTTATAGAGCGAAGTGCTTATGGTAAACCGAAGAATCACGAGGCTCGATATTAATTATTTCAAATAAGGAGCCTCCTGTGACTGAAAAACGAACAATAAAGGTGAGAGAATTAATAAGGGATCTTCGCTCTGGTTTCACCGCATCTCAATTGATGAACAAGTATAAATTGTCTACGAAAAATATGCGCCTCCTCTTTCGCAAGCTTCTTGAAGTAAATGCCGTGAATAAGACAGAACTGGATGAGTGGTCCTCATTATATCAGTGCTCCATCCAAGCAAGTATCAGAAGAATTCGAAGGCGTCGCATCAAGTTTCTTCTGAGAATATTTGAGGCCGGCAATCCGCTCGAGTACGGATTCGTACGTGACTTGTCCGAAAACGGACTCTGCATTGAAGGGATAGATGCCGGTGTTGGCGACGTGAAAACTTTTATTATACGCCCTCCAGGAAGCATTAATTCCGGTTTACCTCTAGTGCTCGAAGCAACATGCCAGTGGGTCACCACCCAAGAAATGGGCCGGAAAAAGAAAATTCTTGCCGGTTTTGAAATCACGCATATCTCCGGTCCGGCTTCTGAAGAACTGCAAGAATTACTCGGGCGATCCTGAAGCAGCAGTCCTGCAGAGGATTTTACCCTGTCTAGAAGCGTCACGCAGAGACACCTCATTTTTCAGCGGCCCGGAAGCGAAACTGTAGACCACTTTACAGATAGGTATGATGACGATTCATTAGGCGCCTGTCCCAGGGCAAGAGAACAGATCCAATTTTCATCAACTTTGTCAAGGTGTCAAGATTTGCAGCCGCTTTAAATGATATCGCTTTCCGGTCAAGCCCTCGGAATGCATAAAAATTATTGCACCAGGATAGGCCCGACAAATCATACATGTTTGTAGGAAATTTAATCTGTCCCTCTCTCAAACATGTCCCCGTCAACTTCCCGCAGGAGAACGAATGTATTCTATTCGCCCGAGATTTTCTTCCGTTGGGCGATCAAGGATTGTCTCGGGACCGCATGATTGATGCCGCTCGTCACTTCCCGTATTTTTTTGTAGCCAGATAAATTGGTGATTTCTTGGGAATTCCTCACAGTTTATGTTTCGGGACTCCGCGTTAGTGGATGGTGGCACTGATGGTGCCCTTCAAAGAACAGGAAACATTGATTGCGGTCAATTTGCCGGCAGTTTGCAGACAGTTTTCTGGGGGGTATGGCTTAATAATATCAATTAGTTGTTGGCTGGGGGACGAGGATTCGAACCTCGGTTAACGGGGCCAGAACCCGTCGTCCTGCCGCTAGACGATCCCCCAACCGGCGAAGTCATATTAGTCTCACGCCGAGCCCGTGTCAAGACGATTGATGGAGACCTGACACGGCTTTGGTTACGGTGTGAAAAAGCTGTCATTGCAAGCGCAGCGAAGCAATCTCGCGTAGTTGCAGAATAAGGGCTGGAGATTGCTTCGTCGCGTCGCTCCTCGCAATGACTCTGATCCGCGTCCCGACCAAGTCGGTGATTTGAAAGCTATTTGCGTGACACAACACTGGCCTGGGTGCTCTTGATTCAACAACATGAAGAACGTCCCTGTCTCGCAGAGAAACGAAACGACTACTTCGGATCAATCCTGGGACCCGGATGTTATCGTCGTGATCCAATGGTCCAGAGAGCTCTTCAGAAGAGGATTTTTCGTCAAATCCATGGACTTTCTGTATAGTTCGGCAGCTTGCTCGGTCTGCCCTATATCCTGATACGCTGTTCCTATCATGACCACGGAGGAGATGTGATCAGGCTCCAATTCAAGCGAAACGACATAATTCAGGAGGGGACTGTCATCTGCGTTCTGAGCGATAAAATCCCCGGTGTACAGAGCGTACGCAAAGGGTGGTGACAATTCACGCGCCCTATGCCAGTCAGTAATTCCTTTCAACACGTATCCGGTCCGCATATACGCACTTCCTCGGTTGACGTGCGCGACGTAGGACTTGGGATTTTTCCCTATGGCGCTGGTCCAGCATGCTATCGCTCGATCAAACTTCCCGGCAAGCGCAGCTCGTATCCCGTCACCATTGGCATCGGAACCCAGGCACGGGACACAGAAGAGGGTTCCCTGGGCGACAATCAGGACTAGCACCGCAACAATTTTCAGAAAATTGAAAGTCATACCGTATTTGTCGACGAGGTTTCGGCCAGGTTTTTCATTGTCTTTGCGACGCCGGAAAACCAAAGGTCGGCCTCTTACTCTCAGAAATAACTGATATATTCTAACACAACGTCGTTTCATTTTACAAGAAATGAGGCCTTATGGTGCAAAAGACGATATTCGTTGACTTTTTCTCAATTGTTATGGTATCATGAATAACCCTGAAAAATACAGGGCTGATGCAAGGTCGGGAGCCCGGCAATTCACCTGGATGCAGATTTGAACGCCGGGCTTTCGTTTGTACGAGAGAAATCAGCAGGAGGATCAGGATGCCCGCGTCGAAGAAGATTGTCGAATTCATAGGTAAATCATCTTGGATCAGGAAGATGTTCGAGGAAGGGGCACGCCTAAAAAAGGAGCATGGGGCTCAAAACGTATTTGATTTCAGCTTGGGCAACCCGAACCTTGATCCCGTGGACAAAGTAAACAACGCCATTATCGCGGCGGCTCGAGATTCAGCCCCAGGAACCCACGCGTATATGCCGAATGCGGGATATCCCCACGTGAGGGCTGCGGTTGCCCGGAAGATACGGGAAGACGAAGCGGTGGAAATCGATGAGAACAGCATCGTAATGACCGTAGGGGCGGGCGGAGCGCTCAACGTGGTCTTGAAGACTATCCTCAACCCAGAAGACGAAGTCATCGTTCCCAAGCCTTTCTTCGTGGAATACGTTTTTTATGTCGACAATCACGGCGGAAAGGCAGTTCCAGTACCCACGACAGAGGACTTCTCCCTGGACATTTCTGCCATCGAAAATGCAATCACCCCAAAAACCGCCGCAGTGCTCATCAATTCTCCCAATAATCCCACCGGCAAGGTGTATTCGGAAAAGGAAATCCAGTCTCTCAGCGCCCTATTGGAAAAAAAGAGTGCTGAAATGGGGCGCAGCATAGTGCTCATATCGGATGAGCCGTATCGAGGCATAACGTATGACGGCGTCATCGTCCCGAGTATATTGCGCACGTATGCAAACAGCATCGTCGCAACCTCATTTTCAAAGGACCTGTCACTTCCGGGCGAACGTCTCGGCTACATAGCCATGAATCCGAAAATCGACGACGCTGCTGCGACTATCGACGGCCTGGTCCTTTGCAACAGGATACTCGGATTTGTCAATGCCCCTGCTTTGATGCAGCGGGCCGTGAAAGACGTGTTGCGGGAAATAGTCGATACGTCGGTGTACAAGCGACGCAGGGATCGGCTGTATAGTGCGCTGACGAGCTTTGGGTACCAATGTGTCAAGCCTGAAGGGGCTTTTTATATGTTCCCGAAAGCGCCTATTGCCGACGACGTGGCCTTCGTGTCGGCTCTTCAGAAAAAGCTCATACTCACCGTACCCGGAACCGGGTTCGGAGGCCCTGGATATTTTCGGATTTCCTATTGTGTGTCCGATGAAACGATAGAAGGTTCCCTGAAAGGATTTCAGGAAGCGATAGAGGAAATATAGAATGGCCTCCGCGCGACGCCGACCCCGCTTGCAAGAAAATTGACACCGCACGTGTAATGATTCACACGAATGCGCTTTCAAAAAAGTGAGATTGGGGGGACCCTCTTTGTAAGACGGAATTATTCACTTGAGAAAGAATGTGACCGTCATTGCGAGGGCGTAAGCCAGTGGCAATCTCCTGACCGTTAAGAACAGATTGCTTCGTCGTTTCACTCCTCGCAATGACACTGGTTCTGTGAACCGATTCTTTGGCA
>DATHCX010000090.1:0-3417 GCA_035319325.1 Desulfomonilaceae bacterium
GAGCAGTGTCATTGCGAGCGAAGCGAAGCAATCTGCTCCGACAAAAATGTGCGACCTGATCTAAGAAAACCTGTACTTAGTAAAGGGCCTCCCCGCCTCGATTTCACGTATTCGAAAGCGAAATGGTATGACATCGTTTCTCAGTTCGGCGAAATCGAAGATCAAAATCCTTGTAGCGCACGGCTGATGCAGACACAACCTTTTCCCAAAAGATTTTGCTTGTTATAGCAGTTTCCAAAAGGTGGTATTGGCCTCCTGGCATGAGATCGCAGGCTCTCTCGCCGGTATCGCTGAATTTCTTGCAAGGAATTTGCCTCGATTCGGAACACAAGTACTTGAGCATAACCGAAATATCCATTAAAAAGATATATGGAGAACTCGGGCCACGCTATGAGTCCGTTTCCCCCGGAGAGCTGTCTTTATCGGTAATTCAGGCGAGAAAAGCAATAAATGTAATAAGATACAATATAACTGGGATATCTGGAGGAAGATCGAGATGTCAGGTCACAATAAGTGGAGCACCATCAAGCACAAGAAGGGAGCCGCCGACGCAAAGCGGGGCAAGATGTTTTCCAAACTCATCAAGGAAATCACTATTGCAGCCCGTATGGGAGGCGGAGACGCCGACGGCAACCCCCGCCTGAGAACCGCTATTAATGCGGCAAGAGCTGCCAACATGCCGAAGGACAACGTCGAAAGGGCAGTAAAAAGGGGCACGGGAGAAATCGAAGGGGTGAATTATGAAGAGGTGATTTATGAAGGTTACGGCCCCGGAGGCGTGGCAGTGCTGGTAGAAGCGCTCACGGACAACAAGAACCGGACCGTCGCCGAAATCAGGCACATATTCGACAAGTACACCGGAAATCTTGGTGAATCAGGGTGCGTTGCCTGGATGTTCGACAAGAAAGGCATGATCGTTCTCCCCCAGGCAGGACTGGATGAAGACGAAGTCATGGAACTGGCCCTTGAATCCGGGGCGCAGGATGTCAAGGTGGAAGCCGATACCTTTGAGATTACGACCGATCCCGGCGATTTTGAGACCGTTCGCAGAGCGATTGAAACAAAGGGCTGGAAAACGGAATTAGTTGAAGTGACGATGATTCCCCAGACAACGGTTAAGCTCGAAGGCAAGAAAGCCGAACAAATGCTGAAAATGATGGACGCACTTGATGACAACGAAGATCTGCAAAGAGTGTTTGCCAATTTCGATATCTCCGAGGAAGACATGATGAAGCTGTCCGCTTGAATGGAACGATTACCTTATTACCAATCTTGTGCCGAGGATTGAAATCACATCTCTCGGCGTGGCCTGAAATGAATCGCGGTAATTAGCCGACAGTCGATTGCACACGGTCGTCTCTCCTGTATGATACGCATTCGCCACAAGATTTATGAGATATCAGGGCTGGGGGATCTCCTGAGCGAAGTGATGAGTCGGCTCTGCGTCGTCCGCAACGAAGCAGTGCCCCCGGCCTGTGCCCAGAATCGAGTTACCTGTGAAAAAGCGAATCCGTATGAGTTGCACTGTGGAGCGTGACGGTTCCGGCTCACAATTCTCTGGAAAGATCCGCCCATCGGTAGTATAGGAATCAGCGTTCACCGCAACGCGGTGACGCTCGAAACCTGTTGGGCGGCTGTTTCCCATGATGATTCTTGGTGTGGATCCCGGTAGCATAACCACCGGGTACGGCATTGTCAAAAAGCAGGGGTGTCACTCGATTCACGTGGCCAGTGGAGCCATTCGATCGCCTTCAGCGGGTCAATCGAAGAAATTGTTCCACATCCACAAGAAACTGGACGAGATCATCCGAGAACATAGGCCTTCAATCATGGTGGTGGAGTCGCTTTTTCACGCCAACAATTCCCAGAGCCTCATGAAACTGAGCCAGGTCCGTGGCGTGATTCTGTTGTTGGGAGAAAACCACGGTATGGAAATTTTCGAGTATGCGCCCATGGAAATCAAGAAAGGGCTCACCGGCTACGGTCGCGCCGAAAAGGACCAGATGGTGTACATGGTGGGCAAAATTTTGAGTCTGCCTTCTTTAAAATCCCCGGATGAGGCTGATGCACTCGCCATGGCGCTGTATCACTCTCACCTGTGCCTGCCCGCCAAGGTTGCCTCATGATCGCTTCACTTCGAGGAAAAGTCGCTTCACGAGGAATTAACAACGTGGTCGTGGATGTCCAGGGCGTGGGGTATGAGGTCGCTCTGTCACTATCAAGCCTGGAATCCATTCCACAGGACGGAGAGGTTTTTCTGCACGTTTACACTGCTATGCGGGAGAACGCCCTGGAATTGTACGGCTTCGCCACTCAGGGGGAGAAGGCTCTTTTCGAACTGTTGCTCAAGGTCGGAGGGATCGGACCGAAGACTTCCCTTATTATTCTTTCGGGTATCTCTCCGGAAGGGTTCAGGCGGGCAGTTCTTGAGGGTGACGTGCACAAGCTGATGGCAATTCCCGGAATAGGCAAGAAGTCTGCGGAACGCATTATCCTGGAATTGAAAGACAAGATCACAAAACTCTCTACACAGGCCTCGTTCGCTCAAGGAAAGCACACTGCGGAAACGCTCGAAGCAGATATTGTCTCATCGTTGTTGAATTTGGGCTATAAAGAGCGGCTGGCGGAAAGTGTCGCCCACAAAGTGGTAAAAGGGTCGGAGCCGGGAATCTCTCTTGGTGCTGCGATAAAGGCTGCACTCAAAGAATTGATGCAGTAGTGCGTATGCGCTTCCATACAAACGATATGACAGCCTCCGGAGGACAGACGCGATCTTGTCTCGGGACACGGTGTTTTAGCCGGCAGTTTGTGAACCTGATCATCCGTCGAACGCGAAAATAGCGTACGTTGGGCGTTCCTGACGTCTCGGCATTTCCGAGCTTTGCTCCTCTCAATTCATCGTCTATACTGATTTCATCATGAAACGGACCCGAGGATCGCATTGGCAATGCATCCATTCAGTCACGGGAGGGAAAAAGGCTGTCATTGCGAGCGAAGCAATCTCTACTCTTCAGCATCTGGATTGCTTCGTCGTTTCACTCCTCGCAGTGACCCGGAAACGATGGTTCCCTCGCGAGACTGAACGGTTACCTGGCAATTGATGTCGGATTTTTCGGCAGCCAGTGACGCCGTTTCTATCGATTGTTTTCGCGAGGGAAACGAGACGGACTGAACTGCAGGCCGCCTGTTTTCAGCGCTTTTTCAGGGAGGGGTGCATCATGAGATTTGTGGTGATCGGCGGTGATGCTGCGGGCATGAGTGCAGCTTCAAAAGCGAAACGAAATGATCCGGCAACCGAAGTGGTGGTGTTGGAGCAAACCGAGGACGTTTCCTATTCCGCGTGCGGCATTCCCTACAATATAGCCGATGCTGACCGCGACATGGAGGATCTCGTGGTGCGCCGCGCCGAGGTGTTCA
>DATHCX010000091.1:0-45087 GCA_035319325.1 Desulfomonilaceae bacterium
CTGGGCGAAGATCCGGAAGCCCTTGCCATGCTGGCCTACTACGAATGCGTGTCCCTCTCGGAGAAACAGTTGCCGATCCTGGTGTCGGACAGCAGGGAGGTTATCACCGGCGCGGGCCACATAAGAAAGTTTCTCACTGAAAATTGCGGGTGATTTCGAGAACTGTGTAATGGGCCCCACAACGGTGAGTAAGGCGAAGCCGATGTGACGATTCGGCCGCAATAAATACGATCGCCCATTGACTTGACTCGGTATGCAGCAAAAAGCCTTACATCCCAGGGACGTAGATAAGCATCTCGAAGAAGCCCAACCGGAAATCATTGGGATGACATCATGCTCCGCTGAATGCCGACGTGCCAGAACAGACTTACAAGCAACGATTCAAGGTCCCAGGATCGTGAAGGTGAATGGCGGTCACAAAGCTGCTGGGAAAAGTCGATGGGCGAATCAATAAAAAAGTAGGGTTCGAGTCCTTTGGAAATGCGGAATTGTGGTTCGATGGCTTCGACCGGGCAGGTGTGTGAGGAATTTAAGTCTCGGGATCATCCAATTGGGCCACTGCTTATAGAATATTTGTCTTAAATCTCCAAGGATCGAAGCGTGACATATGGATGGTGCGCCACTAGATGAGGAAAAGATACAGGCCGCTACCAAGCCTAAGAGCAGAGACTGGAAATCTATTATAGCCCTCGTCGTTTCAGTTACTTCTCTCGTCGTTTCTGGCTATTCTGCCTATTACGCTAGTATTCAGTCAAGATATAGCAGAGACCAAGCAGAGAGTGCTCGTGCCCAGGCTGAGATGTTGTGCCAGATCAATCTCCCAAACATAGAAGTTACACAGGAGATTGAACGTAACGAAAGCACAAACACTGAGGTATCTACAATAACAATTTCCAACGGAGGAGGACCGCTCAGTGAGTTCAGTTGTGAAGAAATCACGTTTCTTTACATAATGGATTCAGATGCGTCGAAAGAATTTCCGTTACTCGCCGATATTCTTTTGACTTTCTTTTATGAAGGCCCAGTTTTTACTGGGCGCCAAAAAGGTGTCGTGTGCCGTCTTCAATCAGCAAAGGTTCCTCAGTATAAAAAATTCACCGACGTCCTATTCAAATTCCATGAGGACGTCCGTCCCGACGGCAAAACTAAGTTATCTGCTGATATAATAACATACCTGAAAGTTAAATACAGAGACGTAATTGATCGGTCTCACATTGATTATTTATCGGTTCAGTCTAAACGAGATATGCAACACATAGATTCTAAAGAATGGAATTCATTGAATCGGAAAGCAAGCGTGGACCTTAGAACGGCTAATTTTGATGATCTGAAACGAATCTATAGTGTCGTGTCAAAGAATTTTCCTCAAAGATGACTACATGAGAGCCACAAGAATGTTTAGCATACGAGACAGTCTAGGGTGGACGGTAAACAGACGGGAGATCGACGTGAATTTGGATATCTTCTGGCATGAGACTCTCAAACTTGCGGTTGGCTGGCTCATTCCGCACCGCATCTGCAGCCGCTCGGTTACGGGAGCGAAAAGGGCTGTCATTGCGAGCGAAGCGAAGCAATCTCTGCCTTTTAACGTCGAGATTGCTTCGTCGTTTCACTCCTCGCAATGACAGGGACACGACGGTTGCCTCGCGGGACAGAAGGATTACTCTGCGCCGCATTTTCTGCTTGAAAAAATGCAAATTCCCTGCACATGTGACATGCCGTAGGACACCGGCAGGGGTTGGTGACCCGCCGAAAATTCTCTTTTAAGAATCAAACGGTTGTTGTTTCCGGTAGGTGCGCGATGGGTGTTGCCGCATGGGGCAAGATCGATAACAAGCATTTCTGTGCGCGCTCGACTGCCGGCGGGTGCGGAAACCGGCTTGTAATATGGAGATTTAGGCCATGACAGTAGATCACGGGTTCGGGATCACAGGCTTTATCCGAACGTCTTTTTTAGATTGGCCCGGTAAGATATGTTCGGTAATTTTTCTCGCGGGCTGCAATTTTCGGTGCCCGGCCTGTCACAACGCGGCGCTCGTGGCCCAAAGTGATACGCGACCTGAATATCCCATCGATGAAATAGTCAGGTACTTGGAAAAGAGAAAAGGGTGGATCGACGGTGTCGCAGTAACGGGCGGGGAACCGACTATCCGAAAGAATCTTCCCGAATTGCTGCGGCTTCTTCGTCAAACGGGAACCAAAATAAAGCTGGATACCAACGGGTACAACCCGGCAATGCTGTCGCACGTTATCAGCTCCCAACTCATCGACGCGGTGGCGATGGACGTAAAAGCGCCTCTGACTTCAACGGAATATTCCAGAGTAACCGGCACTCCTCTGAATATCAGGCTCATCAAGAGGTCCATAGAAATCATCAAAGAATCGAAATTAGAGACTACGTTTCGGACGACTGTGATTCCACATCTTGTTGAGGAGCGGCAGCTCTCCGAAATAAGAAATTTTTTGGGAAAGGTTAAAAACTACAAGGTGCAGTCCTTCCGCAATGAGGAGACCTTGGACCCATCGTTTTCCGGCCTGGAAGAATTCTCTCTGGAGCGTGTGGAGAAAATGCGGCGGGATTTTGAGATTCCCTCCCTGGATATCGGCCTAGACGAACGTGCCTGTGCCGGATGATGATAGACAGGGCTTTCATCGGCAAGACATTCGATTCGTTTACCATAGAAATCTCTCCCGATCTGTTCACGGAACTTGATGAGCTGATTTCCGCTGTTGCGCGAGCCGAGCCATGGCCGCCTCCGGTGAACTGGCCGGTAATTCTTACGCTGCACGGCACAGCCTGCCTGATCACCCTCTGGGAGACCCTGGGGGTGGACCCCCTTGAGATTCGACTGGTGCATGAGGAGTTCGTCCATTACCGTACGCCGGAACCCGGAGAGACCCTTGTCGGCATTCCCTGCGTCCGGGACGTTTCCCAACACCTGGAAGACAACAGCCGCATGGAAGAGCAGGTGGACCTATCGGTGGAGTTCAGACGCGAATCCGGAGCAACAGTCGCCGGGTATCGCTGCTCGTACCGAGTGCCCCTCACGAACTGAATGGGAACCCCCCACGACGATTGCGCTTTCAAAACAGCACGAGTGGGGGACCGCTTTGTAACGAATGCTATAGCAGTTCTCGAAAATTCTGTCGGATTCGTACACCGCTCCTGCGCACACTCCGACCGTGCAATCATGTCATTGCGAGGAGTGGAACTACGAAGCAATCCCAGTCTTGGTCAGTTGGAGATTGCTTCGGGCTTTGCCTTCGCAATGGCGGTCTTCGAATCCTGTCGCGTAATCAAAACCGACACTACTGTTGAGAATCCTTATAAATTCCAGCCGCCTGTAACTTCCAACGCCGCACCGGTGATAAAGCTTGCGTCGTCGGAAGCGAGAAAGGTTATGGCAGCGGCTATTTCGGAAGGCTGTGCGACTCTTGCCAGAGGCGTCTCCGCTATGATGGTTTCCTTGAATTTCGGATGCATGACGTCGCGAATCGTGGGAGTGTCCGTGAGTCCGGGCAGGACCGCATTGACGCGCACCCCCTTTGGACCCCATTCCCGGGCAAGGGATTTCGTCAGCCCAATGAGGCCCGCTTTGACCGATGAATAGGCTGATTCGCCCTTTGATCCCACTCTACCGTATATGGACGAGACATTGACTATTCTGCCGTCCCCCCGCTCCATCATGACAGGTCCGCATGCTCTGCAGCAGTTTACTGCACCCAGAAGGTGTACTGACCACACCGCCAGAAAATCCTCAGGGGTGATCTTGAGAAAGCCCCCTGGACGGTCGAAGCCCGCATTGTTCACGAGCACGTCGATTCTCCCGAACCGGTCACGAAGAAAAGCGACGCTCTGCGCCACTGCATCCGTGTCCGCGACGTCGCAAACGCATTCCACTGCTGTTCCGCCGCTATTGCAGATAGAGGCGGCAGTTTCCGCAGCCGTTTCGGCATTTCTGTCCAACACGGCCACCATCGCGGCTTCGGCGGCCAGGCGATAGGCGGTGGCCTGACCGATTCCCTGTCCCGCTCCTGTCACGAGGGCGATCTTGTCCTTGAAGCGGCCGCGTTCCCGGATTGTTTGCGTCTGCGGATCGCTGGTTCCATCCATACGGTGTGCCTATCCCTCATTGTGGCGCCGAGAAACCGCAACGCGAGCACATGCCGAAATAGGAATGCGTCCCGGAGTTCTGCCCCTGACGAACCTGTCCAGGGTGGTTGCTCAGGCCATACTTTCTATCAAGCTGAGGAGTTCCTCTGTTTTTTCCTTCAGAAGCGGTTGATTTTGCCTGGTCTCCACATTGAGTCTGATGACGGGCTCGGTGTTGGACGGTCTCACGTTGAAACGCCAGTCCTTGAATTCCATGCTCAATCCGTCCACGTGGTCTGTGCTCAGCTCTGTTCCCCGGTATGTTTCTTCGATTTTGTTCAGGACACCGTGCGGATCGGAGACAGTACGGTTGATTTCTCCGCTGACCGGAAACTTGGTGATCCTGTCCTCGATGAGCACCGATAATGGGCGGTTTTCGGTGGACATGGTCTGCACCAGGATCAGCCAGGGAATCATGCCGCTATCCGCGTACGAGAAATCCCTAAAATAGTGGTGAGCGGACATTTCTCCGCCATAGATTGCATCCTCTTTGCGCATCCGTTCCTTTATGAACGCATGGCCAGCTTTGCTGAGGACAGGGACTCCACCGGCTTCCTTTACCATCTCTACGGTGTTCCATACCAGCCTCGGATCGTGCACGATTTTCGATCCGGGATGTTCTCTGAGAAAAGCCCGGGCAAGAAATCCCACAATGTAGTAGCCTTCGAGAAAGTTGGCTTTCTCGTCAAAGAAAAAGCAGCGGTCGCAGTCCCCGTCCCAGGCGATACCCAGGTCCGCCTCGTATGCCAGGACCGCGTTCGCCGTGACGCCCCGGTTTTCCGGAAGAATGGGATTCGGGATGCCGTTGGGGAAGGTGCCGTCGGGCTCGGGAAAAATCTCGATGAATTCGATGGGAATTCTCTTTGCCAGCTCTTCGAGAACCGGCCCGGCGCAGCCGTTTCCGCAGTTCATGACTACTTTCAGTCTCTTGAATGTGGACGGGTCCACGTAGGTCATGAGATGGTCGATATACTGTTGTCTCGTGCTTATTGATTCCGTGGAACCTTTTTTTTCTGCGATTGGCTTGAAACTCCCGTCCACCACGATCCTTTCAATGTCTTTCAAGCCTGTATCCGCGCTTATGGGTTTTGATTCCTCCCTGACGAGTTTCATCCCGTTGTAATCCATGGGGTTGTGACTTGCCGTAACCATAATACCGCCGTCAAGTTTCAGGTGCGCGGTTGCAAAGTACACCTCTTCGGTCGGACACAAGCCGATGTCCGCCACGCTGCACCCTTGATCGTTCAGCCCCCGGGCCACTGCGGCGGCAATGGTTTTACTCGAAAGCCGTACGTCCCTGCCGATACATACACGGGAAGGTGAGAGCAGAGTCGCGTACGCCCTGCCGATCTGATAGGCAACATCCTCATTGAATTCGTCGGGAATGCGTCCCCGGATATCGTAAGCCTTGAAACAGCGCATGGTTTTTCCCGAGTCGGGCATGATCAACTCCTTTCCACAATCTGCGTGTCAATGGTATCCCTTCCAGGCGGCGAAGCGTACGGAGCACTTTTTCACAGCCTTGTTGTAAGAAGTTCCTCCCCGATTCTCCGTATTTCTAAGGCGAAACAGTCTAATTATGTAACAGAATTCGGGCCACGCCTACGGATATTTTCTGTCCTTGAGCACGCTCCCACTCGGCACCAGGTACGTTTCTCCCGGAGGGGGGCTCACGATGACCCTGCCGCCAATTTTCACATTCCTTTCGAAGAATACGGAACCTGAGACCTCAAGGGATACGGCTTCGAGCAGGGACACGGATTCCGAGTCTTCGAATCGTTTCGGTATGTCCAGCGGATTTTCGAGAAAATCGGCACTGAAATGGACCCTGGGCCGGGGAGGAAGAGATACGGGTCTCTGGGGATTCATCTGGAGCCTGTGCATTTCGTCCAGCACGCACGCGTCCGACTGCAGGCGAAAGAGATCGGCAACTTTTTTCGTAGGAAAGAATCTGTCCCTCCCGACCCGTAGGCCCCGGCCGCGTGGGAATGACCCGATTGCAGCTCCCATTGCTGTTTCCAGCTGAATCACACTAACGTCGCTGACGGTCTTGTGGTTCTGGATCAGGGGGAGGTTCAGACCGCCGGTATCCAGCGCCCGGGCAAGTGCGTCCAGATCTATCCATACGTTGTTCGTGTTGAACACTTTGAACCGGTCCATATCCATGAAACAATCGCGATCCTTGGGAGAGACCTGTGCTATCTCAAGGAGATCCAGAAGCCCGTCCCGCACGATCAGGGTGCCTCCTTTGCGGTCTGCAGGCGTCCGGTCCGTAACCTCCAGGAGAAAATCAATTCGGTCGCGATCCATGAGCCCCAGAATCCACGGTTCCAGGGTTGCAGCCAGATTATCGATATTTGAAACGAATGCCCAACGCGTCCCTTTTGATCGCAACCGATCGAGAATGCCCTGGCGCTTGAGACTCGCGTAGATGTCTCCATGACCTGGTGGAGCCCAATCACTCTCGGTGCCGGTGTCCAGAGGGGCGTACGTGTGTTCGACAAGGCGAGGGACCTGGTGCTGAAGAAACGTTTCGGGGGGAGGATCGTATCCCCGGATGGATTCCAGGGTGGACTCCTGGGTGAAAAAACTATTCATAAGCAGCAGAGGTATGTCTGCGTCCCATTTGCTTCGAAGTGCCTGAGCCTGGCACACGATGATATCCAAATAACTGCGGCCGTTCTTGGCCGTCAAAATTCCTTTGGGAACGACCCCCCCCATCGTGGTGCTGCGGCCGCCATTAAGTTTGATAATGATTGCTTTGGAAAGGAGCGACTGGCCCCGCTTTCCAAGTTCGTTGATTTCGGTGGAGAGTTTGTCCGAATCAAAAATGCTGTCTGAATCGGGGGGACACGTCCGGTGGAGCGCAACATATCCAGGATCGTTTTCAGGTATCCGGCGAACCATGTCCAGGAAGGATTCTATTGCCAGGGGATCGATTCCCCGGTGGTCCATTTTCTTCCTGATTCGTTCTTGTATCTCGGCCCCTACCATACGAACACTTCTCCACATCCCGAGCCAGCGCTAGTGTTGTGTCCCGCAAATAGCTTTCACATCACCGACTTGGTCGGGACGCGAATCAGTGTCATTGCGAGGAGCGACGCGACGAAGCAATCTCCAGCCTTCATTCTGCAACTACGCAAGATTGCTTCGCTTTGCTCGCAATGACAAAACCGGCGGCTTCCCTTCCTCGATGAAACCTTCGGGAGAGGCTCAGATGGCCGGTTACGTAAGTTACTTGTGGGACAGCACACTAGCACTCCATATCAGAATGTACTCTCGAAAGAAACCCGGACCTCGTCCGCGAGCAGTCCGCACACGGTTGTCGTGCTTGAAGCCTGTTCACCGTACCGCACTATTCAGACTTCTTTTCGGTACAGAGTTTTCGTGCTTTCTCGATCATTTCAATCAGGGTGACTATTTTGGGCTGCGGAGGCTGGACAAAGCATTCATCAAATTCCTCGTCCGTCAATTTTTCGCGAAAAAATCCCTCAGCGTCGAAAGATTGCGACCAGCACACGATTGCCCGATGGCACGGGAGATTCCGCCGTTCAACGAGGCAGTATCCGAATGATACCGGTCCGCCCAGTCTGGGACAGCGTATCTGCTTTTCTTCATAGGGGGGATCTGTGACGACAGTCATTGTGCGAGACGTTCCGTTAAAATGGGGGAGATGCGATTCTCCCCCAGGATTCTATCACAGCTTCGGCTTGGGGAAGCCTTCAAGAGCTCTGAGGGCATCCTCAATGTCTTCTTGCGGAAGCTCATAGTCCGAGAGCTTGCCTTGGAAGAACGCGTCGTACGCAGCGAGGTCCACCAAACCGTGGCCGCTCCAGTTTACCAGGATAGTCTTTTCTTTTCCTTCTTCTTTTGCCTTCTTGGCTTCTTGCATGACCGCGGCCAGAGCGTGGTTGGTCTCCGGAGCGCTAATGAAACCTTCTGTCCTCGCCCAGGTGATTCCTGCAGTGAAAGTCTCCAATTGTTTGATGGCACGCGGTTCTACCAGTCCGTCGACCACCAGTTGGCTTACAAGAGGAGCCATTCCGTGGTAACGCAATCCGCCGGCGTGAATCGGCGCAGGCACAAATGCATGGCCCAGCGTGTGCATAGGAAGGAGCGGAGTCATCTGAACCGTGTCTCCGAAATCGTAAGCGAAGCGCCCTTTGGTCATTGTGGGGCAGGAAGCGGGTTCAACGGCAATGATGTGAACCTGTTTGCCGGCTATTTTGTCTCGGATGAACGGGAATGCGCATCCGGCAAAATTGCTGCCGCCTCCAGCGCAACCGATGACGATGTCAGGGTAGTCACCTACTTTTGCGAGCTGTTTCTGCGCTTCCAGTCCTATGACGGTCTGGTGCAGCAGTACGTGATTAAGAACGCTCCCCAGGGAGTAGCGGGTTGAAGGCCTACCCGCCGCCTCACTCGTGACTGCGTCTTCCACTGCCTCGCTAATGGCAATCCCGAGGCTGCCCGAGCAATTGGGGTCCATGGCAAGAATTTTGCGGCCCGCTTCGGTCTCCGTGCTGGGGCTCGGAATACAGGTCGCCCCCCACGTATTCATCATCAATCGCCTGTACGGTTTTTGCTCGTAACTGACTCTCACCATGTAGACCTTGGCTTCGAGTCCGAACTGATTGCACGCGAAACTCAAAGCGCTGCCCCACTGGCCTGCGCCGGTTTCCGTCGCGATCCTTTTGATGCCGAAAACTTTATTGTAATACACCTGAGGAATTGCGGTGTTGGGTTTATGACTTCCGGCGGGACTTACGCCCTCGTTCTTGTAATAGATCTTCACGGGGCAATCCAGGAATTGTTCCAACTTCGTCGCACGATACAAAGGAGAGGGACGCCACAGCAAGTATTTGTCCAGAACCTCTTCGGGGATGTCGATCCACCTCTCCTGGCTCACTTCCTGCTCAATGAGGTTCATGGGAAAGACCGGGGCAAGATCCTGAGGCCCAATGGGCTGGTGAGTGCCCGGATGCAACGGCGGTTGCATGGGGTTGGGCATGTCCGCAGCGATGTTGTACCACTGGCGGGGGATCTCGTCGTCGTTGAGCAAAATCTTCACTGGCATTGGCGTCTCCCTCCTGATGTTGTGGGATTGTTCTCCTTGCCGGGGAACAAAGGGGATTCCCGAAAGACCCGAGAACCACTTTTAGCATTCGGACCCGGGACGATAATCAGCGAAATTACAGAATCAGGCTGGGTAAGAGCACTGAAAAACCCAAAAGCATGTTTCAGGGCTTCCCAGAGATTCTACTTTCAACCTCATCGACTCGCAAGATTTTTCCGAGAGTCCCGGAACTCCTGGACCAATACGTACAGACGGAAAGTCCTTATGTCCAATTCGCCATATCCAGCTCACCTGGCATGACACATGTCGGGACGCTCCAACGCATCGGGGACGACACACATGTTATCGTACAATTGTCCCCGCGGGAACAGCGGAACCTGTTTCGCATACCACCACGTTGGTTTCGCTTTCCGCCGCGGCGAGCACCATGCCTTGACTTACGCCGAAACGCATCTTTCGCGGCTTCAAGTTCGCGACCACGACCACCGTGCGGCCTACGAGATCGGCCGGATCGTACGAAGATTTGATCCCGGCAAAAACCGTCCGCGTCTCCTTCCCAAGGTCCACCTGCAATCTCAAGAGCTTGTCCGAACCTTCCACGACCTCTGCAGATACGATTTTTCCGGCTCGTAAGTCGACTTTAGCAAAGTCTTCAATGGATATTTCTTCCTTGAAAGCCGGAAGCGCGACGGACGGCTCTTTTGCAGGAGATAGACTTTCGCTGCTTGCCTCCATGAGCTTTTGCCATGTTCCTATTTCGAGTCTATCGAGAAGTTTTTGAAAAATTCCTATGGGACGGTTTTCCAGATCAAACGTCGCGTGTTTCCATTTCAGATCTTCCACGCCGAGTATTTGTTCCACTTTCTTGCAGTATTCAGGCAGAACAGGTTTCAACAGGACGGTGATAATTTTGATGCAGTTTACCACAAAGGTGAGGTCGTTGCGCGCGCCTTCCGGATCGTTCTTTATAAGAGCCCACGGCTCGTTGTGCTGCACGAAATTGTTGGCTATGTCCGATATGGAGAGAACGGCTCTTATTGCAGCGGTGAATTTAAGACGACCGTACTCCTCGCGAGCTTTCTCCACATGAGACGCGACTTCGCTTATCAGATGCGAGACGCTTTCCGGAACCACGCCCAGCTTCGAATCCAGGCGCTTGTTCAAAAAGCCGATAGTCCTGCTGATGAGATTGGTGATATTGTTCACCAGCTCGGCATTTGTCCTCGCTACAAACTCTTCCATGTTCAAATCGAGGTCGTCGATGGAATTGCTCAGTTTGGTTGCATAGTAATATCGCAAGTACCACGGGCTCATAAAATCTGCGAACTGCCGCGCGGTAATAAACGTGCCCCTGCTCTTGGACATTTTCAAGCCGTTTACCGTCAAAAACCCGTGTACGTGCACCGCATCCGGAGTTCTGTAGTCCGCGGCCTCCAGCATCGCCGGCCAAAACAGCGTGTGAAAATACGCGATGTCCTTGCCGATGAAATGATGAATCTCCACGTCAGCTTCATGATTCATCCAGTAATCTTCTACACTGCGGTCCGGTAGTCCCGACGTGTAATGTTCGGTAGCCGCAATATATCCGATAGGCGCGTCGAGCCACACATAAAAGTATTTGTCCTCTTCGCCCGGTATTTTGAATCCGAAATAGGGGCCATCCCTCGAGATATCCCAATCCTGGAGTCCGTGATCGATCCATCCGCGCACGAACGCGCGGACTTCGTCTTGAAGATGACCGTTTTGGGATGTCCACCGTATGAGAAAGTCTCTGAAATCAACAAGTCTGAAGAAATAATGTTTCGACGTCCGTAACGAGGGAGAACTGCCGCAAATCGCGCAACGCGCTTCAGCCAGGTCTGTCGGCCTGTACGTGGCTCCGCATGACTCGCATACGTCCCCGTATTGGTCTGTAGCACCGCACTTCGGGCATGTTCCCTTGATATATCGGTCAGGGAGAAATCGACCGCATTGCTGGCAATAGAATTGCTCGATATCTTTGCTGACGATGTGACCTTTTTCTTTGGCCCGTAGATACATGGTCTCGCAATGGCGACGGTTCTCGGGGGAATCGGTCGTGTAGAATTCATCGAAACCGATCTCGAATCGGGCAAAATCCTTGCGGTGCCGGTCGTGAAATTCGGCGACCAGTTCCTGGGGGGTGATTCCCTTCTTCGCCGCGTTGATCTCTATCGGAGTGCCGTGCGCGTCGGACGCACACATGTATCGTACATCCTGTTCGATAAGTTTGAGAAATCTGACGTAAATATCCGTCTGAATGTATTCCACCAGATGTCCGATATGTATGTCGCCGTTTGCATAGGGTAGGGCGCTGGTAACAAGAATTTTTCGCAACGTGATCTCCTGTAGGATCTCTTGTATGTGTCCCGCAAATCGCACGGGCACTCATGAGATGTTACTGGTCGGAAACGTGAGCTCTCTGATCTTCTCTATCGGCCGCGGATCGCAAAACGCATTATTCGGGTATTATTTCAATTGCTTCCAGATTAGGGTCTTTCTCCTTGTCAACGGCGAAGACCCGTGCCTTCATCACAATTGTCTGCATCTCTTTGAGCGTATCCAGGACCTTGGCCTTATCCTTGTTTATCCACACCTTGTTCAGCGTAATATAGCTCACCCGGTCGGCTATGATAAAATTGACGTAATCATCACCAAGGGGGCAGGGGAGATCTCCTTTTTTGTAATATCGAATGGAAAACACGATTTCTTTATTCAGGTAATTACCGGGATTCTCCGTCAGACCTACGATGGTGAGATTCTCATCGAGCTGCCTGTGTATACCTCCCTTGAGATACTTTGTCGACCCGCAGGCAGCCAGGGCAAAGCAGGCAATGGACAGCAACAGGAACTTCTTTGAAACGAGCATGCCCGATTCTTTCACAAAAAATTGCGCAATCCCTTACCATAAGGAATGATCTCATGGAAGTAAAGGCAATTGCATCAGGAAAAGTATCCATTCACTTACGGGTGGGAAAAGATCGTCATTGCTTCGCTACGCTCGCAATGACAGAGTGTAGGCGCTTCTCCCGAGTAACTGAAGGATTACCCGGAAAACAAGCATCCACACCCGTTCAGGGGGGGGGAGCCGCGGCGGTTGACTAAAGCCGCGTATCTCCTGTCCGGAAACTGTCATCGGCGAGCCGGATCGAGCCTGAATCTGGCTTTCGGCATCTTGCGGGCATCGAAGCCTGCATCGGACTCCGACCCCGGATTTGCCGGGCCAAGAGTGGACAATGGGCATTCTCTTTGAATGACTGACAAGAAGAGTCCCCCATTCTTACTCTGGAAAGCGCACAAATATAAACCGAGCCTTAGATCCGAGAAAATCCACCGAGGACGCGCAGCCCGCCGCCTGAAAAGAATTCCCAGTCGAGCGCGAGCGCCACGTTTTGCGCTACATGTTCCATTTCCGACGATCCTCCTGTGGCGGCTTGTGACAATTCTGTGTCGGCCGAACGAATCGTCGTTTCGCTGCGAACCGCAGGGCCCCAGGCTCGAGCAATGCGCGCTCCGCCAGTGGCCGGCGAGCCGGATGTTATGATCTTGCTCTTGGCGAACGGGACATGGTTCTGCCTGTTTCATATTTTTTCGATGCAGTTTGAACAACTCGTTTGACAACGTTTTTCACAAGTGATAAGAACCCAGACAGATGCCGGAATGTCTCCGGAAAAGCTCCATCAGGATTCTCCGACTACATCTGCAAAACTTTAGCAACCATTGCCGAAATGGTCTGCATCTGGTACACTAGCCGGTAGAGAAGAGTTTTTCTCACCGACAGGGAAATTCTTACCCGCAACCTAAGTGCAGACCGAACTTTTGCAGGTATCGGATGTCCTGAATTAGAAAGAGGATGATATCCGGAACTCAAAATATCCGGCTGAACTTTTATACCCGGATATGGGAGCGAATAGTAAAGAACGGATTTCTTTCGCTATTGTGGCTAAGGCCCAGACGGTGTCAGCCGACGCGACGAAGAGTTTAGTACATGTAAGGTTTGAGTCTTGGTGGGGAACTGATCGAGTGCCTGCAAGCAGCAATCTGGTTTAAGAACCTCTTACCGGAAACTCAGCTACTGACTATTCTGAAGGGACAAAGGCAACCCCTCGTTTTCAGATTTGGTAATTCTATGAAGGATCACCGAAAATAGACGATTTCACATGTCGGTTTTTACGGGGGGCCCTCAAAACTGTTGACAGCGTACACGTGAACGAATATACAGCGATGTTTATTCCTTCATGATGGATCAAACGGAATCTTACAAACCCGAAGGCGTCGGGATTGTGGAACGCCACAAAACAAGAGGCCCTGAAAGGGGTTAAGGAGGAACATTTTGGAACGTTGCAAAACTTGTGGAAAAGAGTACACACCCAATCAAACGATGACATATTCGGTCTACGGGTACTGTTCGTGGGATTGCCTCATGAACAAGAGAAGCAGGTACAACGGCCCGAATAAGTCAAACAACAACCGCAGGAACAACGGCCATCGCAATGAGAGCGGCCACCGTTCCAAATGGGTCCAAAACTATTAATCACCCGCTCAGTCCTCTGAACAAGAAGAGCACCGGTCCATACGTACCTGGGCCCGACATGGCCCGAAAAATACTGCGGACGGGGAGCGCGTACCAACCCAATTAGCTGGTACCGAATTCATGGCTGCCCGTCGGCGTTGTTTAAGACGCCAGGACCAGACAGGCTTCCAGAGAAACGATAGAATGAAGTTCCGGTAGGCAAACCGGATGGGAATGTTTTGGTGAATGGCTCAACCGCGGCCTTGCACTGCCGCGGCGAACGAAAAAGGTCTGTACTCTGGCCGTCAGAAGATTCTTCCCTTCACCATCGGCTGGATTGTTGTTCTCGCCAGCACCCTTGTACGCTCCTCCCGGGTGGCAGCTTGACCGCGTCGGCGTTTCCCCCGTACCGTGAACTTCCGGTCACGCGTTCTCGCTTTTTTGATCCGTCAGTCGGGATGTGGTAAACAGAATCGATCGCCGCGCTCGCTATTGGGATTCTCAAAGGTGGTGTCGGTCTTGATTACGCGAAAAGATTCGAAGACTGTCATTGCCAGGGAGAAGCCCGAAGCAATCTCCAATTAACCACAACAGAGATTGCTTCGTCGTTCCACTCCTCGCATGACATGATCGGATAGTTCGAATGCAGGCGAGCGTCGTGAACGAGTCCGACAGAACGTTCAAGAACTGCTATAGTCTTGGAGAGATCACCTGAAAGGGAGAGCTTTGAGCCAGCTAACTCGTGAAAAAGTCGGTGTGGAAATCGACGCGGTTCACCGTGACCTCGCTCGGCTATCGGTCGACCAACTCTTGGGAACGCCTTCAGCGCTCAGCATTGCGGATATTCTGGAATCGCACCCCATCCCGCTGAGGCCGAAGACTCTGTCGTTCTTGCGCAAGGCAGTGAAGGGCGCGGCCGACCGAGACGAAGCCATGAGAACCGAGCGGCTGTTGTTCGGATGCATGGATCTCGCAATTGAAGAGCAGACGGCTTCGCTGGGGGACATGCTCAGGTTTTACTCCGAAAGAGGTCGCATGATCATAGGTTCGGAGAAAGTGCCTGCCCTGGAAGTGGTACCGTGGCTGCAAGTGCAGCCGGACTTCGATAAGAGGGCAGAAATGCAAAAGGAGATGTCGATTTTTCTCAAGGGGATCATCAACCCCATGCTCCTGGGGATCCTCGAGCTATCGGTTAGGGCGGTCACGGAGCGTTTCGGGTTCGATAATTACGCGAGGTATTCCGAAGCGAAGAAACAGGTTTCCTTTGCGGAGCGTGCCGAGGTATGTGAGCGCTATCTCGTCGATACCGAAGACACCTATTACCGCCGGATCACACCATGGGTCGAAGAAAAGATAGGAAGGCGGTTTGAAGACCTGAGCCGGTACCACGCATTGTATCTCATGCGCATCAGGCGTTTCGACCACTTCTTCCCGGCTGCCTCCCTCAAGGAGAATACGCTGCAAACTTTTCAGGGACTCGGTTTCGACTTGTCTTCCCGAACGGACGTGATAACCGACATTTCGGATCACGTTACCAAGAATCCCAATGCCATGTGTATCGGAGTGAATATTCCGGGCGAAGTGTACGTGATCATGAAACCGGTGGGCGGCCTGGCCGACGCGGAAACGCTGTTGCACGAGACGGGGCACGCGTTCTTTCTCAGCCATTTCGATCCGGGCTTGCCGATGGAGTATCGAAGGCTGTATCGATCCTCTGCCCTGGATGAAACGTTCGCCTTTCTTTTCACCGACCTCATCGAAAATCGAGCATGGTTGGAAACCGTTGCAGGATTGCCTCGAACGGAAGCTGACTCCCTTATTGACCTGTTTCGTACAAAGAAGCTCTGTCTGATCAGAAGGTACATCGGGAAGTTCCTTGCTGAAGTGGAGCTGCATGAAAAAGGCAATATCAAAGACTCCGAGCCCTATTGTCGCAACCTCCACCGTGCTACGGGGTTCGTGTACGAACCGTTCGGATACCTGATCGATATGGAACCGGATTTCTATGCACTGGACTATCTGAACGCGTGGGCCGCTGCAAACGTGCTGCGGACGTTCCTGGAAACACGATTCGGTGAAGAATGGTTTCGCAGAGAGGATGCGGGAGACTTCCTGAAACGGATCGCGGCAGCCGGCCGGAGAGATTCGGTCGATCAGGTGATGCTGGAGCACTGCGGGGAACTGCCGCATCTCCCCCAATTTTCGGATGGCAATGTCCGATAAAGGGGACTTTTCATGAGATCGGCTTTGAACCGCCGAAGAAGAATTTTTTGACCCTTGCTGAATTGTTGTACTTTTCTTTTGATGAAGACACTTCTATTTCAGAGTTAATCGGTATAGAATAACTTTCAAGCAGGATAAGCCGGTCTTTCGGCAGTCCGGATTCGGGAGCGAGCCCTTAGACGAGCCATGCGCCGGAAGGAAACTTCATGCCTACGGGAGCCATAAAGGAATATGCTGATTCGGACGGTCTGTATGGCCGGGTTGCCACGGAATTCGCCGATTTCGACGGGTTGACCCTGGAATCGGGCCTTTTCCTGGGACCCGTGAGAGTGGCGTACGAGACATACGGTACGCTGTCGCCGGAACGGGACAATGGAGTCCTGATCTTGCACGCGCTTTCCGGCGACGCGCACGCGGCGGGAGTCGACACGAACGGTAGGGTCGGCTGGTGGGACGCGATGATAGGCCCGGGAAAAGGGATCGATACCAACAAGTACTTTGTAATCTGCTGTAATTGTCTTGGAGGATGTAAAGGCACCACGGGGCCGCCGAGCATCAATCCCGCCACCGGTAATCCGTACGGCCGCTCGTTTCCGTTGATCACCATCGGCGACATGGTAAATCTGCAAGCCATGTTGGTGGATTATCTGGGAATCAAGAAGCTCCACAACGTCATCGGCGGATCCATGGGCGGTATGCAGGCTCTGGAATGGGCGGTTCGGCATTCCGACAAGGTGAAGTCAGCTGTGGTCATAGCGGCTACGGCACGGTTGTCCCCACAAGGGATAGCCTTTAACTGGGTGGGCCGCAATGCCATATACAGTGATCCGGCGCGTGCCTGCCCGGAGAGCGAAGCCGGCCACGTGTACCAGAAGATGGGGAGGGGACTCGCGGTAGCACGTATGATCGGACATATCACGTACCTGTCGGAAGATACCATGGAAGCGAAGTTCGGCCGGAAGCTCAGATTGAAGGACGTGGACGGGTACAGCTACAGCCTGGGAGAAAATGGGACCGAAAGCGGCGAGTTTGAGGTGGAATCCTACCTGGAACATCAGGGCAGCAGCTTCATGCGCAGATTTGACGAAGATTCCTATGTCATCATAACCAAAGCCATAGATTACTTCGATCTGGAAGGCACGTACGGAAGCCTCGCCAACGCGTTCAAGAATATTACGGCAAAATTGCTGGTGCTTTCGTTCAACTCGGATTGGCTGTATCCCACAGCGATGTCGCTTGCCATTGTACGAGCCTTGCAGGAGGAAAAAAAGAACGTTTCCTTCGTTGAACTTGACCTTCCGTACGGACACGATTCCTTTCTGGTGAGTGCCGGCATTCCTCTATTAACCCGAATTGTGAGAGGTTTTCTCAATGGTGTCCGACAAAGTCACTGAAATACGAACGCCTTTTCATCAATTCGAGGTCGGTTTCAATATCATCATCGACCTGATCACTCCCGGAACGCGCGTGCTTGACCTTGGGTGCGGCTCAGGCACACTCCTGCAAAGACTGCGGGACGAAAAAGACGTGGAAGGATGCGGGGTCGAGATGGACCAGGAAAAGGTCGTCCGATGCATAGAACGAGGGATCCGGGTTATGACGTTGGACCTTGACCAAGGACTGGAAGGATTTCCTGACCGGAGTTATGAATACGTGGTCTTGAGCAGAACGCTGCAGCAGCTCATGAACCCGGATCGAGTGGTCCGGGAGATGCTCAGGGTGGGCTGCAAGTCTATTATTACTTTTCCCAATTTCGGGCACTGGAAAATAGCCTTGGAATACCTGCTCAACGGCAGGATGCCGGTATGCGAAACCCATCCCCATCCCTGGTATAATACACCCGATATCCATCGGCTCACCATAAGCGATTTCAGAGATTTCATCCGAAATATAGGCGGAAAGATCGAAAAAGAGATACACATGATACAAAATATGCCTCACAGCAAAGCATTCTGGGCAAATAGACGCGCGGAATGGGGCTGTTGTCTTATCTCCGCCTAGAGTTCAAAGATAGAACCGCAACAGGGTTCTCAGCCGATGTGCTTCAAAAAAGCAAGACTGGGGGTACCCACAGTGTAAGTGGTGTCCCGCCCGACCCCCCCGAACCCCGCCTCAAGAACTTTTAGCACTCGCGGGAGCCTGCAGTTCCTCAAGTGGAAATGCAGGCTCCCGCGCACGATAGACGTTTCTGGGAGGGGGTCTGGGCGGGACACTACTTACAAAGAGGGTCCCCCCAATCTCACTTTATTGAAAGCGCATAAGTATGAGACCGACATGGAACTGGTACTCTTCATCGGCATACAGGGCTCGGGAAAATCTTCTTTTTATAAGGAGCGTTTTGTCGACAGCCATATCCGGCTCAATCTGGACATGCTGAGGACTCGCCATCGAGAACGGATTCTGTTCGAAGCGTGTATCAGGGCAAAGCAGCGGGTTGTGGTGGACAACACCAACCCGACGATCCGAGATCGGGCCCGATATATAGGAGCTGCCAAACAAGGGGGATTCCGCGTAATCGGTTACTGCTTCCAATCCGAGCTGAAAGAATGCCTGAAACGCAACCAACTGAGACCCGCAAAGCAGCTCATACCGGTCGAAGGCGTGTTGGCCACGTTCCATAGGCTGGAACCGCCAAGGAAAGCCGAAGGATTCGACGAACTCTACCACGTAAGAATCGCGGGCCCCGGCAGTTTTCAGGTACGGCCCTTCGTGGAAGTTGCGGAGAAGAAAGCCAGCGAAATCCCGGGGTAACATGAATGCGAGGGATTGCAACATAGTGGAAAAGAACGGATTCGACTTCGATACGCTCCCCGATCGCCGCGGCACGTCGAGCGAAAAATGGGGCATGTACGAACAGCGCGGCATACTTCCCTTCTGGCTGGCGGACATGGACTTTCGTTCGCCTCCCCCGGTCGTGGATGCACTGCGACGGAGGGTGGATCACGGAGTGTTCGGATACACTCACGTTCCCGACGAACTGATCCGCGTAGTCCAGGACATGCTGGAAAGCACGTACGGCTGGCATGTTGAGCCGGATTGGCTGGTATGGCTACCCGGTCTGGTCACGGGACTAAACGTGGCATGCAGAGCTGTGGGAGACGATGGCGACCAGGTGCTCACAGCGGTTCCCGTGTATCCGCCCTTTCTATCGGCTCCCAGGCATTCACGGAAAAATCTCGTGAAAGTTCCGCTTGTGATGGAATCCGGCAGATGGGTTTTCGACATGGACCGGCTCAAAGATGCCATGACTCCGGCAACGCGACTGTTCCTGCTGTGCAATCCCCACAATCCGGTGGGAAGAGTTTTCAGTCGGGATGAACTGTCTGCTCTGCTTCGCCTGTGTGTCGAACGAGACACGGTCATCTGTTCGGATGAGATCCACTGCGGGCTGATACTCGATGCGGACAAAAAGCACGTCCCCACAGCCACGCTGGGACCGGAAGCGGCGGATCGCACCATAACCCTCATGGCCCCCAGCAAGACCTTTAATCTCCCCGGACTGGGATGCGCATTCGCGATCATATCCAACCCGGAGCTGCGAACGAAATTTCGCGGGGCAATGGCAGGAATCGTGCCATATGTGAACACATTGGGATATACCGCGGCGCTCGCCGCGTACAGGGACGCTGCGGATTGGCATGCTGCGCTCCTGGAATATCTGCGGGCCAACCGGGACGTGGTATTTCGTGCGGTGAACGGGATGCCGGGTTTGTCCATGGCCCATGTGGAGGCCACATATCTTGCCTGGATCGATTGTCGAGAAACGAGCTTGGTTAATCCTGTGAAATTTTTCGAGGCTTCAGGGGTAGGACTGGGCAATGGAGCAGCTTTTGATGGGAGGGGATTTGTCAGGCTTACCTTTGGGTGTCCGCGTTCCCTTCTTACCGAGGCGTTGGGAAAAATGGCAGCAGCGCTATCCTTCGCGCGTCAGGAGAGCTGATACCGTAGGATTTTCGCGTGAGCCATGCGACGGCAACGGGCCGTGCAAACGGGCACCCCAAGGAACTGTAAGTTCTCGAACATTGAGTCGGATTCGTGCATGTACCCGCCCACGTTCCACATGGGCGTAATCTTTCAGTTACTCGGGGGAAGTGCCTAACCCTTGTCATTGCGAGGAGTGAAACGACGAAGCAATCTCAGTATTGGTAAGTTGGAGATTGCTTCGGGCTTTGCCCTCGCAATGACAATCTTTCAATCTCTTCGCGTAGCCAAATCGACATTACTTTTGAGGATTCCTATACAATCAGGCACGCCATTCTTGCGGAAAGCATTTTTGGGATGTTGTCGCTGTGAGAGCGGATGGGCATCACAGGACTTGCGTCCCCGATTCTCCCTATTCTGAGTGAGGTCAGTCTTTGCGCTTGCGGTCGGGTTTTGCTTGTTCCAGGGCTTTGTTGAGCTTTTCCAGTTCCTGGGTTTCAATCGTCTTCTTATTTGCCTCCTCCTTCTTGCGCCGTTCTTCGGTCTGCTTTTTTACCCGTTGCCACACATCGTCCGGCACTTCCACCACGTCCGGGTTGTTCCTGACTGAACTACACCCGAAAAGGACGACAATGAATGCCAATACCAGCAACTTGTTCATAACGCTTGCCTCGTCTGCGTATGCCGGGATCATGCTCCCGGACAGACGCATTCAGTCCCGTTTTTCGCGCCAAGCGCCTGCTGAAGCACAGAAAGGATTACTATCGGCCGAAGTTCCGGTTCGCCTCCCCGCGGTCACAACTGGTCTATTTCGTTGACGATCGAGAGCGCCCATTGCAGCTCTTGAGCTACGACCTCACGTTTGCGCAACATACGCCCTATCGTTCCTTTCGCGGGACTCTCGTCCGGCAGTTGGTTATAAACTCTCAGGTCTTCCTGTATGATCTTTTGCAGATTGGCGATTCGCGTCTGGATTTTCTCTACGGCCTCATGTTTTGTCATAGGGTTCTCCTCAAGCAGACCTTCGACGGGCAGGCAGTTCCCGGTCAACCGGCCCGTTACACCGAAGGCAACGGGCTACTGAGAAATCTTATATATGAAAACAAAACTCCGAACGCAACTTCTTTGCGGATTTCCCAACGGAAACTTGAACAGGCGCTGAAGTACTAGAGGGGAATGTCGAGCTCGAACACGTATTCTTGCCCTTGTTTCAGTCGAGAGACCAAACCCTGGGAATGCAGGAGATTCAGGTGCCCGCGAACGGTTGAGATTCCGAAGAAGACGTCAATTCCGCTCATTAGGCCGTACAATGCCTGCGCAAGCAAGAATTGGGTCATGGCGGAGCCTCCGGTTCGCGTCTGCCCGTGATTTTTCAGGATCTGCACTATTTCTTGTCTACGCTTGCCGTGGCGGGTGCGAATCCTCTGGATTCGGATCGCATGATCGCGAAAAGTCCTGCCGTGTCCGGGGAGCACCCGCTTGACGGGAAGTGCTTCGATGCGGTTCAGAGATTCATAATGTTCGGCGAGACCGTTGAAATCAGAGCGGGCCGAGCCCCCCTTCTCGACTGTGGGATTGCAGACGGTCTCCGGTATGAGGGTATCTCCCGAAAATATGTTCCCGTCCGCTTCATTGAAAAAAGAGACCGAACCCGGGCTGTGGCCGGGTGTATGGATGGCCTGAAGCGTGAAATCGTCAAAAGTGAAAACATCGCGGTCATGTATCGGAATTGCGGTGGCAAGCGGACTGCAGAAGGTCTTGTATCGCGTCACAATGAGTTCGATCAATTCGGGAATAGTGTCCGGCGGCACACCCGCTTCGCTAAAGAAGGTGCGAAAGTCTTCCATTTTCTCCTTCAACGGGCCGCCCGGAGCATATGCCCGGACCGTATCCCACGAATGGACGAAAATTTCCGCGGAGCCGATCCTCCCAGCCAGACCGATGTGATCCACATGACCGTGGGTTACCAGGATTCTCGGGATGTCTTTGATCGATCCGCCGTGCTTTCGGATCCCCGCCTTGAGGGCTTCATAGCTCTCTTGCGTATTGATTCCCGTATCGATAAGGGTGGGCGTTGAGTCTTCGATGTAGTAGCAGTTTACCCACTTTACCGGGTACGGGATGGGAACTTCTATTCTGTGTATTGCAGTCACGACTTCACACTCCAATCTGCAAAACAGGCGACTTCCCCGCAAGGATTCCGACTCGCCGGCTCCGCGGGGTTCCTCGGCCACGCCGGGCCGTGGCGTTCACCCGGAAGAGGCGTGCCCCGCTTTGTGCACAATCCAAGTCCAACCGTTGCAGCAGTTCTCGAAAATGCTGTCGGATTCGTTCATGACTCTCGCCAACATTCCGACGATCCACTCATGTCATTGCGAAGAGTGGAACGACGAAGCAATCTCATCTTTGGTCAATTGGAGATTGCTTCGGGCTTCGCCCTCGCAATGACAGTCTTCGAATCTTTTCGCGTAATCAAAACGGACACTTCTTTTGATAATCCCTTTATTTGTTACCACAGAGCACCATGATGCTCCTGTCAAGAGAACAGGTCAACGGAAGGGCGGGACACATGATGCCACGGGAATAGCACACTGCGTTTTTCAGGAAAGAACCGCACGAACAAATCACGCGGTCAAGCATCTAATTCAAGCAGGAGGAACCTGTATGCACAACATGAGCGTGCTCGAACGCGAGGTGACGATTCCGGTCACGACGAATAGCCAACGGACTCAAATTGTCGCACATGTCGAGCAAGTACTCGACATGTGTTGAGCGTTGAAACCGGTTTGCAACAATTATGACTTTCACGGGTAGTGTTGTTAGTAATCAATAGATAATAAACAGATGTTCCTGCACCCGTGAAGGAGCAAGGAGAGCACATTGAACAACAAGAATTTGGATGAAGTTTGTATAAACACAATCAGGTTCTTATCCGTTGATGCAGTTGAAAAAGCCAAGTCCGGCCATCCGGGTCTGCCGATGGGTTCGGCTCCCATGGCGTACGTTCTATGGGACCGGTTTCTCAGATACAACCCGAAAGATCCATTCTGGCACAACCGAGACAGATTTGTCTTATCTGCGGGGCATGGATGCGCATTACTCTATTCATTACTGTACTTAACGGGTTTTGATTTTTCCCTGGATGATTTGAAGCAGTTTCGTCAATGGGGAAGCCGCACTCCCGGACATCCTGAATACGGGAAAACGCCCGGTGTGGAGGCCACCACGGGCCCGCTCGGTCAGGGATTCTCAAACGCTGTAGGGATGGCCATAGCAGAGACGGCTCTAGCGGCCCGTTTCAACAAGCCGGGATTTCCGGTAGTGGATCATTTCACCTATGTGGAAGCCAGTGACGGCGATCTGATGGAGGGAATCGCGTCGGAAGCGGCTTCTCTGGCCGGGCACCTGGGGCTCCATAAGCTTATTGTCATGTACGACGACAACAAGATCACCATAGAGGGCGCTACGGATCTCGCGTTCACCGAGGACCGCATGGCTCGATTTGCCGCGTACGGGTGGCATACCCAGCGGGTCACGGATGGAAACGATATTCAAGCCCTGGCAACGGCCATCGAAGCTGCACGCCTGTCCGACAAGCCTGCTTTTATCGACGTCCGCACTCACATCGGTTACGGCAGTCCTCACAAGCAGGATACTGCCTCCGCCCACGGCGAAGCCCTCGGCGAAGAAGAAGTTCGCCTCACAAAACAGAATCTCGGCTGGCCCATAGAACCCTCCTTCTATGTGCCCGAAGAAGCGCTCGGACACTTCCGCAAGGCAATAGAGAGAGGCCGCAAAGATCAGGAGGAATGGCAGGCCCTGTTTCAAAGCTATTCGGAAGAGTATCCGGAATTGGCTGCTGAATTCCATCGGGTGATGCAGCGGAAACTGCCGGCGGGGTGGGACAGGGATTTGCCTGTGTTCAATCCCTCGGAAGGCCCAATGGCTACCCGTCAAGCTTCCGGACAGGCGATCAACGCGGTGGCTTCTCGCTTGCCCGAACTCATGGGCGGTGCAGCCGATCTGGCACCCAGCACCCTCACTCTCGTGAAAAAAGAGGCAAACTTCGAACGGGACAGCCTGGATGGGCGCAACATGCATTTCGGGATACGGGAACATGCTATGGGTGGAATTCTCAATGGTATGGCGCTGCATCGAGGTCTCATTCCGTACGGCGCGACATTCTTGATCTTCAGTGATTACATGCGACCCCCCATGAGGCTGGCCGCAATGAACGGACTTCCCGTTATTTACGTCTTCACCCACGACAGCATAGGACTCGGGGAAGACGGCCCCACGCATCAGCCCGTGGAGCAGCTTCTTGGACTCAGGTCCATCCCGGACATGGTCGTAATCAGGCCTGCCGATGCGAACGAAACCTCGGCTGCCTGGAAGGTGGCAATTGAAATTGAAAACAGGCCTGTCGCGCTGGTCCTGACGCGCCAGAAATTGCCGATCCTGGATCCGTCAAGGTTCCCGCACATGCGCGAAGGAGTGAAATTCGGCGGCTACATCCTTTCGCGGGCGAAAGACGGCCGGAAACCCGATCTCATCATTGTCGCGACGGGTTCGGAGATACATCTGGCGCTCCAGACACAGGAAAAGCTACTCGCAGATGACGTCCGGGTCCAGGTGGTGAGCCTGCCCAGTTGGAACCTTCTGCAGCAGCAACCGGACCGGTATCGAAGCGAGCTTTTCCCGCCGGGCATTCCGGTGCTCGCGGTAGAAGCGGGAGTCTCGCTGGGGTGGAAGCCCTATATAGGGGAAGGGGTCCACGTGATCGGCGTTGACACATTTGGTGCGTCCGCACCGGGCAGCACGGTCATGGAGAAGTACGGTTTCAATGCAGACAATGTCCGCAACCGAACCCTTGAGATCTTAAAGCAAAGGAAATCAAACACATGAAAACTGTCGGCGTAGCTGCGGACCACGGGGGATTCATCTTGAAGGAGGAAATCGTGGCCTTATTGAAAGCACACGGATATTCCGTCAAGGATTTCGGTGCGGACATAATGCAAAAAGACGACGATTATCCGGACTTCGTGGTACCGCTGTCCAGATCGGTCGCGAGCGGAGAGGTGGAGCGGGGCATCGCTGTCTGCGGAAGCGGGGTAGGGGCAAGTATCGTAGCGAACAAAGTTCCGGGAATCAGAGCCGCGCTCATTTTCGACATTTTTTCCTCCCATCAGGGTGTGGAAGACGACGATATGAATCTCATCTGTCTGGGCGGGAGAGTGGTCGGTCGAGAACTGGCCTGGGAATTGATTCAAGCATTTTTGAATGCAGAATTTAGCGGTGCCCAACGCCATAGAAGGCGTCTGGGGAAAATGACCGCGCTGGAAAAAGGGGATCCATGATGAACAGCAATCCACTGGTACGGATTCAGCAGTACGGCCAGAGCATCTGGTTGGACTTCATTCGGCGGGGAACGCTTATTTCAGGCGAGTTGAGGCAATTGATACAAGAAGACGGTCTTCGGGGCGTTACTTCCAACCCCGCCATATTCGAGAAAGCAATTGACGGAAGCGAAGACTATTCGGCCGCAGTGCACGGATTGACTCTTGAAGGTAAGTCCTCCTCGGAAATATATGAAACGCTTGTGGTCGAGGATATCCGTCAAGCTGCCGACGAGTTACGACCGTTGTTCAACGAATTGGACGGCAGGGACGGTTTTGTGAGCCTGGAAGTTTCTCCGCTTCTCGCGAGGGACGCGCAAGGCACGATACGTGAGGCCCGGCGCCTCTGGAAGGCTTTAGACCGGCCCAACGTGTTCATAAAAGTTCCCGGCACAGAAGAAGGGCTGATTGCCATACGGAAACTCATCGGAGAGGGAATAAATGTGAATGTTACGCTTCTGTTTGGCCTGAAGCGCTACCGGCAAGTTGTGGAAGCGTATATTTCCGGACTGGAAGAAGCGTTCCAATCCGGTCGGCACCTTTCGAATATCTCCTCTGTTGCCAGTTTTTTCCTGAGCAGGATAGACATCCTGGTGGACCCCATGCTTCAGAAGGTTGCGGACGCGAGGGGCGCCAGGGCGGATAGCGCCAAAGATCTCATCGGGCAGGTGGCGATAGCAAGCGCAAAGGTCGCATACGGTATATACCGGGAGATTCTCGCAACGGACCGTTGGCGAAAGCTTGCCGATAAAGGCGCGCGGGCGCAGAGATTGCTCTGGGCGAGCACAAGCACCAAGAATCCCGAATATTCGGACGTGAAGTACGTGGAGCCGCTCATCGGGCCGGATACGGTGAATACGCTGCCCATGGAAACCCTCAACGCATATCGGGATCACGGCAATCCCGCTTCACGCCTCGAGCAGGATGCGGATAAAGCCCGGCACGTCCTCGACCTGCTGCCTGAAATGGAAATCGATCTGGACAAGGTGACGCAGCAGCTCGAGGACGAGGGTGTGGAAAAATTTGCCAAGCCTTTCAACCGGCTGATGGCCGCGCTCGAGGAAAAACGAAAGGAGGCGATAGCGGAGCCCGTAGACAGCCAAGAGATTAGGCCGGGAACTCACGAAGCAGAAATAAGAGACCGGCTGGCCGAGATGTCCTCTTCTTCTTTGCAAACCAGAATCTGGCGAAAGGATCGGACCCTGTGGAAAACCGATCCGCCGTCGCAAAAATCCATCTCCAACAGCCTGGGGTGGCTTCACGTAGCGGAAAAAATGATGGAAGCAGTGCCGCTGCTGGAATCGTTCGCGCGGGAAATGAAAGATGCGGGATACCGGCACGTAGTCCATATGGGCATGGGCGGAAGCAGTCTCGCTCCTCTCGTCATGCAGCGGTCTCTCCCGCGAAAAGACGGCATGGGTCTCACGGTTCTGGATACCACAGATCCAGGCACCATACTCCGTATCGAGCGGGAGATCCCCTTGGAAAAAACACTGTTCATCGTTGCCAGTAAGTCCGGAACGACCGCTGAGCCCCTGGCGTTCGGAGAGTACTTTTTCCATAGGCTGAAAGAAACGAAGGGCAATCGCGGGGGTGAGAATTTCCTGGCGATTACCGATCCCGGAACACCCCTGGAAGAACTGGCGCGAGACCGAAGATTCCGTCGAGTATTTCGCAATTTCAAAGACATAGGCGGCAGGTATTCGGCGCTGTCGTATTTCGGCATGGTTCCTGCCGCACTGGCAGGACACGACATCGCGGAAATCCTGGAGCGTTCGCTCCGAATGGCTCACGCCTGCGCTTCCTGTATTTCTGCCGGAAAAAATCCCGCTCTCGTTCTTGCAGCGGCGATCGGTGAACTTGCACGCGCGGGTAAAGACAAGCTGACGTTTGTGAGTTCCGCAGGACTCGACGGATTCGATCTCTGGCTGGAACAGCTGCTTGCGGAAAGCACAGGCAAGGAAGGCAGGGGGATCCTTCCCGTTGCGTGTGAAACCATCGGCGAAGCCTCCGATTACGGCGACGATCGCGTTTTTGTTCACTTGACCCTGGCCGATGCGGACGGTGACAGGGACGCTCGGGTGAAATCATTGGCACAAGCCGGTTTTCCGGTAATCACAATCCGCCTGAAAGATGTCGCGGATCTCGGACAGGAATTTTTCCGGTGGGAGTTGGCCACTGCAGTAGCTGGCTCTGTACTGGGAATCGATCCTTTCGATCAGCCCAATGTCCAGGAGAGCAAGGAAAATACGAACCGGCTGCTCGGGCTCGTGGAGACGGAAGGAAAGCTCCCCCAAACTGATCCGTCCGCAAAGAGCGGCTCCCTGAAGTTTTTTGGCGACGGGCCCGGAGAAGAAGCGCGTGAGGTCATCTGTTCGTTCCTCGGCACCGTCCGCCCGGGAGATTATCTGTCGTTGCAGGCCTATCTTATGGAAACCCAGGACACGCAGAACGCGCTTCAGGATCTCCGATTACTTCTCCGGAATCGGATGAAAGTTGCCACCACGCTGGGTTATGGACCGAGATTTCTGCATTCCACGGGGCAGTTCCACAAAGGAGGACCAAACACCGGTGTGTTCCTCCAGCTAACCGCGGACGATCCCGAAGACGTTCCTATTCCGGGCCGCACGTACGGGTTCAGTACGTTGAAGGCCGCTCAGGCTCTGGGAGATTTCCAGGCACTCCAGGAGCACCACCGCAGAGTCATGAGAGTTCACCTCGGACCTGACGCGGTACAAGGATTGAAAGAATTGAAGGAGATGGTGCAGACCGGTTGTGCGACACAATAACCTGGTGCGCATTGAATGAAATGGGGCGGGTCAACCGATGCAGCCGGTTTGAAGACCGAACGGCATTTTACGGTCGAAGGACCGTATGGAACAAAAAATGAGCCATGATCTTGGTATGATCGGTCTGGGAGTCATGGGCAAGAACCTTGTCCTGAATATGGCCGACCACAAGTTTTCAATTGCCGGACTGGATGCGCATGCGGAAAAGGTCTCCCGGCTTGAACTGAAAGCCACCGGCCGCGTCGTTTCTGCGATGTCCGGTCTGCAGTTGGCGACCGGAGGGATTGCAATCACTCATTCAACGGGACGGTCACACCTGGCTCGTTTTCCCGTCGGAAAGTACGAATAATGCACGGGCACGAAAGTGGAGAGATTCAGGTTTATTCGAGCGCCCAAATCCTGGGGTCCTCGGCAGCGGACCTTTTTGTGGAAACTGCACAAACGGCGGTGGAAGAACGAGGCCGTTTTTCAGTAGCACTCTCCGGTGGTAGCTCGCCGTTGGAACTTTACACATTCCTAGTGCGGAAATCGTGGAGCGAAAAGGTGCCGTGGCGGAAGACTCACGTATTCTGGGGGGATGAACGCTGCGTTTCACTGAACGATTCACGGAGCAACGCAGGTTCGGCTCTTCAGCTGTTGCTGGCGTACGTCCCTGTTCCGGGAAGCCACATTCACCCTATTTTATGCCAGTCTTCACCCAAGGAAGCTGCAGCGGACTACGAAAAGCTGATCAAAGACTTTTTCGTCGGTCAGATGGTACGCTTCGATCTGATCATTCTCGGATTGGGCGAGAATGGGCACACTGCATCCCTTTTTCCCGAACACCCGGTCTTGGACGAAACAAAACACTTGGTAAAGGAAGTCTTTCTCTCTGCAAGTGAGGTGCAGCGGGTGACGCTGACGGCTCCAGCGATAAATCAGGCTGCCCGGGTCGTGTTCCTGGTCCACGGTGCACACAAGGCTCAAGTGCTCCACGACGTGTTGGAAGGTGCTCCGGAACCTCGGCTTTTGCCGGCCCAATTGATACGTCCCTCAAATGGGGAATTGCTCTGGCTCGTTGACGAACAGGCCGCGGCAAAATTGAATCGATGACAGATATAGGGATTCTCAAACGTAATGTCGGTTTTGATTACGCGAAAAGATGGCAAGATTGTCATTGCGAGGGCAAAGCCCGAAGCAATCTCCAACCGACGAAAACTGATACCATTTCGCGATTCAACAAGTAATTTGAATTGCGTTTTCAGCGACTACGTTCCGAGGGCTGGGAGCCTCTTGAGCGAAGCGATGAGACGGCCTTGCGTCGTTCGTAGCGAAAGAGATTCCCAGCCCGCAACCGGTCCCAGGTTATCAATTGAAAAGCGAATCGGTATGCGATTGCTTCGTCGCTCCGCTTCTCGCAATGACATGATCGGATCATCGGCATACGGGCCAGAATTATGAGAGAATCCGACACAATGTTCGAGAACCGGTATAAGAGTGGTGCGGATCGGAATGAATGAATTCCTGAACCCAACCACGGCATATCTGTCTAAAAGAGCAGGGACGATGTGGGGCATCCGCTCATTACTATCGAGATGGACAATGCTGGATGTTTCACAGGGGAGAAGTATCAGATGGATCCGAATATTTTGATTGTGCTTGCACTATTGGTCTTGGCAATCACCGGATTTGTTTTTTTGGCTGTGACTCTTGTAGCGGTCTCGGAGAATCTCGAAAAGAACTCGAATTTCATCTTTACGCGTCTGTTGACCAGTCGGGGGCTCAAATTTCCGTTGCCACACGGAGATTGTTACGACCATTGCATGGCCGACGCTCGCTGGGAACCTGCCAAGGCACGCTCTTGCGTCTCAGCCTGCGGATTGTAACTCTCAGCCGCTGCTAAGTGAAATCACCTGTTAAACAACGTGCAGAACTGGTTGCATCTGAAAAGCGGTCCTTTGCAATGTGCCATGCACAGAAAATGGAAATCCCGAGTTGTTTGTGCTGGGGGCCGGGCCGGGTTTGCAGCAAGTATTTCCCTTTCTCCCGTTGCCGGCTGAATTGGCGAGCCTGTTACGGATGTTTGCCCGCCCGTCACAACTCCGCCGCCTGGGAGAGCAGGTAAGGACGCACTTAAAACAAAGATTCCAACCATCGAAAGCATGAGAACATGTCGGGTGAGCATGATCCCCTCCTTTCCTGACCTGTCGCGAACCGATTCGGGTCCCCTTCTATCCGTTTAGATGATCTGGTCCTTCGATACGTTTCATGGGGCGTCAGTTCGATCGATTATCCCGGGCCGTCAGCTTTGGGCTTCCACGGGACGAACTTGTTGCCCCTCTACAATGCTGTCGCCCACATTCAAAATGACCCGGTCTCCTTCGTTCAAACCCGCCTGCACTCGTATCTTTTTCCCGTCGCTATCGTACACGGAAATCGGTCGGAACGTGACCTTATTGTCTTGAGTGAGTATTGCCGTGAAGGACTTATCCCCCCTCATCACGAGAGCGGTGACCGGAATCTCCACGTACGGTGTGTCTGTTATCCAGATTGTCACCTGGACAAAGCTTCCAGGGAGGATCTTACCTTCCAGGTTCGCCACATCGGTTTCCACGAGAAGAGTGCGGGTCTTCAGGTCCAATTCCCCGCTCGTGCGAGTGACTGCCCCGCGGAGCTTGACGTCCGGCCTGGCTGAGTCGGAAATCTCAGCCCGGTCTCCCACACGAATGAATCCGGCGTTTTTCTGATCCGAGTACACGTATACTCTCAGACGGTCGGTCTGTGAAACCGTAACCACCGGCAGTGCGGTCGTCTGCCCGGTTGTCGCATTTTGCACGAGCGCTCCCTGATCCACGTAACGAGCTGTCACGGTCCCCGCAAACGGAGCTCGGACGAGCTCATAATCTTTTTGTGCCAAAAGTGCTGCTGCAGTGTCCTGAGCCACTTTGGCCGTGGCTTCCGCGTGTTCCGCAGTTTGCGGAGAAACTGAACCGCTTTTCAGCAAGGTGTTGGCACGATCAGCGTCCAGTTGCTTGCTCCTTGCGTCTGCCACGGCAGCCTCATATTGCCGGTCCAGCTCAGGCGATTCGATGACGGCGAGGAGTTGATTGCCCACCACTTTGTCACCGATATCGACGTTGATCGCGCTGACATAGCCGCTTACCTTTGCGTAAAGCGTCACTGTGGCATACGGGCGAGCCTCACCCACAAACGAAAGAGACCGTTTGTCCGGAGAACGGGTTACCGACACCACCCGGACTCGCGGCCCCGATTCGACTTCGGCTACGCGAGTTTTGGTCTCGCTCCGAATGGCAGACTGTTTCTGGAATGAAAGAGCGGTTACCATACCCAGCGCACCGAGAACGACCAGAACGCCCGCTGTATAGACCTTGAAGCTACTCTGTTTTTGTTGAGTGGATCGGTCGTTCGTCATTTGGGATTGCCCTCGAATACTTCCCCGCGCTCTTCCGCGCGAAATCGCTCTTCAAGCAGATGTTTCGTGGGAAGACTCGTTCGCAAGAGCGTATAAAAAACAGGCACCATAAAGAGTGTAACCACTGTCGCAACGATCAGGCCTCCAATCACAGCGCGACCGAGCGGGGCATTCTGTTCGCCGCCTTCTCCCAGGCCGACAGCCATCGGCAGCATGCCGAGAATCATGGCCAACGCCGTCATGATCACGGGCCTGAGGCGAGTCTTTCCTGCCTGAAGCACCGCATCGTGGGGCGAAACATCCCGTTCCAATCTGAAATCGTTGGCAAAATTTACCAGGAGAATCGAGTTGGATGTCGCAATTCCTACAGCCATGATGGAACCCATCAGAGATTCCACATTTATCGTTGTACCCGTCAGCGCGAGCATCCACAATATTCCCACAAGCGCTCCGGGTATCGCCATCATAATGATAAACGGATCCAGCCAGGACTGGAACAGAGTCACCATAAGAAAATACACGAGGATTATGGCAAGAATCAGCCCCATTCCCAGACTGCGAAACGATTGATTCATGACTTCGTTTTGTCCCCGCAGGATAATTCGGGTACCCGGAGGCAGGCTGCCGAGATCACGAATTTTTTGCTGAATGTCCCGTGCCACTGATCCGAGGTCTCGTCCTTCTACGGAAGCCCCCACGTTGAGCACCCTTTGCACCGTGTAATGATTGATGTTTTCCGGTGTCGCCCTATGGTACACAGTGGCGAGATTCGCCAGGGTCTCGGTATTGAGTTGAGGCGTTTGGGTGGGAAGGATCGGTGTAATCGGCTGCTGCAGCTCTAATGCAGAAAGGGCGGTAATCGGTATCGATTGCAGGCTACCCACCGATTCGATCTGTCGGGGGGGTATCTGCACTGCCACGGTATAATTGACGTTATTCACCGGGTTGAGAAAGAACGACGGGGAAATAAGAGAACTGGACGATAATGAAATAAGGACGCTGTTTGCCACGTCCCTCTGACTCATTCCCAGATTCGCTGCCCGCACGCGATCCACGTCTACCTGCAAGGCAGGATAGTCGAGCACCTGGCTGATATGCACGTCAGCGAGCCCCGGGATTTGACTCATTGCATCCCGCATCTGCCGTGCAAAGTGGTACGAACGCATGAAATCCATGTCTTCGATCTGAACGTCTATGGGCGAAGAGAGTCCGAAATTCAGGACCTGGCTGACGATGTCCGCAGGCTGAAAATAGAAGCTCGAGCCCGGAAAATCGCGCGTGAGGACTTCGCGCAATTTCTGCCTGTACAACGCGGTGGGGCGATGGTTCCTTTTGAGTGCTATGAGAATATCCGTATCCATGCCTGCAATGTTGTCCGTCTGTACAAAGGCGAGATTGAAAAATATGGGCACTCCGATCATGTCATTGATCGTGTCGATCTCGTCGGCGGGAATGACGTCTCGAATTCGTTTCTCCACCTGTTCCACGATTTTTTCGGTGTCCTCGATTCTCGTACCCGTGGGCGCACGAAAATGCAGCTTCATGAGGCCGGCATCGACTGACGGAAAGAAATCCATCCCCACAACGAACAGGAGTCCTGCACTGAGTAATAGGATGATTACTCCAGTAGCCAATGTAAAAGTTCTATGCGCGAGCACTGCATCGAGCATTCGAGCATATCGGTTTTGAAATCGCTCGAAAGCCGCTTCCCGCCTCTGGTTGAGCCGATCGGCCACTCGTGCGATACGACCCCGCGGTTTTTCCGGTTCGGAATGGTGCTCTCCGGTCATCAGCATGCGCGAGAGGGTTGGTACGAGAGTTCGGGAAAGCAAGTAGGAAGCCAGCATGGCTGTGACCACGGAAAATGCCAGCGGAGTGAATAAGAATTTGGCAGGTCCTTCCAGCAACACGACGGGAAAGAAGACCACACAAATGGAGAGCGTCGCCACAATGGCCGGTACCGCCACTTGACTTGCGGAATCCAGAATTGCAACCGTCAGGGGTTTGGCCAAAGCACGGTTGCGGTGAATGTTTTCCACTTCCACGGTTGCATCGTCCACCAACATGCCGATCGCGAGCGCCAACCCTCCCAGCGTCATGATGTTGATGCTGGACCCGGCAAGATTCAGAGCGATGACGGCCGTGAAAATGGAAAGTGGTATCGAGGTTGACACAACCACCATGCTGCGCCAGCTACCCAGAAACATGAGAATCATCAGGGAGACGAGGATGGCTGCGAGAACCGCTTCACGGACCACCCCTTCGATCGCGGCTCTCACAAAGACGGACTGGTCGAAATCGATTTTCAATTCCAGTCCCTCCGGTGCGACTTCCTTTATTTGCGGCAATGCCTCGCGAGCAGCATCTACCACTGCGAGAGTCGAAGCATCCGCGTGTTTAAGAATCGCCAGGTATGTTGCCCGCTTACCGTTCACCCTCACGATGTTGGTCTGCTGTGCGTAGCTGTCGGATACCTTGGCAATGTCGCCGAGATACACCGGTGCCGTTCCCACAACCTTGACAGGAATCGCGTTGAATTCTTCAAGAATCCGGGGGCTCGAATTCAACAGCACGTTGTATTCGGTTCCGCCGATCCGCGTTGTACCCGCGGGAATGATCACATTGGAAGTCTGAAGCGCAGTGACGACGTCCTGCGGTGACAATCCCCTGGCTGCAAGGGCAGACGGGTCGACATCGACCATGATTTGCCTGTTCTTGCCGCCGAAGGGAGCCGGGGTGGAAAGACCGGGTATGGTGAACAGCCGGACCCGGATAAAGTTCAGGCCGTAGTCGAATATCTGTTCTTCGGGGAGTGTTTTGCTCGATACGGTCAGCTGCGCAACCGGAACATTGGATGCATTGAACTGCACAATGTTGGGAGGTTGTATCCCCGGTGGAGCAATCCGGAGCAACGTGCTGGAGACCGAAGCAATCTGCGATATGGCTGCTCCTATTTCCGTCCCCGGCTGAAAATACACCTTCAACAGGCCTATGCCGGGAGTTGATTGTGATTCTATGCGCTGAATACCGTTGACCGTGGTGGAATAGGCGCGTTCACTGATAAGAACCACCCGGCGCTCCATGTCTTCCGGCGACAATCCCGGGTAGTTCCAAACGACTATCACGACGGGGATATCGATGATGGGAAATATGTCCACGATCATTCTGGACAGGGACAGCACTCCCATGACCAGTATCAGCAGCGACATCACGGCAACCGTGTAAGGGCGTCTGAGCGCCAGGCGAACAATCCACATGAGTGTGTACCCGATCCATCTGCCGGGCAATGCCCGCTATTTCAAAAAAGCACCAATTCAGGATTGGGATTTGTCATCCAATTACGGTTGATTCGGCCGCCGCCGTATTACTGCGATCCGGCAATTCAAACACCTTGACTCGGCAGTGCCGCTCAGAGACCAATATACCCGTTTTCCGCTTAACCTGACAAGACCTGAAAGGCTGGCGCAACAGAGGATCTACTATTAGTGTCCACGTGGACAAACGAGATGTGAAGAATTACTTTCCGATAAGCATAGCGGAAAGGGGACTGAAAAAATGAGTGACGACGCACAGGACGCAAGACAATTATTTGATGCGGTCAGCATTCTCTGTTCAATCTTTTTCGGCATTCCGCTGGGAATCATCCTGCTCAAAATTGCCCAGAACATGAGCGATCCCATTTCTGCCGCGGCGTATAGACACTTGGAATTTCCCAAAGATGTGATGTACACGGCGATCCTGATCGCGTGCATATGCATTCCGATGCTGTTTAGCTATCTGTGGTACGAAAAAAAATTGCACCATGAATAAACATGATCGCTACAGGATGTTCAATTGTGTGAGCCGGATTTTCTTCTCGATGTGCCAAATAACGTAAGAAACCGGGGGTGGGAGGGCACGGGCCCTCAGCCACTCTCCCGGTTGGAATTGTCGTGTGGAGCGGTTGGATCAACTAATATCCAAAACCCATAGCGAAACCTGTTCCACCCCAGCCGTATCCGGCGCCCCGGTACATGGGGCCGAAGCCGCGTCCTCGGCCTGAATAGCTCACTCCGCAGCCGTATCCTCCGCACCCGGAGTAGCCGTAACTCCCGTATCCGCCATATCCGCCACCGTATACGCCACAACCGGAAGCGCTTCCCATGGAAAACGGCGTCCAGATCGGCCCCAGAAAAGCCTCGGCGTTCAGCGGCACCAGAGCGGCCACGGCTACGACAGAAATCACAATCGCCAATACCATTGTTTTTTTCATGACTCTCCTCCACAGCAAACGTTTTGTCATCAATTTCGGGACTGTATACTCATCGAACGTAATTAACCACATAGCAGACGTCCCTTATCGTAATACAGACATCTTTCATGACGAGAGGTTTCCTGCGGTTGACCCGAACCGGATGGCGGGTCACAATCCGACGCCTGATAGGCATTCGCCACAAGGTTCATGAGATTGCGGGGCTGGGGGCTCTCCTGAGCGAAGTGATGAGACGGCTGTGCGTCGTCCGCAGCGAAGGAGTGCCCCCAGCCTGTGCCCAGAATCGAGTTGCCTGTAAAAAAGCGAATCCGTATGAGAGGCGGCCGCATTGACGCCGATGTCCGTGTCTGTTAACCTTCGCTCCATAGGTAATACGCATGCGCTTTCAAAAAAGTAAGATTGGGGGGCCCTCCTGGTAAAGAGTGCCCGGCCCATCAGGGATTTGAAAGCGAAAGGGTGTAAGACCCGGAGATTGACTTGATTCCCTGCGGTCACGAATCGTCATCGAAGTTTGGCACCATGAAAAGATGTTCTTGCCCTGTCCGGGCGTCCAAGCGAGGCGGCATTGTCGGGTGATATAGCAATAAGGGTAGAAAATCTTTGGAAAAGATATGGACTGCCTGTACCCGCCTTTGTGGAGAAAGGCCTGAATCTGGTATCCCGACGTTCCCGACCGTCTGAGGACCAACGGGGATGGGCCCTCAGGGACATCAATCTGGAGATCCGCCGCGGGGAGACGGTAGGAATCGTCGGGCGAAACGGAGCAGGGAAAAGCTCTCTGTTGAAAATACTTGCCGGCGTGACTGCTCCGACGAGAGGCCGTGTCGAAGTGCGCGGGCAGGTATTTCCCATGATTGAATTGAATGCGGGACTCCATATGGAACTGACCGGGCGGGAAAACGTTCGTCTCCTGGGCGCTGTGATGGGGTTCACGAATTCTGAAATAGAAGCAAAATTGCCTGAAATTGAAGACTTCACCGATCTTGGGGATTGGTTCGATAAGCCTGTAAGAACCTATTCAAGCGGAATGCTGGGGCGCTTGGGATTCGGCGTGGCTGTCAATGTCGAGAGCGATATCATTCTCATCGACGAAACCTTTGCGGTGGGGGATCTCAAATTCCAGAACAAAAGCCTTGCACGTATAAAGGAAATGCAGCAAAGCGGGGCCACGGTGTTGCTCGTTACCCACAGCCTCGATACCTTGCAATTCGTTGCTCGCAGAGGAATTTTTATCGAAATGGGCAAGGTGATCAGTTCGGGCAGTTCCCTGGATGCGATCAATGCCTACGAAAAAATGGTGTTCAGATCCGAGGACGAGCAACCGGAACATCGTGTTCGCAACAGAATCACCACGGAAGAGGTGAACATTTATGGCGCGCGGTTGTACGGAGAGGATGGAATTTCCTTGAGCGAAGTGCGAACGGGAGTTCCCTTCGGTATAGAAGTGGATCTGCGTTTGAACCGTCTGTTGGAACACCCCATGTTTTCATTGGGGATGCATAATGAAGCGGGAATCCTGTCGAAATGGAACATTTCCCTCGAGGACGGTCTCTTGGTCCCCGGAACATGCGATCGTTTTCTCGTAAGAGCCTGGTATCCGGAAAATCATCTCATTCAGGGAACCTATGAAGTTCATTTTGCTGCACGTGATGGCGCTTCTTTCGAAACCCTGGAACGGATAGCAGGTTTGCTCACGTTTGCCGTAGTGGGGTCCAACGGCTCCAAAGGCATCGTCGCGGGACCCTGCGAATGGAAGCTCATCCCGTACGACTCTGAAGAGAAGTGAAAGCATAACCACCCGGCGAAACTGGGATCTCTGTGTATTACAAGAATGTGTTTCGGAGTTGACCCTTGAATAAGACGCTGAACATAGACGGCCGGCAATATGAAGTGGAACTGAAACTAGCCGCATCTCTCTCTCCGGAGGCCCCTCGGCTGGTGGTGGTCTCCCGGCAACAGAACGCTACCGCCACCTCTCTGGTCCGGGCGTGCATCGAAGCGGTGCAACACTTTACACCCGAGCCACACGAATTGTGGGTCGTGGACAACAATTCCCCACGGGAAAACGTCTCCTGGCTTATGGACTGGCCGGATATCAATGTGGCTCTGAATCGAACGGAACCTCTTCCTCCTGGAGCCCGTGGCATGGAAGCTGCGGTTACCGATCCCAATTCCCAGCTCACCCACGATAGTTACGCGAACGCCATAGCCCTCGAAATAGCCGTACGGCTTATCGATCAGGAATCGCAGTACGTCATGTCCATGCATATGGACACCATGCCCTGTCGAAGCGGATGGCTGTCGTTCCTCCGATCCAGGATCGAAGGGAAAGTCAGGGCTGCCGGCGTCCGCATGGACCGCACCCGCACCCCTGAAGGCGTATTGCACGTGTTGGGTTATCTCGTGGATTTTCAGCTCTTTAGAAAACTCAACCTAGACTACCTGCCGGAACTCCCCCGTATGGATGTGGGAGACCGGGTAACGTTGCGACTGCGAGAAGAAGGTTTCGAAGTGTTCGCCTGTCCCAACACCCTGTGGGAACCTCAACTGGAATCCCGCATACCGGAATCCTCGCCTTTGCGGGAGTTTCACGCGGACCGCTCGTTCGACGATCTCGGAAATGTGATTTTCCTGCACCTGGGGAGAGGCGTGAGAAAATCCATAGGGGAACACCGTCGCGGCACTACCACTGACGACTGGCTCAAACTGGCATACGAACACTTGATGGCCTGAGACGTTCCGGCACTAGACTTACCGTCGAGTTGCACTGAAATGCCCTATCGGCCCAAAAAGATCGAGATCACAGCGGTCTGCCATTTTTCCGCCTTTCCATGAGTCGTACCACATGCATCACCGGGCTTGCCATGAGATTTGGATACTGAAGATTTGCGTGCTCTTGACCCTGTTGGCTGCAGGTTCGCTGGCTCTACGTCCTCACGACCGCTTGCCGGAGTTTCCATTAACAGAGGACGGCTTTTACTCACTCACAGTCGCACGGAATATCGCTCTTGGAAGGGGAATTACTTCTGACGGCGACTCCTATACGAATGGGTTTCAGCCGCTATTCACTTTTCTGACGGTTCCTGTCTTTATCGTGACTGGAGGCGACCGGTACTCGGCATTGAGAGGCCTCCTGATTTTGCACTGGTTATTCTATTTAGCCACCGGATATGTGATCGCCGCCATTATCAAGGATATGTCAAGCGGCGATTCGATGACTGCATCCGGGGTTTTCTGGATCGCGCTTAGCCTGTATGTCGGGAACATCGTGCCCTTTCTTCAGCACTTCAATGGCCTGGAAACGGGAGTATGCCTTTTTTGTTATGCTCTCGCGTGGAGATACTTCCAGGTAGCAAAAATGGACCGATTCATCAAACCCATGTGTCTCGGCGCAATTCTGGGGTTAGCTGTTCTCGCTCGTATAGACGCCGTTATCCTTGTCATCGCTGTAGCAGGCTGCCAGCTTTTCCCGGAAACACGCACACGTTTTTATGAGCGGCTGGGACGGTCGCTGTTAATTTTGACCACATCCCTTGTTGTATCCTTGCCCTGGTGGTTGTACAACTACATCTATTTTGGGGACCTGATGCCTATCAGCGGCAGGGTAGCCGGATGCTCCGCCCTGTCGCTGGACAGAGCTTACTGGGCGTTGCTCGTGGTTTTCAGGTACGTATTTCCTTTCCACCCCACGCCGTTGGATGGGTTCGCCGATGCGTTGAGAAGTCTCTTACTTGTTGCCGGAATTCCGCTCATAATCTATTACTGGCAGAGCGATCGACGCAAAGCAATGACAGTAGCCATGAAACAGGCCACTGAGTTTGCATCTTATTACGGTCTGTTCTTGGCACTACTCGTCACGGCGTATACTGTTTATTCATGCACAATCTACTTTTACGGCAGGTACTTCGCACCCCTGATTCTTCTATCGACATTTGGCCTTGGATACATTTCGGTCCACCTTCAACACCTCGGGAGAAGAATTCTGGCATGCGTTTCTATTGCTTTGAGCACTTGCCTAATATGCTACATTGTTTTGATCCATACGGGTAAAGTAGCGTCTGATTCGGGACGGAGCATAATGTTTCACGAACAGTTAGGACTGGTGCTGTCACATGTCCCTGAAGATGAATACGTTGGCGCAGGACAATCAGGGACCCTGGGATATTTTCGAGACCGTATCGTGAATCTTGACGGGAAATTGAACCATGAAGCCTTTCGACTGCGGAACGTGGAACATGGTTTGTCGAATTACCTCCGCGAGCGTAAGATAACATGGTATTGCGATTGGGGTCCCGGACCGTTTGGAGACGACTACGGTAAAAATGGATGGGCGCTTGTTGCCACAAGAGGAAAAGCGTTCCTCTATCACTACACCCCCGCTCGATGAATCACTTCCTTATGTCTGGGCTTGCGGTGCGGTTTTTCTGCCCATCATCCTGTGCATGAACGATTTCTGTGTCATGTTTCTGAGCAAATTGTGATAAGATACACAAAATTGACATACAAGTCTGACTCTGTTTTCGCGAGATCTGAACTGGTAGCCCGGGAAAACACATGAATAAGCGGAATATCATAGCTGAAGGCACCAGAGCTCACGAGTTCGTACAGGACGTGAAAGCGGGCATGAACGATGCCGCATTGCAGACAAAATACGGTCTATCGAGCAAGAAATTCTATTTCTATAAAGCCACGGCCATGGACATCATCGCCAAACAGCAGCAAGAAAATGCGAAATCTCGGCGAAAAATCAGTGCGAAGAAAGTGCTGGGGGATATCAGATCGGGAATGGAAGATGATCAGCTCATGACCAAGTATGACCTTTCCCCGCGACAACTTCAGACCGTCCTCAGGCAAATCATCAACGCTGGACTCGCCACACCGATGGAGATGTCCGGCAGACTCAGTATAACCAAGAGCCAGGTGCGGGAAGCTTTTGTCGAGATGGGAAAAGCCATAAGAGAATTGGATTAATAGCATCCTCAATCAGGTTTGGTTGTTCCAACCAATTTTCCGAGCACGATCCAACGTCTTTCTGTTTCACGGAAATTCTCCGCGATTTCTTCGAGGTTTTGGGAGACCCTTCGAGAAGAAGATGCTGTTTCTGCATGGCCTGCACTGTCTCCGGGGCAGCAGCGAGATAGAGCGTGCCTTGCGAACACGCGTTCGGAAATTGGACTCATTTGATACGTATTCGCCACAAGATTTATGAGATTCCCGGGCTGGGGGCACTCCTTCGCTGCGGACGACGCAGAGGCGTCTCATCACTCCGCTCAGGAGAGCCCCCAGCCTGGGCCCAAAATCGAGTTACCTGTAAGAAAGCGAATCCGTATGATACCAATGCGTTTCCAAATACTTTAAATTGGGGAGGAATTTCTTGTAAGACGTTCCTCCCCGAACCCCACCTCAAGAACCTTTAGCACTCGCCGGCATCTGCATTTCCGCTGAGGAAATGCAGGTTCCGGCGCATGATAGAAGTTTCTGGGAGGGGGGTTGGGCGGGACACCCCTAACAAAGAGGGTCCCGCCAATCTTACTTTTTTGAAAGCCCATTCGTATGAGACATGAGAGGATCGATTCTCTCAATGCAAACAGAGGACGATTCTGTTAAAATTGCGGACACGAATCACGCCAGGTGAAGACAATGGCCAAGAAAGAGTCGGTCCAGTCGAACAAGCTTCCCAAGAAAACCGCTGCCAAAAGAGATTTGAAGGTCTTGATCGTAGGGGGAAAAACAGTCGTTCAAAGGACCGGCGAGATTCTCGAATCTCTGGCTCCCATGGGGTTCGGTTTTTCTCTTGTGGGTGTGGTATGCCTTGGGAAAAGCTGTTCTCAGGAATTCCGGTCCGCTCATTCCGATTTTCCCGTATTCCACAATTACCGGGAAGTGATCGAGGGTGCTGCTCCGGATCTGGTGGTCCTCGCGACACGCGACCGCCGACTATTCAAGCGGCTCGTGGAAATAGTTCCGAGCAGCACGAGAGTTCTGGATGCTTTCGCTCTTGATGCTTTCCAGACACTCAAGAGGGTCTCCGGTCAACTGGGGACAACTCAAAACAAACTCAGGAACGTACAGCTCATCAAAGAAGTGCTCATGGCAGGGGCTGGAATAAGTATTATCGTGATAGACGAGGACTTTAGGGTCCTGGACATAAACAATGCGATACTGAGAAAAACTCACATGTCGAAACAGGGATGCCTGGGCCGAACCTGTCACTGGGTGGTGAATAGACACATGGAACCGTGTCATCTCAGAGGGGGCGGTTGCCCGGCAATCGAGGTTTTCGAAACAGGGCATTCGACGCACAGCGTCCGAGAAGAGGAACGGGAAGACGGAACGCAACGTTTTTTCACCATAAGCGGATACCCTCTCGGTGAAAACGAACAAGGCAAGAAATGCGTTCTCATGGTGTGGAAGGATGTCACCCGCGGGCTGGCGCCGGTGCTGGACCGTCATGAGCAGCATATGCGCAAGGATTTTTCTCAGCTTCTTCATCAGGACAAAATGGTTGCTCTGGGGAAACTCGCTGCGGCCGCTGTGCACGACATCAACAACCCCATCCAGGGCATCCTGACCTTTTCCAAACTCATGAGGCAAGGTCTCGATCGAGACCATCTGTCTCCCGAAGACCTGGAGAAGTTCCGAAGCTACCTTGACCTCATCGCTTCCGAATCGGCCAGATGCGGCCAGATTCTGAAAAGTCTGCTCTCCTTCGCCCGATTGGGCAACCTCCAAAAGACTGCCGTTTTTCTGGACCCCCTTTTGGACGAGATCGAAATGCTTGTCGGTAACGAGATGGCACTCAAGGGAATCAAGCTCACCCGGATCATTGACGAGAAACTGCCGCCCATATATGGCGACCGCAATCAAATAAAACAAGCATTGCTGAATCTCATTCTCAATTCCATCGAGGCGCTTTCAACCGGAGGAACTATCGCTGTGACAGTAGATCGCCCCCCAAACCCGGATTATCTCAGAATTCACGTGAGCGATACGGGCGCAGGAATATCCGCGTCCGTTCAAGGGAACATTTTCGAGCCGTTTGTCACCACGAAAGAATTCGGGAAGGGTGTAGGTCTGGGATTGAGCGTCGTGTACGGCATCGTCACGCAACATGGTGGAACCATAGAAATCCAAAGCGCCGAAGGCAAGGGAGCAACCTTTGTCCTTACCATACCGGTCTCGGCGAATAGCCGAAATCCGTCCGAGCCGTCGTGATATGGAGGCACCGATCTATTATGAGTCGAAAAAACAGATTCATGGTGGTGGATGATGAACTGATTGTCAGAGAGTCACTGGCCGCTTGGCTCGAAAAAGAAGGCGCAGCAGTACACAAGGCCGAATCTGGAGAGCAGGCTCTGGCCATGATGGACCATAACTTCTACGACGTCCTCTTCGTGGACATCAAGATGCCCGGAATGGGGGGGTTCGGGCTTGTCGAACGGGTAAAGAAGGCGTTTCCCACCACCCTCATCGTCATTATCACTGCTTACGGCACCGTAGAACATGCTGTTGAAGCAATGCGACTGGGCGCGAACGATTTTCTGGTGAAACCGTTTGACCCCGAGGGGCTTGCTCTGCTCGTGGCAAAACTCCTGGAACACAAGAGACTCCTCGAAGAAGCGCAGTACCTTCGCTCTGAAATCAGCAGAGTGCGAGGCGGACAGGACGAAATCATCGGCGTCTCGCTTCCTATGGTGGAGATGTTCGAAACCGTGGCCGAAGTGGCTCCGAGCGAGTCCTCAATTCTGATACTCGGAGAAACGGGCACAGGAAAAGAGCTTATTGCCAGGGCGATTCACGCGAACAGCAAGCGAATGGGGGGACCGTTCGTCCCCATAAATTGCGGAGCGATCCCAGAGTCTCTGATCGAAAGCGAAATCTTCGGCCACGAAAAAGGCTCATTCACGGGGGCCATCCGGCCGAAAAAAGGGCTCATAGAAGTAGCGGAGGGCGGAACACTGTTCCTCGATGAAGTAGGCGAAATCACGCCAAAAATGCAGGTCGATCTCCTGAGAGTCCTCCAGGACAAGAGTTTTTTCCGAGTGGGCGGAGTGGAGCCCATCAGGACTGATTTCCGCTTGATAAGCGCAACCCACCAGGACCTCAACAAACAAATGGCTCAGGGAACCTTCAGACAGGATTTTTTCTATCGAATCAACGTCATCACGTTGCGAGTGCCGGCACTAAGGGAAAGGAAAGAAGACATTCCGTTGCTTGCAGCCCATTTCGTCAAACGCTTTTCCCGGGAAACAAACCGGGACGTAGATTCCATCGACGGAGAGGCCATGAAGATTCTCACGGAATATGAATGGCCGGGAAACATCCGGGAACTGGAAAACGTCGTGGAACGTGCAGTTGTGACTTCTCGAAAGCGTGTGATCACGAGTGAGGCGTTTGCATACCTTTCTCCGCAGGTGGTATGTGTTCCCGCGTTTGCAGGCCCTCGATCGCTTCATGAGGCCGAGGCGGCACACATTCGTCTCATTCTGGAGGAGCAGGACTGGAACATCAGCCACGCAGCAAAAATTCTCCAGGTGGATCGCACCACGCTCCACAAGAAAATTAAAAAATACGATCTGCAGCACACGAATGAAACCGGCCAATAACCGAGCACTCAGCACCGTGAAAAAGAAAAAAACTCAGCAACCGGTCAGACAGGGACTCATTACCGTCATTCCTCTGGGAAAAGTGGGTGAGGACGTGATCCGCGTCGTAAGCGACAGCCTCCAGGGTGTTCTCAGACTGCCCGTGGATGTCTCGGACGTGGTTCTCGTTCCGGCTGAGGCGTACATGGAAAATCGGAATCAGTACAATGCTATGACCATCATCCGGCACCTGAACGACCATCATTCCCGTCTGGGGCTGAAGGTTCTGGGCGTCACGAGCAAGGACCTCGGGAATCCCATTCTCACATATGTTTTCGGTGAAGCGTACATGGGAGGAGCAGCGGCAGTGATGTCGTACCATCGCCTGTACAAAGGCCCGGGAGACGATCCCGTTTCACGGGAGCAGTTTCTCGACCGTGTGGCGAAAGTCGCTCTTCACGAGATCGGCCATACCTTCAATGTTCCCCACTGTCATTCCGGCCGGTGTGTCATGCGAGCATCGAACAGCATCATGGACCTTGACCAGAAACTTAACTATCTGTGCGATTACTGCGAACTGTTCCTGTTCGAAGCCGTGGCCGCGGCACTGAAAAAGCCGGATGTAAAATCCAAGTAACCCGCCTTGCTCGTGCCTCTGCGCAGACGACCCCCGTCAGGCTGGTCAGTGGTAATCGTGGGTGCCGAGGATCACCTCTATTCCGGTCTTGGTCTCGATCATTTTGGCAAG